>CAVTDX010000113.1:0-13815 GCA_963733345.1 uncultured delta proteobacterium
CCGCTCAGGGGAACGGTCGCTTATCCTGATTTGATAGTGCCTCTGGTAGTGGGCAGGGAACGGTCCATCCGGTTGATCGACGAGGCAATGGGCAGGGATAGGCTCATCGCCATTCTTACCCAGAAGAACCCGGACATAGAAGATCCCGAGCTGGAAGATCTGTACACCATAGGCACGGTCGCCACAATCATGAAGATGGTGAAGATGGTGGACGGGAGCCAGAGGATCGTTGTCCAGGGGCTCGCGCGGTTCAAATTGGTCGAGTTCACCCAAGGGAGCCCCATTTCAGGGCGCGCATCCTTCCCATATTCGAGGAGTACCAGAAGGACATAGAGGTTGATGCGATGTACATCAACCTGAAAAATCTATATAAGAAGGCGGTGGAGATAGCTCCCTACCTGTCGTCGGAGCTTTCTCAGATCGCGACGAAAATAGAGAGCCCAGGGAACCTCGCGGACCTTGTCGCGTCGACGATCAATATCAGCGTCGCCGAAAGGCAGGAAGTGCTGGAAAAGATCGACTTGAAGGAAAGGCTTAAGAAAGTTACGGTGATGCTCAACCGCGAGCTGGAGACCCTGGAGCTTTCGAGCAAGATACAGTCCCACATTAAAGAAGGCATCGATAAGACCCAAAGAGAATACTATCTGAGGGAGCAGCTCAAGGCGATCCAGAAGGAGCTTGGCGAGAGCGACGAACGATATACGGAGGTAGATGAGCTCCGGAAGAAGATGCTCGAGGCGCACATGTCGTCGGAGGTGCAGAAGGTCACGGAGAAGGAGCTCGACAGGCTGTCGAAGATGAGCAGCATGTCGGCCGAGTACACGGTGGCGAGGACTTACCTCGACTGGCTGGTCGAACTGCCGTGGTCCCACTCCACCGAAGACAACCTCAACATCATGGATGCGCGGAGGATCCTCAACGAAGACCACTACGACCTTGAAAAGGTGAAGAAAAGGATACTCGAATACCTGGCGGTCAGGAAGCTGAAGACTGACATGAGGGGGCCGATACTCTGCTTCGTCGGGCCGCCCGGAGTGGGAAAGACGTCCCTCGGCAAGTCGATCGCCCGGGCCCTAGGAAGGAAGTTCATGAGGATATCCCTCGGCGGCATTCGCGACGAGGCCGAGATCAGGGGCCACCGCAGGACGTATGTGGGCGCCCTGCCAGGCAGGGTGATCCAGGGAATAAAGAAGGCTGGATCGAACAACCCCGTCTTCATGCTCGATGAGGTCGATAAGATAGGCATGGATTTCAGGGGCGACCCGTCGAGCGCGCTCCTCGAGGTCCTCGACCCCGAGCAGAACTGGTCTTTCAGCGACCACTACCTGGAAGTGCCTTTCGACCTGTCGAAGGTGATGTTCATCGCTACCGCGAATATCCTCGACCCCGTGCCGCCCGCGCTGAAAGACAGGATGGAGGTCTTGGAGCTGCCCGGCTACACGGAAGAAGAAAAGATCATGATCGCGAAGGAGTTCCTCATTCCGAAGGAGCTCGGCGAGCACGGCCTTACGGCCGACCTCGTTGGAGTTCGAGGACGAGGCGATCCAAGTGATAGTACGCTCCTACACGAGGGAGGCCGGGGTGCGGAACCTGGAGCGCGAGATCGCAGCGGTCTGCAGGGCCATCGCGCAGGAGGTCGCGGAAGGAAAGACGGAGAAGACCGTAGTCGCGGCCGACGACATCCGCAAGTACCTCGGTCCTATAAAACACTACTCGGAAGTGGCGGAAAGGACGAAATACGCCGGCGTCGCCACGGGCCTCGCCTGGACCCCTACCGGCGGCGACATCATCTTCATCGAGGCGACCAAGATGAAGGGCAAGGGGAACCCGCCCCTTCTTACCGGCCAGCTCGGCGACGTGATGAAAGAATCCGCCCAGGCGGCGTGGAGCTACATAAGGAGCAGGGCGCAGGATTTCAGTATATCCGACGACGTCTTCGAGAAGCAGGACGTCCACGTACACGTGCCGCAGGGCGCGATCCCGAAAGACGGCCCTTCCGCGGGCATCACGATGCTCGTGGCGCTGGTTTCCTTGCTTACCGACCGTCCCGTGAGGAACGACGTGGCGATGACGGGCGAGATCACGCTGCGGGGGCTCGTGCTCCCTGTGGGCGGCATCAAGGAGAAGGTGCTCGCGGCGCGCAGGGCCGGGATCAGGAACGTGATCCTGCCCAAGATGAACGAGAAAGACTTAGAAGAGGTGCCGGAGAGCATCAAGGAGAACATGCAGTTCAAGTTCATCGAGCGGGTGGACGAGGCAATCGACGCCTGCATGGGCCTTGCCAATTCGGCGGATTTTTGCGCGCTGAAGGAAAGCACCGGTTAGCGGACGCCGTCCTTCCGGCTTCACTATATGCTTCGAAACGTTCATAGGGGCGCTTAAGATTTCCGCACTGCCGTCCCGACCCGGAGCATGCCTTTCGTTTCCTCTTCGTTCGGTTTTACGAGGGATTATCCGATCGCGACAGAAGAGGAAATAGCCGATTACGCCTTCCGAAACAGACAAAGCTGTTCGCTTAAGCAAATGACGCCGCCGACGATCATACTTTATGGGACGATCCTGCGTAAAGGAGGAGATATGACCGCCGATACGACGTTCAAGGAGTTTGTCGAGGAGAATCATCTCAACTTCTCCCTTCTCGATTTCGACTCCCTGGAATACAGGGACCTGGTCAAGGCCTTCAACGAGGTCAAATTCAAGCTGGAGGCAGAAGAAGAAGCCCGAGAGCGCGAAGAAGAGAGGGTGAGGCTGAAGCTGAAAAAACCTTCTGTCCCGGAGGCGCCGGGCGGCCCCTCCGCTTCGCGTCAAAGAGGCAGGGCTTTTCTTGCCGAATCCTCGCCGTAGCCTTCCCTCTTTTTCCTTGCACAACTCCCCGTTTACGGTAATACTATATTAGGCAAGGCACTCTCCACCGGATATGCCGGCAATCGAATCAGGAGGCATCGAATGGTTTACGATCCTGCGCGGGAAGAGCGGAACAGAAAGATCATCGACGCATTGAACACGGCAAGGTCCATGGAGCTGCATGCAATTCATCAGTACATGATCCAGCACTACGACCTGGACAATATGGATTACGGCGACATGGCCATGAAGGTGAAGCTCATCGCAATCGACGAGATGCGCCACGCGGAGATGCTCGCCGACAGGATCGAGGAGCTCGGCGGACGGCCGACCAGCGAGCTGGCGGCAGCGGTTGAAAAAGGGCAGACGGTGGAAATGGTCTTCCCCTTCGATAGGACGCTCGAGGATGAAGCGATAACGTCCTACAACGGGTTTATACGGGTGTGCAGGGAAAGCGGCGACAACACGAGCGTAAAGCTCCTTGAAGCAATCAATGACGAAGAGCAGATCCACTACAATTACTTCGACAGCGTAGACGACCACCTTTCGCGGTTGGGTCAGGCGTATCTTGCCCGGATCGCGGGGACTCCCTCGAGCACGGGTTTAAATACGCAGGGCTTCGTGGCGAGGCAGGCCGGCGCCCCTGCGGCAGGCGCCTGAGGCGGCGGACCGCCTTCAAAAACGCAGCAGCCCTATTTGCTCGACCTTTCGAAGCCTTCTGCGACATAGAACCCCACGGCGTAAAATCCGCCCAGCTCCTTGGCATACTCGTAAGGGTTCTTGTCGTCGGGGACGATATGGAGGGCCGCTCCTTTCGGGACGGGCATGTCCAGGAGAGGCACCTCGGCTTCTTTCACCCCGGTTATGACCAATTTCACGGATGGACGGCTGTCCTGCAGGGGGACGAGGTAGGCCCTGCCCCGCCGGTCGTACCAACCCAAAAGCTGAATATGGCGCCAGTCTGCTTTCATCATCCCATATTATAAGAGTCGACAGGCGGCGCGACATATGCTTGTCCGGAAAGAAACTATCCCTTCAGCTTTCCGATCTGCTCCCGAACGTCCTTGAGCATGTGGCCGTGCAGGGTCAGCTTCACCTTGCAGAAGGGGCATTCGAGGAGCGCCCCTTCGACCAGATAGTCAACGGCGTACTCTTTTTTCTTGCCGCAAATGGGACATCCAAAGGGTATTGTTTCCGTCATCGTTCACCTAAACCTGCCGGTACAATCTGCCTACCTTCATAAAGGCTTCCCGCGACCTCTCTATCACGCTCATCTCGGTGCAATAGGCGAGCCTGAAATAGCCTCTCCTCCCGAAGCCCGCCCCCGGCACCGCCAGAATGAAGTGGCGCTGCAAGAGAGCGACGAACTCGATGTCGTCCGCGATAGGCGATTTCGGGAAGATGTAGAAGGTGCCGTCGGGGAGGTCGACGTCAAATCCCGACTCCACCAGGATATCGTAGATGGCGTCCCGTTTGCTCCGGTAAGCCGCTACGTCGACGCTGTTCTTCTGGAACTTGCCCGCGAGCCGCTGCATCAGGGCGGGGGCGTTGATAAAGCCGAGTATCCTGTTGGCAAAGATCATGGCGTCGATCATCGGCCGCCCATCGTCAATCCTGGGCGACACGGCGATGTAGCCGATGCGCTCGCCCGCCAGGCCCAGATCTTTCGAATGGGAGTGGACCGCTATGACGTCGTCGTAGAGGTTGAAGAGGTCCGGCAGGGGCGCGTCGGTGTAGAGCAGTTTGCGGTATGCCTCGTCGGAGACAAGGAAGATGCGGCGCCCCTCCTGTCTCTTTCGGCCGAGCAGCGCAGCAAGCGCCTTCAGCTCGTCTTCACGGTACACCGCGCCCGTGGGGTTGTTGGGCGAGTTGATGATGATCGCCCTGGTCCTCTCGGTAATCGCCCTTTCAACGGCGTCGACGTCGAGGTGGAAATTCTCCTTAGTCTCCACCAATTTCATCACGCCGCCGTGGTTTCCTATGTAGAACATAAATTCGACGAAGAAAGGCGACATGACCAGTACCTCGTCGCCGGGATCGAGCAACGCTTTCATGGCTACGTTGATGCCCCCCGCGGAGCCGACGGTCATTATGATATGGTCGCCCGTGAAGGGAAGGGCGGACTTCTCCCGGTGAAAGCTCCCGATTTGTTCCCGCACGTCGGCGTAGCCGCTGTTGGTCATGTAGCGGTGCATGCCGAGCTTAGGTTGCGCGACCATATCGCGGAGCTCATCCTTCAGTTCCTGCGGCGGCTCCTCGATAGGATTTCCGAGGGTGAAATCGAAGAGGTTGTCCGGACCATAGACGTTCTTCAGCTTCTCCCCCTCTTCGAACATCGCCCTGATCCAGGACGAGTTCTCCATCAGCATCGAAATCCTGTTCGAAATAGTCAATTCCTTACCCTCCGTATGTATCGTTTCCCCGCTCTCAGGAAACCGGGTCTGGCCTTCAAGATCGTCTCCATCGGGACACAGTAGGCGATGCGAAAATAACCCTCCTTCCCGAAGCCCCGTCCCGGGACCACGAGTATCCTTTCCTCTTCCTGCATTTTGAAGACGAACTCGACTTCGTCGGCCAGCGGCGACCGCGGGAACATGTAGAACGCGCCTGTCGGCTTCACGCATTCGAACCCCGCTTCCATCAGAACATCATAGAGGAGATCCCTTTTCTGCCGGTATTCGTCGACGCTGACCGAATTCTCCTGGAATTCCGCCGCCACTCTTTGGAAGAGGGCCGGGGCGTTTACGAAACCAAGGGCCCGGATCGCGATCATCATGCCGGAAACCAGGAGCGGCGCCTCCGCGATTTGCGGGGAAATGGCGACATATCCGATCCTTTCGCCCGGCAGAGCGAGGTCTTTCGAATGGGAGGTCACCGAGACGACAAGATCATAAAGGCCGAAGAGGTCAGGGAGGGGAGCATCGGCGTATACCAGCTTCCTGTACGCTTCGTCGGCAATTATATATATCTCCCGCCCCCTGCGCCTTTCCCTGTCGAGCAGCTCGGCCAGCTCTTCGAGACTTTCCCGGCTGTAGACGGCGCCGGTGGGGTTGTTGGGACTGTTGATCAAGATGGCTTTGGTCTTCTCCGAGAGGGCAGCCTCGATGACGCCCATATCGAGCTGGAAGTCCTCTTTCGTGTCGACTATTATCGGGACGCCCCCGAAGTTCTCTATGTAATTCTTGAATTCCCAGAAGAAGGGGCTCGGCAGGATCACCTCGTCGTCCATGTCGAGCATTGCCTTCAGCACGACGTTGAGACCTCCCGCGCATCCCACCGTCATGAAGACGTGCAAGGCGGTGAAGGGAAGGCCGCTCCGCCGGCAAAGATGCGCGGCGATCTCCTCTCTCACCTTCTCGTAGCCGTTGTTCGGCATGTACCGGTGCATCCCGTGAACCGGATGTTCGAGTAATTCGATGAGCCGGGACCTCAAGACCGGGGGGGGTTCTATCTCCGGATTCCCCAGGGAAAAGTCATATACGTTTTCGGGGCCATACTCCTCTTTCATCCGGATGCCGGCCTCGAACATCTTCCTTGTCCATCCTTCCTGGTCCTTCACAAGCTTGCTGATCTTCTCAGATAGAATCACCCGATCCTCCATAAAAAAAGGGCCGTGAAAATCTCCACGGCCCTAAGAAAATTCAGGGCCATGGGTCGGTTTCGCACCCATGGCCCTGATCCCCGCTTCAGAGCGGCAGGGTACACGGGTGCAGGCTAAAATAGTTAAAATAAAACTTCTCAATCTTCATAAACGACAGTTTACCCGAATTCATCGGCGATGTCAAGAGATATCCTAAAAAACGGCCGGAGCCTTGACTTTTTGCCTCACCTTTCATACATTGAAGAGGAAGATATTTATCTTAAGAGGTGCGATATGACGAAGATAGAGGTCTTCGAGACCCGGCCCGCAGTACTCGGCATCAACGGGTTGGGCAGGATCGGCAAGCTCACCTTATGGCACCACATCGGACGCAAATACTTCAAGGAAATAGTCGTTAACCAGGGACGCGAGGTAGGAATAAGCCTCGAAGCCGTCGCGCAGTTCATCGAGAGGGATGCGACTTACGGGCTCCTTCATCGCTTTCTTTATGGACAGAAAGGGATGCCTTTAATCGAAGTGGTCGACGACAGAAAGGGCAAGCTTTTGATCGACGGAATACCGGTGACCGTACTCCGGGAGGCGAGGAACCCCGGCGGCATTGCCTGGCGCGATTACGGCGTCGACGTCGTTGCGGAATGCACGGGGAAGTTTACGGACCCCACGCTCCGGGCCGACGACGCGAAGGGCGCCATAAGAGGCCACCTGGCGGCGGGCGCGAAAATAGTGGTAAATTCCTCCGCCTTCAAGATAAAGAATAAGGGCCTCTCGAAGCCTGACGACGCGGTGACCGTGGTCTACGGGATAAATCATCCGGCCCTCGACGTGAAAAAGCATTGTCTCGTCTCCGCCGCTTCCTGCACGACAACTGCGCTGGCCCATATGGTGAAGCCTTTGCTTGAGACCGAGGAGACGAACAGGGTTCTAACCGCATCGATGTCCACAGTGCATGCCGCTACCAATACGCAGTCGGTGCTCGACTCCGTACCGAAGGCGGGCGCGAAGGACCTCCGGAAGAACCGGAGCATCCTGAACAATATCATTCTGACGTCGACGAACGCTGCCGAGGCCCTTTCCCAGGTCATCCCGCAAGTGAACAACATCGGCTTCATGGCCGATTCCATTCGCGTGCCGACAAACACGGAATCTCTCATCGTGCTGAACGTCACGTTCCAGGCGATGACCAACGGCGCAGGAACGCCTGCGATAGACACGAAGCTGATCAACGCCATTTACAAGGAGAGGGCGGAGAAAGACCCGGAGCGTCTCGTAGTCTTCAGCGAAAACCAGAATGTATCGACCGATCTCATCGGCATGGATGCGGCCGTGGTGATCGAGGGGCAGTTCAACCATACGAGGAGCGCCTTTATCGACGTGGATCTCGTCCGGGATCCCCGGGCTGCCCGATGCCCTGCTCCAGTCGATGCCGACAAGAAGGATGAGGGTGCCTGTAGTTCACGCGAAGGTCTTCGGCTGGTACGACAACGAGTTCGGGAGCTATACGAACAGGATGGGGGACCTTGTAGTCTACGCGCACAAGCAGTTGACGTAGTTAAAAGTTAAGAGTCGAAAGCAAAGGCCGTAGTCGCTTTTAACTTTCGACTTTCGACTCTACGAGTTGCAGTCGTGCTTACCGAGATAGACCGCCCCGCTCCAGCCGTCTATGGCGATAAAATCGCCTGACCTGACAATGTGCCCCTCGACCTTGCTGTATCCTTCCGATTCGTACACCCTGAGCCGGCTGAAGCCTACAACGCCCACCTTCTTCAACTGGGGAATGGTGACCGCCGCGTGCGAGGTGCTCCCTCCCCTTGCGGTGAGAAGGCCGTCCACCTGAAGGAGTATGCCCACGTCGTCGGGGACAGTATCGGGTCGTATCAATATCAGCGGCGTCTCAGGCTCCTCCAGGCGGAACTTTTTAATGTCCTCTTCGGAATAGACGCTCCTGCCGCAGAGCGCGCCGCCCGCGACCCCTATCCCAGTCCCGATCATCGATTCCCGCAAGAGGCTCGTGACCTTGAACGTCTTTACCTTGCGCGTCTCTATCTGGACCATGTCCCTGGTCTGGAGTATGTGAAGACCGCCTGCCGTAGAATTCTCGAAGGTGAACTCGATCTCCTGATGGTTGAAGCGTTTTTCATACACGAGGGTCTCTGAGAGGCGGACCAGCTCGGCGTAGATGGCGGGGAACCTCGCCTGCAGGGAAATAGAGGACTCTCTTTGCTCTATGATGCGCTGTTTTTCGGAGATCGGGTAGGTCTCGACGAGACCGGAGACGATGTCGTCCCCCTGGACTCCGAAAATGAAGTCGCCAAAGAGACTGACCTCGGGCGACGGGCCTCGGGGGTTGCGGGTGAAGATAACGCCGGAGCCGGACCGATCGTTCAGGTTGCCGAACACCATGGCCTGGACGATGACCGCCGTGCCCCACTCGTCGGACAGGTGCATCTGCTGCCTGTATATGCGGGCCTGCTTCGAATTCCATGACGCAAAGACCCGGAGGATGCTCTCCCTAAGCTGGTCCTCGGGCGACTCGCCCAGCCCTATGCCTCGTTCTTTCATGGCATTTTTGTACGAGAGCGCGATTTGACGCATCTGCTCGGCGTTAAATTCTATTTTGCGCCTTACCCCGTGCGTCTCCTTGTACGTATCGATAATAGTGTCGAAGAAATTCCGGTCGAGGCCGTGGAACATGCCCCATATCTGAAGGAAGCGCCTGTAGGAGTCCCACGCGGCCCAGCTGAAGCCTTCCCTCTGCGCCAGACCCTCGGCGATCGCCTCGTTGATCCCGACGTTGAGAAAAGAGTGCATCATGCCTGGGAGGGAAACGGTGGCCCCGCTCCTTACCGAAAGCAGAAGCGGGTTTTTCGGGTCCCCGAATTTGCAGCCCGTCAGCTTTTCGAGTCTTGCGATCTCTTTTGCGATCCTCAGGCTGATGTCCTTGAAGATGTGCTTGTAGCCGACGACGGCGTCGAAGCCCCGGAAGACTTCGGTCGTGATGATGAAACCCGGAGGGACGGGGAAACCCATGGCCAGCAACTGCTTGAGGAAATACCCCTTGTTCCCGATCAGGATCTGGTTGTCTATTTTCTTGTCCGGCCTGCTCAGGGGGGTGACGGTCAGCTCCGGCTCATAGGCCATGACGATGTTGAGCATTTGCTTATTGTCCTTGAACCTTTCCAGCTCGGCGCTCAGAGTCTCGATTATGGCGTTGATAAAGGAGTCCATCACCTGAAGGCCGAAAGCGGAGGAAATAATGGACCTCGTGAAGTTCTCCGAAAGCTGATAGACCGTCTCTTCGTCAACGGCCGGACCCAGTCTGTCCGGGGAGCGGGTCCGCTCTATCCGGTCGATGATGAGGGGAAGGTTCGGACCGTGCGTGTCGATGTAATAGTCCTTGATGATATCCTGGACGCCCTTCGAAATGAACCGGAAGATGTCGAGATACTGGTCGACGGAGAACTGCTTTACCTTTAGGGCCGAGGTGATGTACTTGACCTTGACCACTAGCCCTTCGGTCGCCAACCCTTCCAGATCGAGCGCTTTTATGTAGAGCCAGAGGCACTGATGTATCCTGGTGAGGGCGCCTCTCGTGATGAACTTGAGATTGAGGGACTCCTTGAGCCGCTCGAAAAGGACGGCGGCCAGGCTCTCCAGTCTCAGCGAAAGGCCGACCGCCTCGAATTTCTCCTCCCTGTAAGTCCCATACATGGAAGGGATTCCGGCGGCGATGTGCCTCTTGTAATAGATGTTCTCCGAATACGTGCTCTTGCCGGGGGAAAGGATTTCTGCTTGAGGACCGTGAGGAAGTCGAGGACTATTTCCAGGGCCCTGACGGTAATTTTTGCTCTTGAGAGAGCCTTCGAGAGAACGGAGCTGCGCCGGGTTGAAGAGATAGGTCTTCTCCAGGTCTCTTATCAGGTCCACGTGCTGTGGGTTGTATTTCTTGCAGAGGAGCTGGTAGAGACGCAGGGCTAGGGCCGCCCTTTCCCTGTCTCTTTCGGGGACCCCTTTGACGGCGTTGATCTCCCTGGCAATCCTCGATCTGTCCCATTCCAGGAAGGCTTGCGGCCTCATGTCGGCTTTCTGCGAGAACGCCTCAAACAGACGGTGCAGACCGTCAAAGTATTCGCCCGCAGGCACAATCGCCTCGGCCACTTCGCATGGCAGATAGGGCTCGATATACGCTCGCGAGCCCGAACGCCAGTATCTGAAAATATCCTCCATGAACGGGACAAGCCTGCTGTTGCTGTCGACGTGGGACTGTTTGCGGACGAAATGGATGAGCGGGTCGTTCCTGAAACAGAGCTCGTCGATCTTTGTCGAGATCTCTCTCAGCTCGCCCTCGGCGCCTATTTCATTGAAATAGATGGGCAGGATGACAAGAAGCTGTCTTACCAGGTTGTACGCGGGCTCGATATCCGCATTGAGCAGGTTGGAGACGTCCCTTTGCAGGAGGTCCGTGTCGCGCACGAAGACGCCCCCGATCCTGAGGTTGATGATGAGGGCGGAGAGCAATCTCTTCGTCCACCGGGGCTTCATGGCGATTATCGCGAGCCAGGAGCGTATGTTCTCTACGTGTGCGGGGTTGACCCTCATCTGCCACTCGGCGGTAGCGCCCAGCACGTCCGGCTGCTCGAAGCCGAACCCTATCAGCTCGTCGACAAAGGCGTCGACGAGGGGGTGGTTGTTCTGCTTAAAGACTTCTCGCGCGATGGTAGTAATGCAGGCGATGAGGGTGTTCTGGAAGCTGTGTCCCGAAGCGTACCGTTTGAGGAGGAAGAAAGTCTTCCGGATGAAGCTATCCAGGTTCTCGGGTGTTTCTTCCCTGAAGACCAGGCTGAGGCAGCGGTTGATCTCGATGAGGGCGGTCCCGTGTATATCGGAGAGACCTTCGGTGTTAATCACGTTCATGAGGAAATCGAGCTTGACGAGATGTTCGCGTCCGGCGCAAGCCTTCGACCTCTCGAGCCCGTCCGCGACGAGCATGTAGGCATTCACTATCTGGAAGTAATCGGGCATTTCGAGATAGGAAGCGATGGAAGACTCGCCGGATGGGTCCTGACCGGCCCCGATCGCCCCGACGCGGTCGAGAAGCGCCGCCAGATTCTCGTGGGAGATGGGCCGAATCAGCTCCAGGTACGCGGTCGCCATGCCCTCGGTCGATCCGTCCGCGCCGAACCATTGGGCGGGGTCGGGCTGGGAGAGCCAGAATTTGTAGGCGGCCGTGAAGGCGCGACCGAGGAGGAGGCCGAGGCGGAATGGAGCGGCGGCCTCCGCGCGAAGGAGGAAGGAGGCCATTTCCCTGATGTACGAGGAGATTTTCCTGACGATCCCATCGTCCTTCAGGGAAAGCTCCAGGAGGCGGTCAATCGTGCGGGAGAAAAGAGGCATGTTGCCCGGCAGTTGCATGCCGCTCTTGGAGATGACTGTGTTCAGAAAATCAAAAAGGAAACGGACGGCTTTCTCTTTCGTTTCCTGCGCCGCGTCGGCGAACATGACTTCAAAGTGGATGTCGAGAATGGCGGCGAGGGCCGCACGGCCGTCGGGATGGGCGTTGAGGTCGTAGAAATCCCCTATGGCAAGGGTCTTGAGCTGGGTGAGCACGTAATCCCAGTTCTTGAAGGGATGGTTCAGCTCGATCAGCAGCTCCCGGGTCCGCTCTAATATGCCGTAATGCCCTTCAACCGCCCTGAGGAGGTCCCCGTATCTTTCAGGTATCTCGACCCTGGCGGCCGTGCGTTCCAGGTTCACCTGCAAGGCGGAGGAAGTGAAGCTTGTTTCCCGGCCGTCCATCTGTCGCCTCCCTACATTTCGTCAGACGCTTTTCTTTCCGCGAAGCTCGCCCGATACGAAAAAGGTGAGTATGTTTTCCCGGTCCACCCTTTTGTATTCGATGTTGTCGATCAACCTCTTTATCAGCCGCGCCGACGCCCTCATCTGCTCGTCGCCCGAGCCCTCCTCGCTTGCGAACGTCACGTCGGCGAGGAGTATGTTCGCCGGCTCGCCATCGTCCGAAATTGCGATGAGGAGCTTCCCCCAGGCGTCGTGCCCGCAGGAGACCCTGACTTCTCCGATCCGGCGCCTGTACGCCCTGACGACGACGTTCTCGACGGCCGCTATGAAAGCGGACTCTATCTGCGCGATCCTTTCGTCGCTGAAGCCCTCCTGCCTTTCAACCGACGCAATGAAGTCGCAGAGGTCCGGCAGGGCCGCCATCGCCGCGGGGCGGCTTATTTCTCCGATGACGCTTGATTGCCCGGCGATTTGCCCGTCGGTCTCCTGATCTGTCACGCCCTTCCTCCTTAATCCTGATCCGTCCACGAGCCTCCTTCGATCAATCGGTTTCAGCAGGCCATAATATAAGGCGATTTGGGCGGGAAAACAAGTCTTTCCGGCGCAGAAGCGGCGAAGCGCGCCGGACCGATATCGAAGGTAAGCCGTCCGGGACGGAAATTGAGCGATCTTTCTGCTCGACACCGACCCGCCGGCCCATTCGCATTTACCGTGTCCGTCGTCGTCCCCGCCTTGTTTTTCATAGGGAATTGCGCTATTCTAAGGGTCGCAACATCCCCGAACAAGGAGATAAAACAAGAGATGCACCTCGCGATTATCGGCAGCCGCGCCTGCGGCAAGACGACCCTGTTCGCCGCCATGAGCGGCATTCCAGCCGGCGGTCCGAACAGGTCGACAGCGGCCGTTGTGGACGTGCCGGACGAGCGCGTCGACAGGCTTTCTGCGGTCTTTCACCCGAGAAAGACCGTCTACGGCCGCATAGAGGTCTGCGATACGGATTCGATCAGCGAGGGCGACATGAAGAAGGAGGCTGTACCGGCCAAGCAGCTCCAGCAGATGCGGCTCAGCGACGCCTTTCTTGTAGTGCTCAAGGATTTCGACGACGGCGCGCCCGCCAGGCCTGCCGCCGATTTCCACAGCCTCCTCGCCGAGTTCATCATCGACGACATGGTGCAGATCGAAAACCGCCTCGAACGGATCAAGAAACAAGGCGGCAAGAAGGAGGCGCCCATGCTGGAGCAGGAAAAGGCCGTGCTGTCGCAATGCCTTGCGCACCTCGATGCCGGCTCTCCTCTCAGCACGCTGGACCTTCCTGGATCTGACGAAAAGGCCCTCAGGGGCTTTCAGTTCCTCTCCCGAAAGCCTCTCATGGTTGTCGTGAACCGCTCCGAGGAGGCGATGGGCCGGAGCGACGCCGACGGCGTCGCCGCCGAGGCCGGCGCGGCATTGTTGGGCGCTGCGCCAGTCATCTCCGCCTGCGCGAGCCTCGAGGCCGAGCTGGTCATGACGGCGCCGGATGAGCGCGCCGCCTTCATGGAAGAATACGGGATAGCAATACGTAGTCGAAGCGGCTACAA
>CAVTDX010000114.1:0-11645 GCA_963733345.1 uncultured delta proteobacterium
GTTCGGAGCGGCCTCCAGCGTGATCCGGCGCCTGTTCCAGCCTTTTTTCGATGAAGCCAAGCTCCAGGAGAAAAATCCCAAGAACGCGCTCCAGGAATATTCGCAGAAAAAATGGGGCATTCTCCCGAAATACCGGCTGACGAAAAAGACAAAAGAAGGCTTCAGCATTTACGTCTATGTGGGCAAAGAGATGAAGGCAAAGGGCGTAGGCAAGAATAAGCGGGAAGCGGAGCAAAAGGCCGCCAGTCTCCTGCTCGAACAGATTCAGGGATGAAGCCCCGCGCCTTTTAGGGGCGGGGCTTCCCGGATAGGAATGAAGCGCAAATCGATTGCGCTCCTTTACCCCGCCCACAGGGCGGGGCTTGCGGAGCGGTCCCGGTCATGATCGTGCCGATCTTCCTGCCCCACTACGGGTGCGGGCAGCGTTGCGCCTACTGCAACCAGGACTACATTGCCAATAGCGAAAAAGGCAGGATAGAGGAGCGCATCGCCCGGCTGCTCGGTCCCCGGCCGGATCAGGTCGAGGTGGCGCTATATGGGGGAAACATGCTCGGACTCAGAGCCGGTAAGGCTCGAAGGGGCTCTGCGTCTCTTCGAGCCTTACCGGGACAGGATCTCCAGCGTGCGTCTCTCGACCAAGCCCATTCCCCCCAAGAGGGAAGTCATAAGGCTGCTCAGGAAGTACGGCGTCCGGACAATCGAGACTCGGCATGCCGAGCTTTAACGACAACATCCTCGCGGCGCTGAAAAGGGGACATACTGCCGTCCATTCCTTCGCCGCCTATCGGCGCCTGCGCGAGGAGGGGTTCGACGTGGGCCTTCAGACGATGGTGGGCCTTCCCGGCGAGACGCCGCGGGACGTGCGGCAGACGGCGGAGATCGTCGATCAGCTCGCCCCGTCGTTCATCAGGATATACCCTCTCCTCGTACTCCACGATACCGATCTCCATCAGGAGTTCGCGAGCGGTCGTTTTTTGCCGGATACCCTCGAAAGCGCCGTCGCAAAAGCGGTATTCATCTATGTCGCCGCATGGAATAGCGGGATCGCGACGATCAAGATGGGCCTCACCGAGAACGATGTGCTGAAGGAAAAGATTGCCGCCGGCCCCTTTCACCCTGCCTTCGGCTACCTCGTGAAATCGGAGGCATTTTGTCTCGCCCTTTTGCAAACCTGCACCGCATCCGAAATCCGGGGCGCCGTTCGCCTACGCCTCCATCCGGGGGACGCGGCCCATCTATCCGGTCACAAGGGCGCCGGTCTTGCGAGACTTAAAGCGTTTGGCGTCTTCCCGGTCCGGGTCGAGGAGCTGACGCTGGAAAGAGGCCATTTTGTCATCGAGTCCGGCGGCGTGAGCGCTCAGGGAAGTCTGGCGGACGCCCTTGCCATGATTCCCTTTTGAGACCGTACGCGCCCTCGTAGACGATCTCTTCACCCGCGCAAATGGCAGCCGCCTGCCTGAAAAGCCGCTTTCGGTCAAAGGGAAAGGAACGAGTCAGCTTCAGGAAGAATCGTATCCTGTCGGCTGCCGCAATTCTTGCGGGCAGCGAGTTGTTGAGCTGCGCCAGTAGGGCCTTAAGGTCCTTCTCGTCGGGGGTGAAAAACGCTATATCCTCCACGTCGAGAAGCCTGAAAGCGCCGTCCAGCACAAAGACGTTGCAGCCTTTCAGGTCCTTCTGGACAATTCCCATCTTCAGGAGTCGCGCAAGGAACCGCGCGAACCCGTCGATGAGTGCCCGCCGCCGTCCGAGGTCCATAGCGTCGTAGTTCCTGTCGAGGAACCTGTCCAGTTCCTCGCCCTGTCCCGTGAGGTCCTCCATGGCGACATACCCGCCTCCGGGCATAAACGGCCTTTCCACGAAAAAGGGACGCGGCGCGATGTCGAGGCCGACGTATTGAAGGGCAGTCCAGGTCTCCCACGCCCTCACGAGCCGGCGCCTCCTCGCGTAGACCTTCCTCACGTGGTCGCTGTACCGTTCGACGCGCACTTTCCTGTCTTTCTTGATCAACTCCAGGAAAGCGCCGCGGGCCTCCTGCTCTCGACCCCTTACGTAAACCCTGCGCCCTCTTGCGACGAGTTTCGACGTCGTTGAGAAAGCCCTCTTCTTCTTGCTGTCGATCCATGCCTTCCACTGCGATCTCAAGCCGGCTTCCACAGCGGGCCGCAGGCCGGGCCGGCCGTAGCCCTCGAAGAAACGCCGTTTGGCCGCTTCCGTCATCTCGCTGTAAATCATCGTAAGGCCCTGGGCGAGGTTTTTCACCTCATCCTTCCGTGTAAAGCCGCCCTTTTTTATGCATGCCTTGTGGAGGTCTATAAGGTAGAGCGTCTCTCCTTTCATCAAAATGTTGTCGAGGTGGAGGTCGTTGTGCCTCACGCCGCGAGCCGAAAGATGTCTCAAGAAAAGCGCAAGGGCGTCAATAAGCGGCTCCTTTCGCGCCGCGCCGTCGAAGGCCGACTTAAGAGTCTCACCCTCGATCAGCTCCTCGATGATGAAAGAGCCTCCCTTCCCTATGCCGTATCCCATGGGGGCAGGGGTCGCAACTGTTGCCGATAAGAGGCGCCTTGCCAGGGCGTACTCCTTCCTGCCCCTCGGATTCAGCCTGTTCCTTATCCAGCCGCCTGCGCCCCGCTCCAGAAAGAACTTGACGAAGGCCTTTTTCTCGCCGCACTCAAGGATCGAGTAGCTCCTGCGGGAGTCTTCCCCCTCGACGATTGCGCCGACCATGGCCGCCAGGCCGGCGCAATCGTCGAGGAACCATCTTATGTTGTTTTTCCGGACTCTTTGCATCGTCATAGGTTAACTTATTCTTCTCTCCTTTTCTTCTTCTTTTTTCGGCCCCGGCGCCGTTCGCCCTCATGAGCCGCCGCCTCATCGGCCCTCCCTCCCTTTCGTCGCGCAACCCTTCAAGCACGGATGAACAGCTCGTAATCTATTACCATCAAAAGCGGTTGGGGGGACACTCCTCTCGCCCCTTGTCTTTCGGAGGGGTGTCCCCCCTCCAGATTTATCGAGAAAAGGAGGAATTCATCATGAGTCACTCTTCAACCCAAGCGGCCGCAGGGGGAAATGACGGAAACACGGGGGCGGCCGGACATGCGCTCATCGAGATGAAACACATCAGGAAAGATTACCGCTTGGGGGAAACGGTGGTGCATGCCCTTGCGGGCGTCGATCTGTCCATCGAGCGTAGGGAGTTCGTCGCCATCTGGGGGCCTTCCGGCTCCGGCAAGACGACCCTTCTCAACCTTATGGGCGCGGTCGATGAGCCGACCGAAGGCGCCCTCTCGATCGGCGGCAGGGATGTGCGCAGCCTCTCGGACAACCAGAGAAGCGAGCTTCGCAACGAGATGATCGGCTTCATCTTTCAGGGCTTCAACCTCGTCCCGGTCCTTTCCGCCCTGGAGAACGTGATGCTCCCCCTCCAGATAAAGGGCGCCGGCTACAATGAGGCGAAAAACGCCGCATTGGCGCGTCTTCAGGAAGTGGGGCTCGAGCAATTCGTCCATCATCGCCCCTACAAGATGTCGGGCGGCCAGCAGCAGAGGGTCGCCGTCGCCAGGGCCCTGGTCAACAAGCCCTCTCTCGTGATCGCCGACGAGCCGACTGCCAACCTCGATTCGGAAACGGCCCGCGCAATTATCGCCCTGATGAGGGAATTAAATGAGAGAGACGACGTAACCTTCGTCTTCTCCACCCACGATCAGCGCCTCCTGGATCGCGTCAAACGCCTGGTCCGTCTTGAAGACGGCCGTATCGTCGACGGAGGTGGACGGTCATGAGAAAATGGATAAAACTCGCGATGCGGAACATCATGAGGAACAAGCGGCGCTCTTTTGTCACCCTCGTCGCCATAGGCGTAGGCTTTGCCGCGATCAGCCTCTTCCGGGGATACGTGAGCGGCATGTATGAAGGGTTGGAGCACTCCGCCATCCGTGGCGAGGGTCTAGGCCATCTCACGATCTATAAGGCCGGCTGGCTCGAACATGGAAAATCGGACCCCGAGCGCTACATGTTCTCAAAAGAGGAAATCGAGAAGATCACGAAATTGGCGAAGAAAGAGGACGGCGTCATCCTGGCGACGCCCCAGATCAGCCTCACCGGGCTGGTCTCGAACGGCACGAACTCAACGATCTTCGTGGCGCAAGGGGTCGTTCCCCAGGACGACAGGACCATCAAGGGCAGCTGGTACGATTTCAGACCGATCAAGGGAGAAGGGCTGCGTGAAAAAATG
The DNA here is from genome assembly GCA_963733345.1 of uncultured delta proteobacterium. Lineage (GTDB taxonomy): Bacteria > Desulfobacterota > Syntrophorhabdia > Syntrophorhabdales > WCHB1-27 > BOG-1155. The sequence continues at coordinate 4,232 of CAVTDX010000114.1, forward strand.
CCTTACGGCGTCGAGATGGCCCAGGACCTGGCGAAGTATCTCAACCTGACGGCCGGCAAGGACGGCGTGGTGATGGCGCCGACCCTTTCCGGCCAGATGAACGCCATGGACATCGTGGTATCGGGCGTCTACGATTCGGGCTCGGATGCTACCAATGACAAGTATATGCGCTTCACCTTCGACTTCGCCCAGTCCCTCTACGATACGCAGAGGGCCGAGAGGATGGTGGTCCTCCTGAAAGAGACGAAGAACACCTGGAAGATGCGCCGCCTCCTTCTCGATAAGCTGGCAGGCGCGGGATTCAGACCGAGATAAAGACGTGGAACGAGCTTTCCCTGTTCTACTCGAAAGTGAGGGGCATGATGGACATGATGTTCCTCTTCATATTCTGCATCGTCCTCGTCATCGTCGTGATGAGCACGGTCAACACCATGGGAACGGCGGTGCTGGAGAGGACGAGGGAGATCGGCACGCTTCGCGCCCTCGGCCTCAAGCGGAGGGGCATCTCTATGCTGTTCGCGCTGGAAGGGGGGCTGTTGGGTCTCCTCGGCAGCCTTGGCGGAGTCGTTCTTCACGCGATAGTCTGGGCAATTATCAGGGCCAAGGCGCCGACCTACACGCCTCCGGGCATCTCCACGCCCGTGCCGCTCCGCGTGGATTTTATTCCCGGCGGCCTCGTCGTCCTCGTCTTCTGCCTCATCCTGCTGTCATTAGCCGCCGCCATTATTCCCGCGAGACGGGCGGCCAGGCAAAACATCGTGGACGCGTTGGGGCATGTATGACATCACGACAATCAAAGGAGAAACCATGAAAATCCGACAAACGACGCGCAACGCGGTCAGGATCGTCCTTGCTCTTCTGCTGTTCACGGCCGCTTTGCCGACCGTGCTGCACGCGGAGATGAGCCACAAGGAGGTCCTCGCCAAAGCTGACCGGGCGCGGGGCAACGCGGATGGGGTGGAGTGGGAGATCGACATTAGCTCCGTCGAAGGGGGACGCCAACAACAGCGCCTCCTCCGGGTAGGGGCGCGCCACTACAACTCCCTGGCCGAATTCCTCGCCCCGGCGAATGTGAAAGGGCAAAAACTGCTAATGATAGACCGGAACATGTGGTTCGTGAAGCCCGGGCTCTCCAAGGCCGTTCCCATCTCTCCCCGGCAGAAGCTTATCGGGGGCGCCGCGAACGGCGACATCGCCTCGACGAACTATGCGGGGGACTACAACGTTGCCGAGGCATCCGTTGATACTGTCGACGGGGCGGCGTGCTATCTCTTCGATTTGCGCGCGGTCGACAAAAAAGCCACCTACGACCGCATCAGGTACTGGATATCCAAGGAGAAGCTCACAGGCGTGAAGGCGGAGTTCTACACGGTCTCAGGCAAGCTCTTCAAGACGGCCGTCTTCGAGTACGGGAATACGGTGACTATCGATGAGCGGCCGCAGCCTTTCATCTCGAAAATGACCATCACGAGCGCCGTGATAAAGGAAGACGTGACGGTCATGAACTACGGCAAGGCATCGTTAAAAACCATCCCCGACTCGACGTTCAACCTGAACCTTTTGGTCCATTGAGGGGACGCCTCATGCGGCAGGACGGAAAAACATCAAGATTGGAGGGGGGACGCCCATCAAGATCGGAGTGGGGACACCCCTCCGAAGGGGAAAAGGCGCCAGGAGCATCCCCCCATCTATTTGTGCATTTGGCGGTCCTGCTCCTCGCGGCCGGCCTGATCTGGCTCCCAAAGGCCGGCGCCGCAGGGGTCGAGCCGGAGGAACAGCCCGCGCAGGCAACGGGGCGCCTCACCGACTATCTCACGGTGGACCTGCGGCTCATCGCCTTCGGCGTCTGCCAGCAACCCGTCGAGTCGACCCAGAACCCCTCCAATAATTTCCTGAAAATCCCCCTTTATGTGGGGGACATGGAGGCGAGGCCCGATCTGCGCCTGAGCGCCGGCCCCCTGGAGGCTCGGCGCAAAGCCGAGGATGAGGCTCGACGACAGCGCCTGGGAGGAAGGCAGCCTAACCGGGCGCAGCCATGGGGATAGCGACTTCTACCTCAACGAGTATATCGCGCGATTGAAGGTGCGGGAGGGCCTCTTTGTCTCCTACGGCCGTGAGAACCTGCAATGGGGCCCCTCCTTTCTTTTCTCTCCTTCGAACCCGTTCTTTCAGGACAACGGCCGTCGCAACCCCTACCTGGAGGTGCCCGGCATGGATTTCGGCCGCGTCGTCTGGGTGGCAAGCGCCGCACTCACCTTCTCTTTCATCGCCAATACCACCGAAGGGCTCAACAGGACGACCGGCCCCGGCGCCTTCCTCTCCTCCGTGCCGCCTCCCCCCTTCGAGCCGACTTACACGGTAAAGGCAGATTATACGGGGCGGGACAAATACGCCTCCCTTATCCTCTCTCACAGGAAAGACGGCGAGGGCTTGGCCGGGTTTTACGGCGGCTGGACCGTTGCGGACGCAATCCTGCTCTATGGGGAGGGGTCGGTCAGCCAGGGCAGCCGCGGCCTCTATCCGGAAGGAGATCGTTTTTCCCCCTTCGGCGCGACTATGGCGCCCATCCACACGCACGATCCGGCCCTCTATCCTGCGCTCTTGGTCGGCGGCGCCTACACCCTCGAATCCAAGGGCACATTCTCCGTCGAGTACGCTTACTACGGTCCGGGTTACGGCCCGTCCGACGCGGAGACCTACTACGGCCTGCGCCGGAAAGCGGCAGAAGCCTTCGACGCGCCCGGCATGATCTCGGGACTGGCGCAGGAGACCCTCGGCGAGACCGCCATGACGGACTTGAGGTTCCTGCGCAGGAATTACGCGCTGATCCAGTATAGCCAGCCGAGCATAAGAAACAGGATCGACCTTACCTTTCGCTGGACCCAGAACCTGGACGACGGAAGCGGCCAGTTCACGGCGCTCGCAGCCTATGAATTGGGCAAGCACGTCGAGCTTTTCTCCGTGGCATCGGCCGCGGCAGGCGGCAAGAACACGGAATTCGGCAGCATTCTCGGCTATGAAATTATGGCGGGTTTACAGTATACTTTTTGAGGACGAAGGACATGAAGACGGAAGCGTGCAAAGAGGTTTCGAAGCAATACTTCGGCAGGGGATACGTTCTCAGGACTCTTTACGTGGTCGTGATCGACACCCTGATAGCCCTGTTCCTCACTGCGACGGGCATCTCGCCGCACTTTATCGAAAGCTTCGTGATGGCCCAGTCTTACGGCATCTTCATCTCCTCGATCGTATTTCCCCTCCTCTGGATATTCAAGCCAAAGCGGGGGGTTGCGGCGGTCGTCGTCATCATCATGGCCGGCGTATGCGGCGGATACCCTCTCGGCACGCTCGTGGGTTTTTCCATTCTGAGACACGTCTTCTCGATCACGTTGAAGCGGCAAGGGGGTGATGTCGTCCAGGCGATCTCCCTCTGCCTGTCCTTCAGCGCCGTGATCGGCTACTTTTTCTATTCGAGGGCTCAACTCAGGGTCAACAGGGAGCTGATCCAGCAGGAGAGGATCACGCGCCTGTCGAGCGAGAAGGGGGCCCTCGAGGCCAACCTGCGCCTTCTCCAGGCGCAGATCGAGCCCCACTTTCTCTTCAACACCCTCTCCAACGTCCTGAGCCTCATAGACAGCGATCCGGCCAAGAGCAAGTCCATGCTGTCCGACCTTGTCCGCTATCTGCGCACCTCTCTGTCGAGAACGCTTCCCGCCGCCACCACCCTCGAACAAGAGATCGACATGATCGAAGCCTACCTGAAGATCCAAAAGACCAGGATGGGCGAAAGACTCAGGTTCAGCATAGACGTCAAGGACCCTCTGCGGCAGCAGGCATTCCCCCCGATGCTCCTTCAGCCCCTCGTGGAGAATGCGGTGAGGCACGGACTCGAACCGAGCGTGGAGGGGGGCGGGATCACGATCACCGCCGACGAGGAAGGGGACATGCTGAAAGTCACGGTCGCCGACACGGGCTGCGGCTTCACCGCGTACGAGCAAGGCGGGGTGGGCATCGCGAACGTGAGGGAGCGTCTTCGGTTGTTGTACGGCAACAAAGGGAGGCTCTTGCTGGAAGAGAACCGGCCCCACGGCGTGAGGGCGACCATCGAGGCGCCGAGAAATGCCCTATAGCGCGGTGGTAGCGGATGACGAACAGGAGCTGAGGGCATACCTGCGGTCCCTCCTGTCCGAGGTTTGGCCCGATTTAGTCATTTGCGGCGAGGCGGCAAACGGCCTGGAGGCCCTCGGTATGATCGAGGCGATGCGGCCCCAGATAGCCTTTCTCGACATCAGGATGCCGGGTCTCTCGGGCATGGAGGTCGCAAAAAAGATCGCGGGGCTCTGCCGCGTCGTCTTTGTGACCGCCTTCGATCACTACGCGATAGAGGCCTTCGACAAAGAGGCGGTCGATTATCTGCTCAAGCCGGTCTCAAAGGAGAGGCTCTCCCAAACCGTCCGCCGCCTCCGGGAGCGGATGGCGTCTTCCTCCGAACCGCCCCCGGAACTGGCCGGCATAGTCGAGCGGGTGCTCGCCGGTCTCCACGGCAAGGAGGCGACGCCCTTCCTCAGATGGATCAGGGCGCAGCAGAAGGAGAGCGTCCGCCTGATCCCGGTCGAGGAGATAGATTATTTCAAGGCCGAAGATAAATATACGGTGGTCGTGACGAAAGATGGGGAGTCCCTCATCAGGAAGAGCATCAGGGAATTGTCCCAGGAGCTCGATCCGGGCTGCTTCTGGCAAATCCACCGGGGGGCCATCGTGAACGTCTCCAGGATCGACAAGATGAGCCGCTCCCTGACCGGCCGGGGCGTGCTCAAGCTCAAAGGGAGGCCCGAGATCCTCACCGTGGGCCGCAGCTACCTTCACCTTTTCCGACAGATGTGAAGGATGGAGCTCCCGCGCTGTCCCCTTCCTTTGAGATCGGGGGCTTTGAGGGGCGGCCTTTTGGTAGTAAACTATTCTCATGCCTCTTCTCATAAGGACCTGGCGCCTGGCAAACGGCCTGGAAGTCGAGATTTTCGACCACGCGGTCAGTCGCTACGGCGACCGCTCGACCATAAAGGTGACTATCTGCTGCGACGTTCCGGTGAAGAGGGAGTACGTGAAGGCTTTCGAGAAGCATCCCCTTTACTATGAGGTCATGGAAGCCCTGGGACGAGTCGCCGGGTATCGGAGGGAAATCGTCAAGGCAGGGGTGCCCGCCAGGAATCTTTCCGCCATGAAGAGCTTCCTCGTGGAGAAGTTCGAGGAGAACGCGCTCGCCTATTTTGAGCGGGAGGATTTCGCCCAAAAATACGTCGCCAAGAGGTTCACGGAAATCGCCGACGAGCTTTCAAGAAAGGACTGCTTCCGGGATGGAGGCTGACAGATGGGTCCCAGTAGCCCTTTTGTCCGAGACGAGGACCGGCTCGATCGTCACCGTGCAGGACGAAGGAGGCCGCGAACACAGAGGGAGGGTGTTGAGCGTCGAAGGGAAGACGGCGCTGGTCAGGATCTTCGAGGAGCTCGATTTTCCCAGCGAATCGTCTCTATGGATCTCCCTGCTGCAGGCTGTCCCGAAATGGGAGCGCATGGAATTCGTTATACAGAAGGCAACGGAGTTGGGCGTGCAGGAGATCATCCCCTTTACGTCGAAAAGGAGCTTTGCGCCGGGCGCTACCGGAACGGGTCAGGACAAATCGCACCGATGGCCGCAAGCGGCGCGCCGGGCTGTGGAGCAATGCAGGAGGCGGGTCGAGCCCCTGGTTGCCCCGTGTTCGACTCTCACCGATGCCCTCAACGGCTTCTCGGCTGACGAGGGGCTCAAGCTTATCCTTTATGAAAAAGAGCGAACGGTGCGGCTCACGGACCTCGCCCGGCAGCTTTCCCTGGAGAAGCCGCGGCGGGTGGCGTTAGCCTGCGGGCCGGAGGGCGGCTTTACCGATGAAGAGATATCCTTTGCCCGCGCCAGGGGTTTTGCGCCTGTGAGGCTGTGCGGCAGAGTGCTTCGCTGCGAGACTGCGGCTCTGGCAGCGCTTTCAGTCATCCAGCACGAGTGGGGAGATCTATAGATATTCTTCGCGCACCTGGAAGAGTCGGGGAAGCGTCAAAACAATTCCCGTCCGTTGTCATTATTGCAAAAAACTCGGTCGGGTGGTATAATCGGCTCGCCTTATTATAAGACTATTTGAGCTATTATAGGACAGGCCGGCATTTCATTACGCACAAGTCTTACACGATAAACGGATATGCCTGCGCCGCCGAAAAAGCGGACGATGGAAGCTCAACCTTGACAAACACCCAAAAAGTGCTATATTTAATAAGAGTTTGCGATTAACGACGCAGATAGAATGCCCTTGATTGCTTGAAAGGGCATTTTTTTGCATCTGGAGAAAGTCGATGACCATAAAGAACTTTGATCAGATTAAGACATTGATCGACATCGGCATGGAAAAGGGATACCTCACGCCTGACGAGATAAACGATTTTCTGCCTCAAAACATATTCTCGCCGGAGGACATCGAAGATATATTCGATTTCTTGTCCGAGTCCAACATAGATGTGGTCGAGACCATTAAGGAAAAGATCGAAACGGCAGAGGAGGAGCAACGGGAGTGGGAAGAGCCGGAGCGACGTTGTCCATGGATGATCTCATGGAAGTCGCGCAAAGCGGGGGGCTGACACTACTGCGGGTCGCGGTGCTGATCGTGATCGCCACGCTGGTCTGGGTTCCGATCGGCGTGGCGATTGGTCTCCGGCCGGCCGTGGCGGAAAAAATTCAACCGATCGCGCAATTCCTCGCCGCCTTCCCGGTCAATTTGCTGTTTCCCATCGCGGTCTATCTGATCCTGAGGTTCAATCTCGAGCCCAACATCTGGCTCAGTCCACTGATGATCCTCGGCACGCAATGGTACATTCTGTTTAACGTGATCGCTGGCGCGTCGGCGTTCCCCAGCGATTTGCGCGAGGCGGCCACAACATTCCGAATTCATGGATGGAACTGGTGGCGCAAGGTGATCCTGCCCGGCGTCTTTCCCTATTTCGTCACCGGCGCCATCACCGCGTCAGGCGGAGCTTGGAACGCCAGCATCGTGGCCGAAGCCGTGAGTTGGGGGCCGACGAAACTCAGCGCCAATGGACTCGGCGCCTATATCGCGCTGGCGACGGAAGCGGGCGATTTTCCACGCATAGCCTTGGGGATCGCCATGATGTCGACGATGGTGGTCATCATGAACCGCCTGTTTTGGCGCCCGCTTTACGCTCTGGCCGAGCGTCGAACCCGACTGGATTGAGACATCCCATGAGCGACGCCGAGTTCAAGCCGGTTCTCGAATTGCAACACATTTGCAAGGCCTTCGCCAAGACGTCGGGGGAGCCGCTAGCGGTCCTTTCGGACATCAACATCTGCTTGCGCGAGGGAGAAATCCTCGGATCG
>CAVTDX010000115.1:0-9606 GCA_963733345.1 uncultured delta proteobacterium
TTTTTCCAAGAGAGGTCAAACAAAATGGTTATGAGGCGACCAGCCGATTTCCGATCATATCCGTCAAAAATCGCCATGGCCCGGAAAGACCACGGCAGTCTTCTCTACCGTCGAAAGGCCCTTACGTCCCTGAATCGAGGATCAGCGTGACGGGCCCCTCATTGACGAGGTGGACGTCCATTGAGGCCCGGAATACGCCCGTCTGCACCTTTTTTACCCTCTCGGCGGCCTTTGCGGTGAGAAGCTCAAACATCTCGCGGGCGCCGTCCGCTTCCATCGCGCCTGAGAAGGAGGGTCGCCTGCCTTTTTTACAGTCGCCGTAAAGGGTGAACTGGCTCACAAGGAGGAGGTCCCCGCCGATGTCGAGCAGCGACTTGTCCAGCTTGCCCTCCGGCGTCTCGAAAATTCGCAGGTTCACGATCTTCTCCGCCATCCAGTCGATGTCCCGGACCGTGTCGAGCGCGCCGATCCCCACGAGGACCAGGAGTCCGGCGCCGATCTCGCCGACAGTCCGCCCCTCGACCGAGACATGGGCATGTTTGACGCGCTGGATTACCGCTTTCATAGGCTATCAGAGGGGGGCGAGAAAGAGTATACAAATGAGAGGGGCTATTGTCAATAATGTTGGGCCGCCCATGGCTCGAAGGCGCCGCAAATATCCTCATCGCCGCCCACAGAGGAGTCTTTGTCATTCCTGTGTGACAATGTTCTTTATTTTCCCACCTTCCTGCTGGTAGAATGAGTGAGGGCAGGAGCGCCGAGGGGCGCTAAAACCGGCGGCATCGAGGCTAAAGAAATGAGCAGGAAAGACAAGACGGAAAGAAAAGCCGCGACGGCAGGGGCGGAAGAAGGATCGTCTTTCCTTGACAACCTCCCTGTTGAGGGCTGGTTCTGGGAGTTGATCAGGAGAGATGGACACTTCAAAAAGCGGTTCGGACAGATCGACCAAGCCGTGCAAGAATTCGTTGCGGCGCGTCTCGGTCCCGACGAGTATGCCCGCAGGCTGAAGGGCTATCTCGCCCATCTGAGGCGTTATGGAGTCCGTACATCCGGCTTTGCCGCTGCGGAGCTTGTGAGCCGCCGGATGAAAACGGACTGCTATCTTTTGCTGCCAGTACCCGGAAAAGACAAACTGTTTGCAGTGCCGAGGCCGGAGGTGGCCTATCTCGATTTCGGGGACGGCCCTAAACCGGCGCCGAGGGGCGCGGCTATGGCAACGAAGGGCTTTAGCCGCGGCCAGGTCAGAAAGCTGCTCAGGAAGCACGGCCTGCTAGAGAAAAGAGAACCGCCGGAAGATGCCGCGGCGCCGGTGCGCGGTTCCGATCCCGGTGTTCGCTAAAAACCAGGCGCCGCCCTTTTAGCTGCGTCCGCGAAAATGGCGCGCCGCGCGCCGCCCTGCCTATGTCGGTCCGATTTTTAGATGGTTTTTTTAGGCTATTTCCTCGTATGGAAAAATAAGGGAAATCGAAGGTCAAGCCAGGCTTGACAAAAAATGGGCGTCAGCATATTTTATTAGGCTGCATTTCGACAAGGCCGGGAGGGTCGTTTGGAGGGAAAACGGAGGGTAGGCATATTGACCGGCGGCGGAGACGTCCCCGGCCTCAATGTTGCGATCAAAGCCGTGGTGTCGCAGGCTGACAGCCACGATATCCGCGTCATGGGGATCCGGAGGGGATGGTTGGGACTCTTGTGCGTCAATCCCGACGATCCGGGTTCCATAGGCCAATTCGTGATGGATCTGACCACGGAAAATGTTCGCACCATCGACAGGACCGGCGGCACCATTCTCCACACGTCGCGCACAAACCCGAGCAACATGTCTCCCGAGCAGGTCCCCGATTTTGTCAGGCAGGAGGACAGAGAGCAGACGAGCAAGGGGACGATCGATTGTACGCGCCACATCCTGCGGGTCCTCGACGCCCTCGGAATAGACGCGATCATACCGATCGGGGGCGACGACACGCTCAGTTTCGCCTGCCGACTGCATCAAGAGGGTTTTCAGGTGGTCGCGATCCCCAAGACTATGGACAACGACGTCTTCGGGACTGATTTCTGCATCGGCTTTTCCACGGCGGTGACGCGCTCGGTGGATGCCATACACGCCCTCCGCACTACGGCTGGCTCTCATGAGCGCATAGGGGTCGTAGAACTCTTCGGGAGGAATTCCGGGGAGACGTCGCTTTTCGCCGCATACCTTGCCGATGTGGACCGGGCGCTCATATCTGAGGTCCCTTTCGATATCGATCGGCTTGCGCGTTTCCTCTCGGATGACCGAAGACGCAACCCTTCCAATTACGCCATTCTCACCGTTTCGGAAGGGGCCTACTTCAAGGGAGGCGCCATTCTGGAAAGCGGTGAAGCGGACGCCTACGGCCACAAGAAACTGGGAGGGATCGGCTCGATAGTCGCGGACGAGCTCACGAAGCGGACCGACATCAATGTGATCTATCAAAGGCTCGCGTACATCATGCGGTCGGGCGCCCCGATTCGCTCGACCGCATGGTGGCTGTCTCTTACGGGAACCTTGCCCTCAGTCAGGTCGCCTTCGGCTACTACGGCCGCATGGTGGCGCTCCAGAAGGGCATTTACACGACCGTGCCGATAGAGCTCGTGACGGCCGCAAAAAAACAGGTCGATGTAACGGCGCTCTACGATTCGGAAAACTACCGGCCGAGGGTGCGCGATATGCTCGGCAAACCCATATTCCTCTACTGACGCCTCTTCTCTTCTTTCTCCTCCTAGGGGTGGTTGGCCAACGGCCTGTTCGGAATGCGCGATCTTTGGCGCCGCGCTGCGCATCGTGAGGCTACGCCGTACATCCATCGCATTATATTATTCGTAGTCTCACTATTCAAGGGCGGGTCGGAGGAGAGAGGGTCATACTGTGCCGGGGGGATCAGAAGGGAGAGGCGCTAGGGCGGCAATTCGATTATAATTTCTAGCGTATGGCGACGCTCGCGGAGATAAAGGCCGCCCGGGACCTGATCGGGCCTTACATTGATAGGACGCCTCTCCTCCACTGCGGACATCTGTCCGACATCGCCGGGGCCGATGTCTACCTGAAGGCCGAAAACCTGCAAAAGACAGGCTCGTTCAAAGTCCGGGGCGCTTTCAATAAGATAGCCCGCATCGGAAAAGGAAAAATAGCGACGGCGTCCATGGGGAACCATGCGCAGGCCGTTGCGTTTGCCGCCGGGCAACTGGGCTTGAGGGCGCTGGTGGTCATGCCGAAAATCGTTTCCATAGTAAAGGAAGAGGCGACAAGGGGTTACGGCGCGGATGTGGAGCTTTACGGAGAGACCTTTCAGGAAGCCCTCGACCACGCCCTGCCGCCCAGCACCGATTATCTGCAATATCCCGACCCCTTCATTCCGCCATTTCACTATGAGAACCCCGTCAGCGGGAAGTGAGCGACTATAAGCGATGAATGTTCGGAATCCGTTTCTCCTCGCCTTAGATTAGCCGGCCGATGCGCGAACCGGCGGCAATCGCTTCCGTCAGCAGGTGAGGATCGCCGCAGTCGCCGATCGCATACGATTCGCTCACCTTGCCCTCAAGACTTTTCAGCAGACCCGTATTCGGCGCAAGCGGCATGGCGGGTACGATAGCATCGGCTTCGATCGTCTCCCTCTTCCCCTCTTTATTGGCGATAGTCAGACCCTTATCCGTGATCTCCACATACTTGGCCTCAGGCATCGTGACTACGCCCTTTACCTTGAACCATTCAAGAAGCTGGTTCTTCCGAAATGGCGCCATTCCCTCTCCCAAGGCGTCTTCTGCGCCTGTAGACACGATGGCGACCTGTCTGCCTCGCTTGACGAAGAACTCGGCCAGCTCGCAGCCATGTATCCCGCCTCCGATAATCACTACCTTTTTTCCGATGGGCAGCCAGAACTTTGTGAGCCGCTCCAGGACTCTCGGCCCAAGGAATCTCAGGTAGGCCTTCAGTTTGCCATGCAGGGCGGAAGCATTGACCACGAGAGGCTTATCGATTCCTGGGATTTTCGGGACGGTGGGCGTGCCTCCCGTAGCCACGATGACTACATCCGGTTTCACCTCCCGAACGACCGACGCATCGACTTCCCGGCCCAGCTTCGTGACGACGCCGAGCTTCTTGATCTGCCTTTCAAGATAGTCGCCCAGTCCGAGAAAATCTTCAATTTCAAACCCCTTTACCAACGCTGCCACAGGCAGCAATCCACCCAATTGTTGCGTCTTCTCGTAGAGGGTTACTTCGTGCCCCCTCAGAGCGGCTACCCTTGCCGCTTCCATCCCGGCCGGTCCGCCGCCTACCACGAGCACCTTCTTTTTCCTGGCTGCCTGCTTTATCTCGTATTCATATTCCTTGCCCAGCGCCGCATTTACCGTGCAGCGTCTCGGGGGGAGTCCTCCGCAGGTGCAACAGGCGATGCATGGGGCAATGTCGTCGAATCTCCCTGCGGCAACTTTGTTGGGATATTCATGGTCCGCAATGAGACGCCTGGTCATCGCGATAAAATCCGCCGTACCCTCTCTCAGGACCTGCTCCCCGAGCTCGGCGTTAAGCCTGCCGACGGTGATGACCGGGATGGATACAGCCTTTTTCATCATGGCAGCCAGGCGAAGGTTCACACCGGCGCCCTTGCGGCTCATATCATATTCTTTTGGGAATGAGTGCAGGGGAATGGGAGGTTCCGGGTAGCAGAGCTGCTCGATGAGCCAACTGGAATAGTGCCTTCCCAGCCAGCTGGACCGTACCTGAATCGCGTCCGCGCCGGCCTCCTGGAGCAGACGACCTATGGCCACGGCGTCCGCCGGGGTCTGGCAGTCGCTGTCTTTCACGCCGATGAGCCGGCCGACTTCGAGCCCATTGATGATGACCGTAACCGGGAAGTCCAGGCCGATGCGATTTTTGATTTCCCGTATAATCTGCGTCACGATCCTGGCCCTGTTCTCAAGGCTCCCGCCGTACGCATCCTGCCGCTTATTGAAGAAAGGGGAAAGAAAGCTATTGAGGATATGGGTGCTGCCCGCATTCACCTCTACACCGTCAAACCCTGCCTTCTGGGCACGAACCGCTGCGCCGACAAACTTCTCCACGACCTCCTCGACCTCGGCGACGGTCAACGCCCGGGGCATTTCGTTGTGGTTATCCAGGACCGATTCGAAGGCAACCGCTGAAGCGGCTACCGGCGGGCCGTCGTAATTGGAATGCCTCCCCCTGGCCTCCGCGTGCCAATTCTCGGGGTGCGTCTCCCAGGGGCCGTCGTAATAGAACTGCATGAACGCCGGGCACCCGTGTTTGTGGCTGAGCCGCGGCAGCTCGCTCAGCTCTTTAATGTATTTATCTTCGTGGATCCGCAGCCGTTTATCATTGCGCCCGCCCAGGGGATAATCGATGGTCGGGGATTCCACGATCAAAAGACCTACGCCGCCTTTGGCAATCCCCTCATAATAGGACTTGGTCGCCTCGTTCACATAGGGTTCCCTGTCGTTGCACAAGCCAATCTGCGCGCCCGATTTTATCAGCCGGTTCCTGGTTTTTACCTTCCCTATGCAACCCGGCTCGAACAGTTTTTCAAACTTGGTCTTGCCATTCATTTGCATAATGCTCCTTTAGGCTTACGTCGGCTTTCATGAATACACCATATTCTTTCGATAGTCATCCCGCCGCAGCAGCTTTGTGTTCGACCCTTAATCCTGACGCTGTTGGCTGATATGCAACCGAAGCTGCGTTAAACTCCCTTTGCTGCGTCCCTGAACGACCCTTACACCCCCAGGAACGCGCTCTGCACCAGTTGATCGTCCATCAGGTCCTTGATATTCCCCTCGAGCACGACATTGCCGACCTCAAGGACGTAGCCTCTTTCAGTAACCTGCGTCACGAGACCCGCATTCTGCTCGACGAGAAGCACGCTGATTCCGCTTTTGTGAATGTCGATGATGACGTTCGCTATCTCTTGCACCATCAAGGGAGACAACCCCAAGGAAGGTTCATCGAGGAGAAGCAACTTCGGTTTGGCCATGAGCGCGCGACCGATGGCGAGCATCTGCTGTTCGCCGCCGCTCAGGCTTCCTGCCTGCTGATTTCGTCTGTTCGCCAATGGCGGGAATCTTTGAAAAACCTCATCAAGATCCGCAGCTATGCTGCGCTTGTCCTTTCTCAAGAAAGCGCCTAGCTTGAGGTTGACCAGTACGCTCAGATAGGGAAAAAGACTCTTGCCTTCAGGGACCTGGACAACGCCCCGGCTGACAATCTCGTGGGTTGCTTTCCCGTCTATCCTCTCGTCCTGGAACCATATCTCTCCTCCACGTATAGGCGTCAATCCGGATATGGCCTTCATGATGGTGCTCTTGCCCGCGCCGTTCGCCCCGATGATGCTCACCACCGAGCCGACCGCCACCTGGACGCTGACGGCCCTCACCGCCTCGGCTGTCCCATAATTCACGCTTATTTCTTTCAGTTCAAGCAGCATAGGCGCCCACTCCTAGATACGCTTCTATCACGTCTTTGTTTTCCCTGATCTCTTTCGGCGAGCCTTCCGCAATTTTCTGTCCGAAGTTGAGCACAACAATCCTCTCGCAAAAGCTCATGGCCGCTCTCATATTGTGCTCAATCAGCAGGACTGTCGTGCCTCTCTGCCATATCTTGTTGATGAGTTCCATGGCCGCCGCCACCTCGCCGCTGTTCATCCCCGAGAGCGGCTCATCGAGTAAAAGCAGTTTCGGATGAGCGGAGAGAGCTATGGCGATGCCAAGTATCCTCTTATGCCCGTGGGGCAAGCTCGGGGCAGGGAGGTCTTTCATCTGTTCCATGCCTACGACCCGGAGAATCTCGTGGGCTCGATCCAGGGCCTCTCTTTCCTTCCTCCGGCTGCCGCTCGTGTGGAGCGCAGCCTCCCAGAACCCGATCCGTGGATGCAGATAGCAAGCTGCCGTCAGGTTCTGAAGGACGGAAAAACCGGGGAAGATGCTCGTCGCCTGGAAGGTTCTCACAATGCCCTTCCTGGCGATAGAGTGGGGCTTTTTCCCGACCAGATTTTTCCCCTCAAAGAGTATCGTTCCCCTCGTTGCTCGAAGGAAGCCGGTAATTAGATTGAAGGTCGTCGTCTTCCCAGCGCCGTTCGGACCGATGAGGCCGACCGCCTCCCCCTGTCTCACGGTGAAATCCAGGTTATTCACGGCTGACAAACCGCCGAAGTGCTTCGTAAGCCCGTTAATATTAAGCATGGTTCCGCCGCCCCCTGAACAGCGTCGTAAGTCGCTGAGGTAAACTCGCGAGGCCCTGTGGCAGGAAAAACATCACGAGAATGACCACCCCCCCGAAAATGAACGGTTGATACGCTTTTAGAGGACGCGCTACTTCGGGAAGGAAAGTGAGGATGATAGCCCCAAGAATGGTACCCGCGAAGCTTTTGCTGCCGCCAACCATCATATAGATCAGGACATATATGGAAAAGGTGAAACCAAGGGCAGACGGAGTGATGACCGTATTGTACTGGGCGTATAAGCCGCCGGCGAGCCCCGTAAAGAAGGCGCCTATGCAGAAGCCGAGGACTTGCGACGAGGTGGTATCGATGCCAACGCTTTCCGCGAGAGAATCCGATTCCCTCACGCTGAACCAGGTCAGCCCGACACGCGACCGCTCAAGGGCATAGAACACTAGAAGCGCAAACAGCACAACAACCAGGGTAAGGTAATAAAAACTCACTTTGGAAGCGAAGCCGATGGTGAACAGACCGGGTATGGCGATTGCGTCAGGAGCGGGGATGTTCGAAATACCGAGGGACCCACCGGTGACCGATCGCCATTGTTCCGCTATGAGTCTGATGACCTCAGCCAGGAAAACCGTCATCAACGCAAAGTATATGCCTTTGAGTCTCATGAAAGGGTATCCGACTAAAAGCGCCAGCAGAGCGCTTGCCGCTCCGGCCGCCCCGAGGGCGATCCATGTGGAACAGCCCAGCTTTGTGACGAGCAATGCTGCTGTGTAGGCGCCGAGGGTCATTATCCCACCTTGCCCCATGGACAACTGCCCCGAGTTGAATATGAGGCGAAGACCACTCGTGAGCAACACGGCAATCCCCGTCATGATGAAGACATGAAGCTGGTATTGCCCGCCCGCAAACAACGGCACAAGGAAAAGGAAGAGCGTTAGCGCGCAGATTAAGACTAATTTTTTCATATCCATCAACCTGGTCGCCCCATCATCCCCTGGGGTCGGAATGTAAGAATGAGAATGATCGCGATGAAACCCATGAGGCTCGCCATTTGAACGCTCAGCAGCGGCGGAACGACGCCGTCTATGAACCCAAGGATGAGGCCGCCCACCACCACTCCGCCAAGGCTTCCCAGGCCCCCAAGTATGATCACTGCAATTCCTTTCATCAGGGCATAACTCCCCATGGACGGGCTCAGATTAAAAATTGCTCCCATGAGCCCCTCCTGCCACTGCGGCGAGGGCGCAACCCATGAACATGGCAACGGAGGAAACCCGGTCAACGCTGATTCCCTGGAGGGCGGCGCCGCGGAGGTCCTGAGACACGGCGAGCATCGCGAGACCGATCTTCGTTTGGCGGAGCAAGATAAAACATCCCCCCACAGCGATCGCACTGATGACGATGACCAAGGCCCGCTCCCACGACACGATGGCGCCGGCAATGGTCGTGACGCCCCGGAAGGGGGTTGTCACAACCTTGATAGAACCACCGAAACAGACGGTGGCTGCGGTCTGGAATATGATCATCGAGCCCTATGGCGACGATGGCGCTCTGCATGAAATTCTCCCCGCGAAAGGGACGGAAGAATATCTTCTCCAAGGGTATGCCGAACAGGCCGATAATTAGCATGGATATTACGAGCGCCAGCAGATAATGAAGACCGAGGACCGTACAGAAGTAATACGTCCCGTAAGCGCCAAGCATATATATCTCGCCGTGCGCCATCTGCAAGATGCCCGTCATGCTCAGCACTAGGGTCAGACCCAGTGCAACCAAGATATAGATGCTCGCCGCCATTAATCCGTTGAGGATCATTTGCGACAAAAGAGTGAACCCCGTCATGCGTTGCCTCCCTCAGTATTTCTGGTTGATCCGAAGCAGTTTCCTGTATGCTTTTCTATCCGGCGCTGGGTCTTCGGATCTTGCCCGCACCCCGAATGCGACTTGAAGCAGCCTTTCAGGAATGCCGGTATTTTCTCATGTTTGAATCCTATGGTCTCTACCTCCCGGTTCCTGCCGCTTCAAGTTGTCCCGGGCCGCCCAACCTTGCCAGGGAAGCGAACTCTGAAGCCTTCTTTCGCTTCCCTGCGTTGCATGAGCAGACAACGCCGCAATCCTTCATCGCGCCGTCGTCTGCTCATGCGTCCCCTTCTTTAGGGTAAACTCGTGTCAATAAATCGTATATGCTCTACCTTTCCATCCATGATCCTTAAGATAGGGAGAGGCTCATATATGATGTGTGCGATTCCATAGGTCTTGGCGCCTCCCAGTTTGCCGGGTCCGGTTGTGGTTTCGAACTTGGTCATCTTCTCGAAGGCGTCCCTCACCACAGTGGGATCGACGCTCTGGGCATTCTCTATCGCCTGGGCGAGAATCCAGAAAGTCTCAAAACCCATCCATGAATCGG
>CAVTDX010000116.1:0-14784 GCA_963733345.1 uncultured delta proteobacterium
CCACTCCTGCGCCCGGGCGGCGAGACGCATAGGCGCGCGAGACGTGACGATTGTCTACCGGCGCTCCCGCACGGAGATGCCAGCTTTGGCCGAGGACGTAGCATCCGCCCTGGCCGAGGGCATCAAGATCGCGTTTCTCACGGCGCCCGTGCGGCTCATTTCGGGCAGCGGCCGGGTCTCAGAGATGGAGGCAGTTCGCATGGAGCTCGGTGAGCCCGACGCAAGCGGCCGGCCCCGGCCCATTCCGGTCAGGGGCTCCGAGTTCACCCTCCCTGTCGACACGGTTATTGCAGCCGTCGGACAGGCGCCGGATGTCGGTTTTCTCGAGGAACTCGGGGTACGAGTGAACGAGAAGGGCATGATCGACGTCTCGCCCGAGACGGGCACCACTACGGTGGCAGGGGTCTTCGCCGGGGGAGACAACGCCGGGACAAAGGCGTTCGTGGCTGACGCCATAGGGAGCGGCAAGATGGGGGCGCTGGCCATCTCCTGCTTTCTCGAAGGAAAGGATGCACTGAAGGAAATGGAGAGCCACCGGATAGGCACGGGCGTCGCCTTCTCCTTCCGCCACTTTATGGCGCCGGACGGGGTCGACCTAAAGCAGGTGGTCGCCTACGACAAGCTCAACACCATTTGCTTCCCTTATGCCCCTAGGAACAGCGCTCCTGACCGGCTTGCACCCGAGGAGGCCGTGACAGGCTTCAGGGAAGTCGCGGGCGGGCTCGACCCGGGCCCATGGAGGCGGAGATCGCCCGCTGTTTCGAGTGCGGCGCCTGCACCCAATGCGATCTCTGCTTCCTCCTCTGTCCGGATATATCGATTGAAAGGGCCGGGAATGACGGATACGCGGTGAAGACAGACTACTGTAAAGGGTGCGGCGTGTGCGCCGCTACATGTCCGCGAAACGCACTCGAAATCAGGGGTCGCCGGTGAGACAACTCCTTGCAGGCAATTACGCGGTGGCCGAGGCTGTTCGCCTTGCCAGGGTGCAGTTCGTCGCAGCCTATCCCATCACTCCGCAAACGCCTATCTATGAGAAGCTGTCCGACATGGAAAACGAACGGACGTTGCCGGGCATCATGATGCGGACGGAATCGGAGCATTCTGCTATGGCCGCGTGCGTCGCCGCCTCCCTCACGGGCGTCCGGACCTTCACGGCGACCGGATCCCAGGGGTTGGCCCTCATGCACGAGATGCTCCATTTTGCCTCGGGCAACCGGGCGCCCATCGTGATGTGCAACGTCAACCGCGTCATTGCCGTGCCGTGGGCGTTCGGCTCAGACCAGTCCGACAGCCTTTCCCAGAGGGACACGGGCTGGCTTCAGTTCTACTGCGAGGATGCCCAGGAGGCCCTCGACACGGTAATCCAGGCATACAAGATCGCGGAACAAGTGCTGTTCCCCGTCATGGTGGTCATAGACGGCTTTTTTACCTCCCACTTCATCGAGCCTATCGAGATACCCGATCAGGCGGTCATCGACGCCTTCCTGCCCCGGTTCAGCCTGCCCACGAGGTTCAATGTGGAAGACCCCGCATACGTGGCCAACGTGGTGAATGGCGAACAGTACATGGGTTACCGGCAGACGAGCTTTGAAGACATGGAGAAGGCGAGGCCGGTGATAGAGCAGGCAAACAGGGAGTACAAGGAGGTCGTGGGCAGGGGTTACAATGTCATAGAGACCGTCGACACGGAAGACGCAGAGATCGTCCTTGCGACGAGCGGGGCCATGACGAGCACGGCGCGGGTTGCGATAGCCTCCCTGAGGGCGCAAGGGATCAAGGCCGGTCTACTCAAGATGAAGGCCTTCAGGCCCTTCCCCACGGAGGAGGTGAGATCGGCCCTGAAGCACGTGCCCAAGGTTGCAGTGCTCGATCGGGACATCTCCTTAGGGAAGGGGGGGATATGGTGCCAGGAGCTCAAGGCCGCCCTCTATCCTCTCAAGGAGCGGCCGGCTGTTGCCGGATATATCGCCGGCATTTGCGGCGCGGACGTGTCGCCCGACATGATCGAGAATATGGTCGCCGGGGCCCTCTACGGGGAAACGCCGGCCGATCTGCCCGTATGGGTACGGCGGGATCAGATATGACGGCTCATGAGATGGAAAGAGAATATATGCGACCGGGCCACATGGCCTGCCCCGGGTGCGGCGAAGCGACGACCATGCGGCTCGTGCTCAAGGTCCTCGGAGAAAAGACTATCGTTGTCATCCTGCCGTCGTGCGTCGGCGTTATCAGCGCAACCTATCCGAACAGCGCCTTTTCCGTGCCTTGCTTTCATTCCGCCTTCGAGATAGCGGCGCCGACCGCTTCGGGCATAGCAAATGCCCTGAAGCTACAGGGCAGGGAGGACATCACGGTCCTCGCCTTTGCCGGCGACGGCGGCACCTTCGACATAGGCCTCCAGTCCCTCTCGGGCGCGGCCGACCGCAACGACAATTTCATTTACGTCTGCCTCGATAATGAAGCATATATGAACACAGGCATCCAGTCGAGCTCTGCGACCCCCCAGAATGTCTGGACCATGACCACGCCCGGCGGAAGACGGGGAAGGAAGAAGAAATTCATGCAAATCATCGCCGCCCACAGGATCCCCTATGCTGCGACTGCCTCGATGGGCCACCCACAAGACCTCATGGAAAAGATACGGAAGGCGAAGGAGATCGAGGGGACCAAATTCATCCATACCCTCACCCCCTGCGCAACTGGGTGGAGGATGGCCGAGAATCTATCGGCCAAGGCGGCCCAGCTCGCGGTGGAGACGAGGCTCTTCCCTCTATATGAGATCATAGAGGGAAAAAAATACCGGATCACCCACGAGCCCAAGGGCATGCCGGTCGCCGACTACGTAAAGATGCAGGGGCGCTACAAAAACTTTACCCCTGACGATATCGCCCGTCTGCAGCGGGAAGTGGATGAGGATTGGGCGGAGCTTATGGCGCTGACAAAGGGAGGCCGGACTTGATCAGGAAGTTGGTCATCGCCGATACGGTCACCATCCGCAAGAAGGTCCACACCCACATACGGGAACAGATCCTGAGCGGAAAGATCGGCGCAGGCGAGCGTCTCATCGAGGCCAGGATCGCGCGAAGCATAGGCACGTCGAGAACGCCGGTGAGGGAAGCCCTGCACAGTCTCGAGATAGAGGGGCTTATCGAGTCCGTACCGAGGGTGGGTTACAGGGTAAAACAGATAAGCGACGCCGAGGCGGTGGAAATATGGGAGATCAGGAACCTCATAGAATGTCTTGCCGCACGCTGGGCCTGCGAAAAAGACCGGGCCAGGCTCACGAGGGAGCTCAGGAAAAATATTGCCCTATTCGAGGAACGGATCTCGCAGGGGGAGCTGACCACCCTTGTCGATCTCGACGGGCAGTTCCATGAAATCATCGCGCGGCTGAGCGGGGGGAGGCGCTTGCTGGAGCTTGCCCAGTCCCTGAGGCGCTACGCGCTCAGATACAGATTCGAGAGTATCTGCCTGCCCGACACGTCGCTCCGCGCCATAGAGGGCCATAAGAACATACTCAGGGCCATCGAGAACAACGATCCCGAGGCCCTCTCGCGCGCCATAAGCGCACATCTCGAACAGTCCAAGCAGGATGTGCTCCACTATGCCTTTCGAGGCGAGGAGGAGAAGCAAAGAGAAGAGGGAACAAAAAATATGCGTCATTGTGGACAAGATGACCAAAAAAAAGGAGAATGAACGATGCGGGACAGAACCGAAGACGTCGCTGAATTAAGATTCCCGAAGCCGCGCACTGTCGGAGTGGTTGTCGTGCTCCTCATAATCATTATCTTTGGCTGGGGCACTTTTGTGATCGTCCCGGCCGGACACAGGGGCGTTGTGCTCTTGTGGGGGAGCGTAGAGAAGCGGATCATGGGAGAGGGTCTCAACTTCAAGACGCCCCTCGCCGAAAGCGTCATCAAGGTTGATGTAAAGGTGCAGCCGCATCCCTTCAAGGAGATAGACGCCTCTTCAAAAGAATATCAGATGGTGAAAATGACGGGAATGATGAACTTTCATATCGATCCGTCTTATGTCAATGACCTTTACCAGAAAGTGGGGCTCGATTTTGCGGACAAGGTGATCGACCCGGCGTTCAACGACTTCGTCAAGGAGGTTGTGCCTACCTACCCGATCGGGGAGATCCTTCCCAAGAGGGAGGAGATCCGCAGGAGGGCGATGACAAAATTGGGCGACAACCTGTCGAGGTATCACATCATCGTCGATGATATCTACTTTGCCAGCATCCGCTTCTCGCCTGAATATGAAGGCGCCATCGAGGCCAAGCAGGTGGCCCAGCAACAGGTGGAAACACAGAAACAGGTCCTGGCCCAGCGCGATGTCGAAGCCCAGCAAAAGGTTGCTACGGCCAAGGGAGAGGCCGAATCGATCCTCGTGGTGGCTCAGGGACAGGCAAAGGCCAACGATGCCCTATCACGGTCGATCAGCCCGATCCTCGTTCAGTACAAAGGCATCGAGAAATGGGACGGGGTGTTGCCTCAAGTCTCCGGAGGCGCTGTCCCCTTCATCGAATTGAACAAGGTGGGCCGCGCATCGGGCGGAACGGAAGGAAGCAAAAAGTAGGTCTGCCGCTTCGGCTTTTCGGATGGCGGCCTTCGAAGCCTTCTCAGGTTTTCTGCTCACAAGGCGCCCGGGCCCCCTATTGACGAAAAAAGGGCAAAGTTGTACAGTGGGGAACGGACGAATGTTCGCGTTGCGCTTATACTCGCCGAAGGCTGCTGACGGCTTCGGGACGCGAAGACGCGGGCAAAACAAAGGGGGAAAGCAATGGGAGACAAAAGCAAGAAGGACAAGGATAAAGGGGCAAAGCAGAACGCCGTGAAACAGCAGCAGAAGGCAAAAGCGAAGAGTGAGAAGCAACCCAAGAAAAGTCCTTAACGGAAATCATGGCGCCGCCGGGAAGCCGAAGGAGGACGCACCTTACCCACCCATGCCTCCGGGCGGCGGAATGGGTGGGATGTGCTAAACAGGCCGGATACGGATAATGAGCAAAAGGGGACTTAAAATGTCCCCTTTTCTTTTACCAGGGCCTCCGGGGCATGCCATTGTTCCATGTTATCGGCCCAATCAAGCGAGGTGTCGATGTATTTCGCTACGCTCTTACCCGCGAAATTGAGCAACAGGAAAACCAGGGCGCGCCTTAAGTCCACAGGCGTGACGGTCAAAAGAGACGGGATGTGCCGGAGGATCGAGGAGAAGGAATAGAACTCGCTCTGAACGTAATGGTGCCCCTCGGCCAACTCCTGGGGCGTCATATTCTTTGGCCGGAATACGACGGTATGATGGTCGTAATGGCTCCAATCGTCGGATATGATCCGTCCCTGGTCTTTAAAGCGTCGGTATACGCGTGTCCCCGGATACGGCGTCAGAACGTTGAGCGCCATGGTGGGGAGCCTGGTCCTCGCAAGAAACGCGAGGGTATCGTCGAAGACAGCATCCGTATCCGTATCGAACCCCAGAATAATCGAGGGATGAAAGGCAATGCCCTGGTCCTGGATGATCCTGACGCTTTCCTCGGTTTCTTTTATGGATTTAAGAGATTTTTTCATTCCCACAAGGCTTGCCGGAGATACGGACTCAACGCCGAAGAATAAGGCCGCGCATCCGGATTGGCGGCACAGGTTCAGCATATCCCTGTCTTTCGCCAGTGATATGGAGCTCTGTCCTACCCAACTGATGCTCAGCGGTATGAGCGCCTCAAAGAGCTGTTTGGAGTATTCGGGGTGGCCGGCGATATTATCGTCCAGGATCAGGAATGTCTTAGAGCCTGATCGTTTGATATCCTCTACGACCATGGAAACGGGTCTATGCCTGATCTTCCCACCGTAGAAGTCCGTCACCGAACAGAACTCGCAGGCGTACGGGCAGCCCCTGGTCGTCACGAGGCCCACACAGTTGAAGAGCGTTCTGTCGATGCCCAAACCCCGTCGGGGGGCCGGGTACTTTGAAAGATCGGGGGAGGGCGCACGGTAAAATTTCCGGAGTCTCTCCTTTCTGAAGTCATCGACGACATTCGCCCAACAGCCTTCCGCCTCGCCGATGACGACCGCATCGGCGTGCCGTATGGCTTCTTCCGGCAGTATGGTGGGGTGAACCCCGCCGAGAACGACTTTCGAGCCCCTTCCGCCTGTATCTCTCGGCCAATTCATAGCTCCGGTTTGCTGTCGCGGTCATGCAGGTAATCCCGACCAGGTCGAAATCGAGGGAAACATCTATTTCTCTTATCTGCTCGTCCATCACAGTGATATCAACGTCGTCAGGCGTTAGCGAGGCCAGGACGTGCGGGCCCAGCTGAGGGATCCTGATGGCTTTCAGTACCTTCCTCCCGGGTCTGCTGGAAGGCGAGATCAATAACAGCTTCATCGGAAACTCCTTGTTCCTTGACTATCTTCCCGTCATTGTGGGTGGGGCGCAGCTTCCTTGCTGTTCATATAGGGTTCATGCGTTCACTTCTTCGCCTCATCCATGAAGAATCTTACTCAAGGTCGACTCCGTCGCCAATGCCGCAGGAATCCCTGGAACGCGTGTGCGAGAACCGAGAAACTCTAAGAGGTCGTCCGCTTCTTGACGACCCGTCGCAACGCCTCGACCTTCAGTCCAAGGCTGCCTAACAGCCTCGTCAGGCGCCCTACCGCAATTTCCTGGACATCGTTATCCGCGAGAGCCGTGAGCTTCGCGAGGAGTTCGGCTGCCTTGTCGAGCCTGACCTTCGATTCAGGCATTGTTTTCCGTTCGACTAGCGCAGCAATCTCTTTGGCGAGAGACTCGATCCCCTGCCTGATCTCGATAAATTCTGCTACATTGTTCATATTTTTGTCCTTCAGCCCGGTGACGTTTGAAACATCGTTAAGAATCGCCAATGATGCGGCCTTCTTTAGCCGATCTCTTTTTTGCGGCAAAGAGAGGGGGACGACACTAGCCGTTTGTGGCAATAGTATACCCTTTTTCGAGCCAAAATGTCAGAATAATATCTCCAGGGTCGATTGCGACTCCGGATTTGGCCGATAGCGGCGCCATGTCTCATTAAGACAATCTTTCCGGCCGGAGCGCAGTTTGCTTAATTGCGGTCAACGTGGTATACTATGGTTTCTATAACTCGACGATATTGGATGACTTGCAATCGGCTGGGGGAAGTTCCCACCTTCATACGCCGCGATTTTCCAATTGCGCCGTTGTCCTGAGCATGTGCGACTTCCCTCTTTTTCGGAAAATAGGCTCGGAAAGATGGCGGAATGGCAGCGCAACATCACGCTGCGGTCAGCGAGAGGAGGGTCCGTGATCGAGAGTAAACGTGCAGAAGCGAAAATGGTGGCAGTGCAATTGACTACCGACGAGGGGGCGTTTATCTGCAATATCGACCAATCGGATGTAACAAAGGCGGCCGCCAGGGAATCGGGCGCCTTCATCGTCATCCATCATGCCATTCGGCTCGACGCCATGTTAGGGGGGCAATACGAGATCTATAAGACAAAGGTAATAGAAACAAGCGCCATTGATTTCTTCCAGTCCTTCACGAAGAAATCACGGTGTATTCTACGGAAAGAGCCGGCACACCCTCCGTTCCGGTCTAGGTCCTAGGCCCGGCCAGCATCTCCCTCAGCTCCTCCCCCTGCACGATTTCCTTCTCCGCAAGGAGGCGCGCGAGGTCATTGAGGACCGGCCGGCGCTCCGACAGGATATTACGCACCCTTTGGTGAGCCAGTTCCATCACGGTGGAGATCTCCTCATCGATCTGGGTCGCCTTCGTTTCGCTGTACGTTTTGTTGGGAGAATAGCCCTCGGGTGGAAACATGGGCTGACGGGGCGATTGGTAGGTGACGAGCCCCAGGCGCTCGCTCATGCCGTATTCCGCGACCATGGACCGGGCAATGTCCGTGGCGCGTTGCAAGTCGTTTTGGGCGCCGGTGGAGACGTCCCCGAACACCAGCTCCTCCGCGACCCTGCCGCCCAGGAGTACGGCGAGGCGGTCGAGCAGCTCCGGGCGTGTGAGGAGGTAGCGGTCCTCCGTCGGCTGCTGCTGGGTATATCCGAGGGCGGCAATCCCACGGGGGATTATGGAAATCTTGTGCACCCGGTCGGCATGCTCTACGGATTCGGCCACAATCGCATGTCCGGACTCATGAAAGGCGACAATCTCCTTCTCCTGCGCGTTCATGACCCTGTTTTTTTTCTCCAGGCCTCCGATCACCCGGTCGATCGCCTCATCGAATTCCGGCGACCCGACTGTCTCTTTATCCTTCCGGGCGGCTAAGAGGGCGGCCTCGTTAACGAGGTTCGCGAGATCTGAGCCTACAAAGCCGGGGGTGAGGCTTGCGATTTTGCGGAGATCGATGTCAGGGCCCAAAAGGACGTTCCTGGAATGGATCTTCAGGATTGCTTCCCGGCCGTTTATGTCGGGACGGTCCACCAGGACCTGCCGGTCAAACCTTCCGGGGCGCAAAAGCGCAGGGTCCAGGATTTCGGGTCGGTTGGTGGCAGCCATGATGATCACGCCTTTGTTCGATTCGAACCCGTCCATCTCCACGAGAAGCTGGTTTAAGGTCTGCTCGCGCTCGTCGTTGCCCCCGAAGACGTTCATTCCCCGGGCCTTCCCCAGCGCGTCCAGCTCGTCGACGAAGATGATGCAGGGGGCCTGGCCGGCCGCCTGGGAGAAGAGGTCGCGCACGCGAGACGCGCCCACGCCTACGAACATCTCCACGAACTCGGACCCGCTGATGCTGAAAAAAGGAACTCTTGCCTCTCCTGCGACGGCTTTCGCAAGAAGGGTCTTTCCGGTCCCCGGCGGCCCAACCAGCAGCACCCCTTTGGGGATCCTCCCGCCCAGCTTCTTGAATTTGTCCGGGGTCTTCAGGAACTCCACCACTTCCAGGAGCTCTTCCTCGGCCTCATCGATCCCCGCGACGTCGGCGAAGGTGACCTTCGTCTCGCTCTCCGCAAAGAGCTTGGCCTTGCTCTTGCCGAAGGACATGACTCCCTGGCCCGGGCCCATTCTTTTCATGGCGAACCGCCAGATGAGAAACATAAGGCCCAGCGGGAGCACCCAAGTCAGTATGCTGCCGAGGAGCTTACTTTCGTAGCGTCCGGAATAATCTATCTTGCGCTCATCGAGATCCTTGACGAGACCGGGGTCATCGACCCGGACCGTGGCAAATTGGAGGTCCGGTGTGTTTTCTTTTCCTTTCAACGTTCCCGAGATGCTTTCCGGGCCTATGGTCAGCCTGCTCACCAGGCCCGCTGCCACGTCCTGCTTGAACCGGCTGTAAGAGATGGTCTCCACCTTGGAAGAGAAGAAGTATTGCTGCAGATACATAATAAGGACCATGGCCGCCACGAAATACCAGATGCTGAAATGGGTCTTAGGGGGAAGGCCGGCCTTCCTTTTCTGTGGATTTTTCTGCCCGAACCACGATCGGAGTCTGTCTCTCAAAGGCGCCTGAGACTCGTTGTCTTCGGACGGCACGCTATCCTCCCCGTTTCAAGCCATCTCCGCACGGCGATTGTTCCCCAACCCACTGTCCCATATTATTCATTTTGGATTCACTGTTGCTTGCCGACCACCCTCTTTGCCTCCTGAAACAGCTCTATTGCCTGCTCCAGTTGAGCGAGGGTAAGAGAGACCCCGGCGGGCGTCCCTACCAGTTGGCCGTCATCCGCCGTCTGATGAAGCCTGAAATCGATCATCTTGGCGCCCTTGACATCCCGGATGGTGACGAGCAGTTTCTGTCTGTTTCTGTCGTTGATCTTGCCTATAAGCATAAATGCTCCTTTCGATCCGACTTTAGGAAGCGTCGCTGTTCAGCTCTTCGGCCTGCCGGCAATTGCGTCTTCTTTACCGCCAAGCCCGGCGTGCGCCGGCGCCTGAAATATTCCTCGACCGGCAGCGCGCTCGCGGCGCCGTTCATTCCTTTGAATATCCCTGTGTCTTTGGATAGCCCTGCCGCGCCTCTTTACCACATACCTTAGGTCGTTTTCGTGTCCGAAGCAGGGTTTGCGGAGAACCGGATCCAGATAGGAAAAGAGAAGCACGCCAAAGATGGAGGTCCGGTTCTTATTCCGAAAGCCAACCCAGGCGCAAAGGATCGAGGCCCCTCCCTAGGGGCCTCGATCAACAAACTTAGGCTACTGCGACGTTTATAGCCCTTAGCCCTTTTGGCGTCTTCTCGACGTCAAAGGTGACAGCCTGTCCCTCGGACAGAGACTTGAAGCCGCTGCCGCTGATAGACGTGTGGTGAACGAAAACGTCATCGCCGTCTTCCCGGGCGATAAATCCAAAGCCCTTGGACTCGTTGAACCATTTTACGATTCCCTTTGTCATGGTAATACCTCCTTTCATAAAGTTAAAGATTACGCAAGGCAATAAAAAAAACCGCAAAGCTCAGAGTCTTTGCGGCCTTCAATACGGCAAAAACGTAAACTTATGGGTTATTATAGCACAAGGCAGAGCAAACGTCAAGTGAATTATGCGGAAGAACATTCCCGGCGAACTCAACCGATATTCAGGGCCGTTATCGGGGATAGCCTCCTGCACTTCCCGACTATCCCATTCAGCCTCGAAAAATAAGCGAAAATTCATTTGACATGGAACATATGTTTTTGTTATACATAATATGAAGTTGCACGAGGCGCTATAACGCGGCGAGGCTGAAAGGCAAGATGCGGGGAGCGGTAGCCCGCCGTTTCGCAAAAAAAGGAGCCGAATGACGACCTCGAGAACCGCAAGCGGACCTCCCTATCTACGAAATCCGATACGCGACCGCCGCAGCTTCCCGCTCCCGGCGAAGAAGAGACTCTTGACCTGCCATTTCATTGCGCCGGCAATGCGGACTGCTGCGATAGCCTTCCTGGCGCTGACTCCGTTCTCTCATCCGGCGGGCGCCCTGGAACGCGCAACGCTGTTTAGGACAGACGCGGGCGTTATCACCCTTAAAGCCGAAAACAGCCCTCTCAATGGACTGATGCAGGAATTGGCCCGGAAGTGCGGTTTCGACCTCAAGGCCCCTTCCCTGAGCAACGAAGGGGTGTATCTGGACCTCGCGGGAGGCTCCCTTGAAGATGTCCTCAAGAAGCTTTTGCGCGGCTACAATTACGTCTTGATAAATGCGGACGGATCGGGCAAGGGAAGTCTCACCGTTTTGGGCAAGGTGCAAAGGGTGGAGATCTCGTATCCGCCGCCGCCGGCCGTCTCCTCACCGCCGGCCGCCGCGCCCGTCTCCAACCCGTCGACCGGCGAAACGTCGGCCCTCCCCGCAGAGCAGGAGCTTGCGCCGGGAGGAGGCTCCTCGCGGCCGCATGGCGCCGGCCAAAGGTCGGGCGAGGCATCGGCAGCGGCATTCCCTGGTGCGGCAGAGGAGGGCGGCAGCCGCGCGAGCGCTCAAGGCGCGTCGCCGTCCGGCGCCCAGCCGGCATCGGGCAGTCTCGCCCCGCCGGCGCCGCCGCAGATCGCCGGTCACGAGCCGCCGCCGCAGATACCCGCCAATTCGGTCGGCGGGACCGCTGTGGCCCAGGGCGGTTCGGGTTCGGCAGGGGGCGGTTCTGCTGCTTCCGCAGCGGGATCGGGCAGTCTCGCTCCGCCGGCGCCCCCGGCGCCGCCGCAGATACCCAGGTTCTAGGCTCGGCCAAAGTTCGAAACAATCGCGAAAAGGAGGCGTAAGACATCCGATTACCCGGCCGGAAGTTTTTGTGGGGTTTATTGGGCTCGTAAAATAATGGGAGGCAGGGGAGAATGAGAAGGAAAGGATTCGGTGCGCTTCCGGCGATCTTATTGGCGATCTTACTGGCGGTCATCGCGACGGATTGGGCGCGGCCCGCTCTTGCGGCCCAGGTCCCCACGATCTCCGTCTCCGGCACTGTCGTTGACGAGAACGGTCTGCCTGTCCCCGGCGCGACGGTCCAGATGGTGGGCAATCCATCCGTAATTGCGACTACCGGCGCCGACGGCGCCTACACCCTCGCGGGGTTGCCCTCGGGTGTGGCTTTTCAAATCCAGGTAACAAAGACGGGGTACGAGAATGTGTACAGCTTCTCTATGAACAGCACCGCGAATATAGCGGCCACCTACACGCTCCTGCCGACCGGCTGGAGCGCGACGGTAGGGAACACCGCGGGGCTTGGGATGATCGCCGGAAGGGTAAGCGACATCGCCAACGACGACAACGCCATAGCCGGGGCGGTGGTTACGGCAAGTGATTCGAATGGCCCGTTGCCCGTCGTTTACTCTACGAAATCGGGAAGCGGCGGCTCGAGCACTTTCTTGAAGGGCAAATTTTACGTGATGAACGTTCCTCTCAATGACCAGGTCACGATTACGGCCACAAAAGGCGGCATAACCTTTGATACGAGGACGGCAGTGGGTTATGCCGATGGCTTGACGGAGGGCCGCGTTTACGGCAGCGCCGCCTCGGATACCGTCTGGTTCACGGGTTGGGTGTCGAACTTAGCGGGCGCCGCCATTTCCGGCGCCACGGTCCAGCTCGTCTCAGATTCGACGAAAACCACAACGACTAACACGGACGGAAGCTTTACCCTCACAGGCATCCCGGAGAGCACTCAAGCGAACCCGCAGGCGGTCGAGCTGAAGATCACTAAAACAAACTACGAACCCAGCTACGTTCCCCTGCCGGCCTTGAACGTCGATGTCTACTCTCCGTTTTCGAGCCAGCCCCTTTTCACGGCAGCCCAGCTCGGCGCAATGGGCAATACGACAGGCAACGGCGTAATATTCGGGATGGTCTCGTATACGACAAACACCGACTTCGGCGCCTCCGGCGTTACGGTGACGGCTGCGGGCTCTCCGAGCGGCAACGCTTACACTGTTCACTACAGCGTCTCGGGCGGGACGACGGGCGTGGGCGGCCAATTCGAGGTTTTCAACGTCGCTCCGGCAGACACGGTGACCATCAACGCGAGCCGTCCCGGCTTCACCTTCGGCTCCACGACGGTAGCGCCGGAGGACGGTCCGATACTATTCATGTATACCGGCAGCGCCATCGCCTATGTGAACGGCTGCGTGAGGGACAAGACCACGGGCGCAGGCATCTCCGGCGCGGTGGTGAGTCTGACGAACGGCTCGAACAACCCGGCAGGCTCCGTGAACAGCGCCTCGGACGGTTCTTTCTACCTGGGCGTCGGCGCCCTGGGCAGCTATAAGATCACGGCATCGATGCCGGGCTACGGCACTTTCTCAGCAGGGAGCGTCAGCATCGGCACGAAGGGCCAGACGGTCGACGCGGGAAACATCTACACGAACCCGGGCGCCTATGCCCTCTCCTCCGGTTGGAACCTTATCTCCCTGCCCTTGCAGCCCGTCAACACGGCCATAGCCTCTGTGCTCTCCGGCATCGCCGGCTCTTATCAGGCCGTCTGGGCTTATTCCAACGGGGCATGGCAGGTATATGACCCGAGCGACGTCCAGGGGAGCACCCTCACGACCATGCAGGCCGGGTATGGTTACTGGATCAAGATGACTGCCGCGCATACGCTCTCCGTCTCAGGCGCCGCCCCTTCCCCTTCCTCTATTTCCCTTTCCCAAGGATGGAACCTCGCAGGGTACAACACGACGTCGTGCGCCGCCGCTTCGACGGCCCTTTCCTCTATCAGCAGCGTACTCGATGCCGCCTGGGGCTATCTGCCTCAAGGCTGGCAGCTCTACGCCCCGGCCGGCCAGAGCAACACGCTCGGCCAGATCTGCCCCGGCTGGGGTTACTGGATCGATGTCAGCGGGGCGGGAACGTGGACGATGCCGGGGAACTAAAGGCCGGGTCATGAACAAGACGGCACGGGACGACTATATGGACAGGCTATTCCATCGAGACGAAGAGAACGGCAATACTGCTTGTCAATTTAACCACGCAAAAGGAGGTTTTATGAAAGTAGGAGGTTTTATTAAAATGCGCAGTCTTTTGTGCCTTGCCGGTCTGCTCGCACTGACCCTGGCGGCGGGTCTTCCCCCTGCCGCCGGTCAGACGCCATCCGCGCCCTTCACGTTGAGGGCGAAGCTGAGCGTCAACGGCGTCGTGTTGACTGCCTCCGACCCGCTCTATACGATCGTGGTGACGGACACGAGCACGAACTCGTTACCCGACCCCACGACGGGCAGCACGACCTATGGCGGCGTCGCTGCGGGACGGTTCGAGTACGAGATCCCCACGTATGATACGGCCCTGTCTGAGGCGGAGACGGCCGCGTGCATCGCGGTCTCTTACAACGGAACTCCGCTCGCCATGACCTATCCCGCGCAGGGATCATGCCCGGCCGGAAGCGGCGCGATTACGGGGTGAGCCGCCGGATACGCCGTAGGCTTCGGCGGGATCGACGGGCAGCCGAACAACGCCTCCTATACCTTTGTAAAGCCTATCACGGTCACGTCCTTAAGCCCCATAGCCCCCACAGTCGGGGTGCAGTGCGACAGCAATCCGGTGAACAACACTACGTCGCCCGAAACCTTCACCAGCACGGATTCAGGGCAGAGCACCCAGGATGCGTCCTGCGAGATAATAAATACGGGCGTGAAGACCCTGAGCGTCACCGCTTTGACGACGACCGGCTGCGGCTTCTCTGTCGTTTCTCCGGTCCCGACTGCCACGGCCCCAATATCTATCGTGAGCGGCGAGTATGCGGCCATGACGCTCGCCTTCGCTCCCTGCAATGCGGGCGCCCAGACCGGCACGCTTACCGTAAAGTCCAACGCGTCCACCAGCTCTTATCCCGTCGCCCTTACCGGGACCGGGGTAGCAAACATCAACCTGGTCGGCGGCTGGAACCTTA
>CAVTDX010000117.1:0-23261 GCA_963733345.1 uncultured delta proteobacterium
TGTGCTCAATAATATGGAACCCAAACTCTGTAGCGCACGCCATAAGGATCGCACTGAGTTGCCGGCTTCTTCTCAATAATACCCCTCTCCTCCTTTTTCATTATATTGAGTTAGCCACAATATCCTCATTTGCCCTTTCGAAAATGATCCCCTTATCGGTGATCATTAAATTAAAACCTCTCTGGCGGAACACCAACGACAGCTATGGCACACACGAATCTTCCGGGATGTCCCCCCTGATTATGGGCCAACCCTAAGCGGACGTTCTTGAGTTGTCGCGACGGTTCTTGGGCCTTACCCTGAACCTGTTTGTATATTTCGTAGATTTCGCGGCCGCCGCTCCCACCAACGGGGTGTCCGAATGCCTTGAGCCCCCCGCTATGGTTGACAACGAGAATATCTTCCGGAGCAGGAACGTTCCTGATCTCGTCTTCAGCAGCACCCCATTTCCGCATCACTGCCTCTCTAAACTGGGGTGCTACAAAAGCTCCGTTCTCTATCATCTCCTCCTTGGCCCGTCCCTTCGCACAGAACCCCAGGCTTTCCATGGCAATTAACTCTGCAATGGAGAAACAGTCATGGACCTCCGCTATGTCAAGCTCCCTGCGAGGGTTCTTGATCCCCGCCATCTGGTAAGCCTGCCTTGACGCATGCTCCGTCTCCGCCCAGTGCGTGAAGTCATAGTCTTCTTTGTTTTTTCCCCAACCCGGCCCAGCCGAGACGCCTATCCCCTTAATCGTGATATAATTGTCTTTACGGTGTGGTGCGAAGTGTTTTACATCTTCCGCACGGCAAAGAATGGCCGCTGAGGCGCCGTCCGTTACGCCGCAGCAGTCCTGCAGACCCAACGGCCACGCGATCATGGGCGCATTGAGCACGTCCTCTATACTGAGTTCACGCCTCAGGTGCGCTTTGGGATTACGAGCGCCGCTATAATGGCTTTTCACTGAAATCCTGCCCATGGTCCGTTTTCCCTCTTCCGGCGAGAGCCCGTAACGCTGGAAATATCTCGTTGCGGCCAGAGCATAACGGCCCGGCCCAGTTCCTCCGGCGGGATAGATCGGGTGAAACTTATCGGATAACTTGCCAGGATGAAGACCGGGATAACCAAGGTCCTTCAGCTTCTCGAAGCCCACGGCCAAGACCAGATCATAGACCTTGGCCGCTAAAGCATGTGCAGCATTTCGAATAATCTCGATGCCGGTACCACAAGCATTTTCGACCCTCGTAACAGGAACATACTGAAGCTGCAATGGAGCTGACACGGAGCAGCCGTTGACACCGCTATTTGCTGTTCCCGCCCATACAGCCTCAATATCCTTAAGCTCCAACTGGGCGTCTTGCAGAGCCTCGGAGACTGCATCAACGATCAGATCATCCACGTCTTTATCCCAGAGCTCGCCAAATTCCGTACAACCCATGCCAATGATGGCTACCCTGTCTTTCAAACTCTCAGCCATAGTTCCTCCTTAACATCTCACCGGTCGACACTTCCAAGAATAGTTATGAAAGCCCGAACCTTCGTGGAATTTTCTGAAGGTTAACTCTATCTCCATCCCAACCTTAAGGGCTCTCGGGTCTCTGTCTGTCGCCTGCCCGTAGAGCCGGCCGCCGCCTTCCAGGTCGACAATGACTATGGCGTTGGGCAGGTCAAGGGCGAAGACAGCGCGTTCATCCAAACTGAAGGTAAACAATTTGCCCGTTTTGTCAGCAATTTTGACTTCATCAAACTGATCTTTCGACTGGCACCACATGCAAAATCGTTGCGGCGGGAACTGGACATGACCGCAGATTTTGCACTTATGACCGTATCCCCGAATAAGCGCCCTTTCTTCCCGGTAGAAGACATTTGCTGACGACTCAGCCGGGGGCAAAGGCGTCCCTTCCCATTCCATCAAATCCCGGAATCTCAGGTAGGTTCCGTAATTGGGCAGCATCATCTTTGAGGCGAGATGCCGCTCCATTCCACGCCTCCCTTTAACGGCCTCTGTCCGCTCAGTCACCCTATAAAGCCAGGCATCGGCGCCATCGCCATAACTACAAGCCAAGAGCCTGTCGCCGGCTTTGGCTTTTTCCAGGGCGGCGACAAGAATCATCATAAAGAATGGAGTGCCTGTATTCCCCAGAACATCAAACATCGGATCCTGAACCTGACCCTTATCTAAGCCCAAGACACGCGCCATATTGGCATGGCTTCGTGCATCCGGACCATAAAATGCAGCCTTCGTGATGTCGCCGGGCTTCACCTGGCACTTTTTCAACAGCGCGGCGACAGCCTCCTGAAGATGGGCCGTATAACCTTTCTCGACGATGAAGCGATCCTCCCACGCCCGGATGTAGGCGTCATTTCTTTCCCTCCGCCAGATATCCAGAAAATCGCTCGAAAGGGTATATCCGCCTTCGACTGCGGCAGCAATATCTTCTGTCCCTATCAGCAGAGCCGCAGCGCCGTCCCCCAACAGAGGCTCAAAAACCGACCTTGGTGCAGGGATGCGGCAGTCCGCTGCCACAACTAGAACTTTTCCGGCCGATCCAGAGTTCACGGCATCCAGGGCTGCTTTGAGGGCGCCGGCGCCGGCACCTAGTGAATTACCAAAATCAGCCGTAACGATGTCTCGTCGCAGGTCAAGCGCAGCGGCGATAATGCTCGCCGACCTTTTCTCCCGGTAGGGTGGGGTGGTGGAAGCAAAGTAAAGCCCGTCCACTGTTCCGGGCTCCACTCCCTTAAGACAATCCATACCGGCCTCGACACCCATGGTAATGCTGTCTTCGTCACAATTCGCCACTGCCTTCTCACCCTTCGCCATTCCGCTTCCCCAGACCCTGGCGATTTCCGCCCGGCTTAACCGGTATATTGGGACATAGGCTCCATAGGCTACAATTCCCGCATTCATCCGTTCCTCCCTATTTCCCTTTGTAATTGGGGGTTCTCTTCTCCCGGAAAGCCTTCGCTCCTTCCTTCAAATCTTCCGTCCCAAAGCAAAGCGCGCATAGGTCAGACTCATAAGCCAGCCCCACCGATAGTGATGTTTCCAGGGATTTATTCAAAGCAAGCTTTGCAAACTTTAAGATAATCGGACTTCTCCTGACCAGAACGCCTACAAATTCTTCAACGGTCTCCCTAAGCTTCTGTTTGGGAACTACTTTATTCACCAACCCAATCCTTAACGCCTCCTCAGCTGAAATCATATCCCCGGTGAAAACAAGTTCCTTGGCTTTCTTTTCCCCTACGAGTCGAGGAAGGACTTGAGTCCCTCCGCCTCCGGGTATCAGCCCCACCCGTATTTCTGGTTGTCCGAACCTGGCAGTTTCAGAAGCGATGATTATGTCACAAGCCATCGCCAGTTCACAGCCAGCACCCAAAGCAAGCCCATTAACCATGGCAATAATCGGTTTGGGTATTTCCCTGATCATTTCAATCGGTCGCTTCTTCCCCTTCACCTGCATTCCGATTCTTTCCATGAACTCAACGGGGTTCTGTGGAAAATTGACAATGTCCCCGCCGGCGCTGAAGGCCTCCCCTGCTCCCGTGATAACCATAACATAGACATCCTCGTCATCCCGCCCCAGTTCCAAAGCTTGCAATATTTCTTCTCTTGTAAAAGGATCTTGGGCATTCTTAGCATCGGGGCGGTTCAACGTAATCCAAACTACATGACCTTTCTTCTCACAAATGATTCGCGTAAACTTTTCGCCATTCTCTGCTGCCATTTCGACAAAACCTCCTTCCGGAAATCGTAAACTCCTTTCTTTCCAGGATCTCCAGTATAGCCGGCTCTTACCATTGTTCTCATCAGGGGATGCAGGCGCCCTTTCTCGTTACCGAGTCCTCTTATTTTGCCTCCTCCAAATTTAGAAATCTCGGCCGATACGGAAGCCGTCGCGATTGCTATTCCTAACTATAACATGAAATTATGCTGAGCCTTTACAATCATCGCTCGCCTCTTTGAAAATCGTATCGACAGTCATGTCTCCTGCTTATGCAAGGTGATTTTCTCCAATGTAATCGCAGGCGGTAGTTTTTACTTAAACGAACAGCGGAGGAACCACTTTTGATAGAGAATCTGCCCTGTCAAGCGTGGTGAAGCTAACGAGGCCTAAACGGGAGGAGAGAAGGACATCCGGATCGCGAGGCCTCGTAATGTTACTCTTTTCTCCTTCTCGCAGCTCAAATATTATGACGGGACCGGCTGCGTTTCTCCATAGCATTTCCTGGGGCGTCCCGCCAAAATCATCCCGGCCTTTGAGGCCAGCCTATAGCCCCATCTGTCGGGCTATTATCTCCCGGTGGAAATCTCCGTCGCCGAAGGCCAGCTCCGCGGGCTTGGCCTTTCTGAAGTAAAGCTGCATGTCGTAATCCAGGATTATGCCTATGCCTCCATGGATCTTTGTCCCCAAAAGGCATACCCTCCGAGCGGCGTCGCTCGCCCGCGCCTTTGCCATAGAGACCTCTCTTGTCGCCGGAAGCTGCTTGCTCATGCGCCACGCGGCCTGGTACGTGAGAAACCTGACCTCGTCGACGTCCGTCGCCATATCGGCACACTGGTGCTGGATGGCCTGAAAACTCCCTATCAACCTGTCAAACTGCACCCTTTTTTTTGCATATCCTACCGCCATCCTCAGGACACGGTCCGTAAGCCCCGCGATAAAGCCGGACTGGGCGAGGCCCCCCACTCGTGCATTCTCCCTGTTATCTCGGGTCCCTTCCCGATCTCACCCAGGACGTTGGCCGCCGGCGCCCTCACATGGTCCATGACGACCAGACACTGTTTATCTCCTGCGATCGTCGGAAGGAGGCTGCACTCGATCCCGGGGCTCCTTGCGTTAATAAGCAAAAGAAGAGAGTCGTTCGCGCCGGCCGACCAGATATACCAGTCGGCCGTGTTCGCGTAAGGGACGAAAATCCTCGCGCCGCTTACCAGGTAATCGCTGCCCGCAGCTTCAAGGCGTTCTTCCGGGCGCTTCCCTTCAGACCACCTGTCAGGCCGGGTAAGGGCGGGCGCGACCACCAGCTTTCCGGCCGTGATCCCCGGGAGGAACGCCTTTTTTTGCGTCTCGTTCCCGTAATCGAGAATGGCGCGACCCGAGCAGACGGTTGAGGTAATATAAGGCCCTGGGACGATCATCTTCCCCATCTCCTCCAGCACGACAACCAGGTCTACAAAATCTCCCTCCGTCCCCCCGTACTCCTCTGGAAAACCGACGCCCATCCAGCCCAGATTCTGCCATCTTCTGCCACAGGTCGCGGGAATAACCCGCTTCGGTTTCTTCCGTTTCCCTTGCAACGGTTGTCGCTTCCTTTTCCAGGACCTCCCTGACCGCTTGCTGTAAGGCCTTCTGCTCTCGAGACAACGTCAAATCCACGGCCGCTCCTCCTTTCGACGCACTGCCTGTCACTTCCTCGGAAGCCCCAATCCTCGCTGGGCAATGACGTTCTTCATTATTTCCGACGTGCCCTGGGTTACCAGCGTTTCAAGGGAGTCCAGGTATCTCCATTCCAGTCTTCCATTCAACGGGGCAAAGGGGCATCCTTCTTTTATCTGCCCGTAGGGACCGCACGCCTGCACGGCGACGTTGACGAACCGCTGCCATGTCTCCGCGACGACCATCTTCAGCATGGCGGCCTCGAAGTTGGGGACTATGCCGCTGTCGAGCATGGAAGCCACGCGGAGGGAGAGGAGCCGGGCAGCCTCTATGTCAATGGCGAGCTCCGCGATTTTCTGCCTGAGAAGCGGGTCCCTCCCAAGTCCGCTCGCCTTGACATAATCGACGAATTCCTCGAAATCCCGCTCGAGGCCGGCCACGGCCGTAATCCGTTCGTAATCCAGGGCCTCCAGAATATAATACATGCCCTTGTTTTTCTCACCTACCAGCGCTTCCCGGGGCACTTTCACGTCATCGTAGAAAACCTGGTTGGTCCTCCTGCCGCCCACTGTCCAATCGGCCTGAAGGCTGATGCCTGGCGTCTTGAGGTCCACAATGAAAAGAGAGATGCCCTTGTACTTCGGAACGGTTGCCTCGGTCCTGGCGCCCAGCCAATGGTATTGGGCGAAATGGGCCCTTGTGTTGAACATCTTCTGACCGTTGATAAGAAAATAATCCCCCTTGTCCTCGGCCTTGATCTGTAAAGAGGCGAGATCGGAGCCGGCCTGAGGCTCCGTATACCCGAGGGCAAACTCGATCTCTCCCCTGGCGATGCGGGGTAGGTATTCCTTTTTCTGTTGCTCGGTCCCATGCTGAAGTATGACCGGGCCTGCGATTCCGGCCCCTACGGTCACGTA
This sequence comes from uncultured delta proteobacterium, assembly GCA_963733345.1. Classification (GTDB taxonomy): domain Bacteria; phylum Desulfobacterota; class Syntrophorhabdia; order Syntrophorhabdales; family WCHB1-27; genus BOG-1155. The sequence goes on from CAVTDX010000117.1 coordinate 6,282, forward strand.
AATGTCGGTGAAGCGACATAACTCTTCCATGATGATGTACCGCTGGATAAAGGGAAGCTCCAACCCGCCGTACTCGCGGGGCCAGGTCGGGCAAAGCCACCCCCGGGAACCGACTTTTCCGATCAACTCCCAGCAATAGGGGCCGAAGCCCCAGCCGGAATGAAATTCGCTTCTTGCTTCCGCGACAATCCTCTCGTTGTCGCGGAAGAAATCGTCTACCTCTTGCTTGAATCTTTCCTGCTCCTTGGAAAACGCGAAATCCATGACGCTGCTCCTCCCGATGTCGTGCGCTTTACGCCTTGTCCCCTTCCGGCGCCATGCCGGGGTAACCGGTCAATTCCGTCAAATCGGCCATCTGCTCCTGCGACGCCCCCACAAGCGGTATAGTTGCATTCGGGACAGGTTGCGCCGTAGGCAGGCATCCGGAACATTATGATATCAGGTTTCACTTCCTTCAGGGCCGGATAGGCAACCCCCAGCTTTTCCGAGGTGTCGGGAGCGTACCCGCTCGCCACGACATCGGCTATCATTGCCGGTGGTTTGAAAACCTCCCCCGCTTTCTGCTGCGTCAGGTCGAGCGTGATGCCAAGGTTGTTCCGATTGGTATGGTGCAACAGCCCGCGCCGGTTTTAAGGTCTTCCGCCGGGGACCCCGTCCGGATAAACGCCAATTGCCAATTCCGTCGTTGCCCTGCCGCGATCCATATCCATGACCTGCCGCCGTCCACGATGCGGCGGATCTCTTTATTTCTATCAGTTCTGCATCCCGGGCGGAACAGACGACCTCTTCCCGTCCCTTGCCTCCTTCCAGGCGGGGAGAAATGAAATCGTCCTCGAACCCTTCACGGCTTCTCCTGATTTCTTTAGATCAACCGCTCAATATAGTTTGTAGTTTTACAGCCCCCGCGATGTTTTGTCAAGTTTTTTGCAACCTCGGCGATTCCCGGTCGGCCCCCCGGCAGTTTCTCCGAGGGCTGGGGCAAGGAGGCGTTCCTATATGCCGACAGGCATTCTCGCTGCCGCTTTTTCCCGGCTCGCCCATCAGACCCATCCGGTCCAGGCGCCTATAGAATCGACCCTTACAGTTGGCAGGTTGAGCAAACATCCGTTGGAACACGTCAACGAAAATGGGACGCTCCCAGCAAATATTTAGTGTACCTATCCATCGCTCGCCGGCGACGGCTTGTTGATCCAGGCGGCTTCAGGCAGCGGCGCCGGAAGATCGCCTATCGAGAAATCTCGACGACCTTGACATAAACATTCATCCGTGCCAGAATGGCAGCAGGGGCGCCGGCGGACGCAAACGCCGGCGAAAAGACTCTCAATATAGAAACCAAGGGGGAAACGAAAGGTATGGATAAGATGCAGAGGCTCTTTTCGCTCTATGCTCCGAATACGGTCTTCGGCGTCGGGGCGGTGGGCAATGTCGGAACGTTCGCGAAGGGCTTTGGCAGCCGGAAAGCGCTGATAGTCACCGACGCGGGCGTCGCCGGGGCGGGACTGCTCGATGCGGCGACGTCTTCTCTTGAAGCAAGCGCGGTTGCCTTCGGGCTTTTTGACGAGTGCCTGCCCGACGCCCCCCTGCCGGCCGTCGTTCGCTGTTCGAAGGCTGCAAAGGAGGGTAAGTACGATCTCATCATCGCCGTAGGAGGCGGCAGCGTGATTGATACGGCAAAGGTGGCAAGCTTATGCCTTGCGGACGAGGGGGAAATCAGAAGCCTCGTGGGGTTCGACCGGGTCAAGGAGAGAGGCATGCCAAAGATCTTTATCCCCACGACGGCCGGCACCGGAAGCGAAGTGACCCATGCGGCGGTGATCACCGACACGTCGGACGGTAAGAAAAAGGGGATCTTCAGCAAGTATTTATGGGCCGATGCCGCCGTGGTCGATCCATTGATGACCTTGAACCTGCCCCAGAAAATTACGGCGGATTCCGGGTTCGACGCGCTCTCGCACGCCATAGAGGCATACGCGACCTGGAACGCAAATGTCGTGTCGGACATGTTTGCCGAAACTGCGATCAGGCTGGTTGCTGAAAATCTTCCCGTCGCCTATGCTAAAGGGCGCAAGAACGTCGAAGCGAGGCTCAACATGGCCATCGCCGCCCCCCTGGGCATAATGGCCGCCGAGAGCTCCGGAGCGGGCGTCGCCCATTCCATGAATTACCCCATAGCGGTAAAGGCAAAGATAACGCACGGAGCGGCGCTCTCGATCATACTGCCTCACGTCATGGAGTACAACGTCATGGGAAATCCCTTGAAGTTCGGGAATATTGCCCGGCTGATGGGAGAAAAGACAGAACATCTTTCCCCGATGGATGCCGCCATGCGGGCGGCGAAGGCAGTAAGGGACCTCGCTCGCAGTCTTGGACTGCCTCAAAGAATGCGGGATGTGGGCGTAAAAAACGAGGACATTCCGGGATTTGTCGATTATCTCTTCGAATTTCAACTCTACGGCATGGAGAACAACGCGAGGGATTTGAGCCGCGAAGATGCCGCCGGCATATTTGAAGCCGCCTATTGATTGCTGAGGAGCAGAGGAAGAAGAACCAATATTTGTATGTTCAGGCGCCTGGAGGTTCTCTACGCACTAATATCGATTTACTGAGCGGGTTAGCGGGAGGGATGTCCCTATTCGTGTCCTAGATCGAAGATTAGCGGTGGGAACCGCCTATCAGCATAGCCCGACGCATCTGACCTGAACCTCTTATGCAAATAGTTACTCTCACGACCGGTATTGTTGATTGACAAGTACGACAATCACCGCTGCCTTTTTTGGTAACGGCGACTTCCCCCTCCTTCCTGCAATCCTGGATGTTGCTGGCCTGATGCAACGTCGAATGTTGCGACTGGCAATAGTGAGAAGAAAAGAGGACATGCAAGCCGTAAGACCGCCTTATCAATAAAAAACTGAATATCGAAAAAGACTGCCCGAAGCGCGGTCGACAAGATGACCCCCATGGCCGCATTTTAGGGGTAGGCACTTGTCTCCGGAAGGCAAAAGACCTATCTTTAAGGAAACGGGTAGTTCTTTACACGGCTCTCCGGCGCCTTTCATGGCGTGTGGACTGCGCCTTTTTTCTACCCGTTGCCGGCGCGCGACATCGGCTGCACGGCAAGGACAAGCCATCAGATTCTTTAGTGTGGCATGCGCAATTCTAATCTTTGGAGCAAATGTCTCTGATGCTAAAACCCTCAACTTTGCAGGCCGCACTTGGACCGTGCGTCCATCCGGCGACGGCAGTCCCGGTCCAAAAGGTTATACAAACCATTGGAGCGAGGACAACGCCTGGATTGACTCCTCAGGGCAGCTTCACCTTAAGGTCGGCAAAATGAAGGAAAAATGGCATTGTGCCGAAGTATTCTCAAATGACAAGGTCTGGTTTGGCCGATATCAGTGGTATGTGACAGGCCGGGTAGACAGGCTCGACAAGAATGTCGTCTTAGGCCTTTTCCCCTACCTGGGACCTGCCGGAAGAAACGAAATCGACATCGAGATGGCCGCGTGGGGCAATGTGAACAACGATAGGGGGAATTTCACCGTCTGGCCTGCAAAGAGTGGGCTGCCCAAGAACAGCAAGACTTTCCCGTTCAGTCTCAACGGCGATTGCACAACTCACCGTTTCAACTGGCAGAGCGCGTCAATATTCTTCCAGATGCTTCATGGGCATCGTACAAACAATGACTACGAAATAGCAAACTGGAATTTTACGCCTGTTCGCCACGTCGACGACATTCCTCAACAGGCTATGCGCGCACACATGAATCTCTGGTTGTTCAGGGGTTCTGCCCCTTCTGACGGCAGGGAAGTGGAGATCGTTATTAAGAGCTTTGAATACAGCAGGTAGGCCGCCTGCCGTCCGGCATCGGCGATGACTAACCGGGGATGGAGCGAAGGACGCCGCTGTATGACCGGCGGGAACTCAAGAAGGCTTTGCTTGGGGAGCGCCGCCGAGAATATGCTTTAGTGTCGCGGTAGGCTCGCTCCTGGCGAGCGGTTTGGGGATAACGGCGCAGATCCCCTCTTGCCGTACTTCTTCTAAGGGAGACGAGGGCTCCGGTATACAGGACGATCGGTATGTCTGGACGAAGACGGGTTATCTATAATAAGGGTGATTGGTGGATCCGCCGCTCATGAGTGAGACAAGTCAGATAACCATTCCCGGCAACGCCTTTGAGGCCGTAATGGTCCAGGCGCCTGTCGAGGAGCGCCGGGTCGATTTTCTTGACCGGCTCGTGTGCGGCGCCACCCTTGCGGTCGTCCTGGTCGTTTTCCATGCGGCCCTCGTCAACAAACTGTTTCAACCCCTTTTCTTCACGCTGCTCCACGCCGGCGCCTGGGGGACCATCATCCACCCGAGCCTTTTGTGGGGCTTCATGGGGACCATTTTTCTCTGGTTCAGAACGCTTCTATGGCTTTGCTACCGGCCCTTTCCTTCGGCCACGCAAAGGAACGCCCCCACTCTTACGGTGATCATCCCCGCATACAATGAAGGCGAGATGGTGAAGAAGGCTGTTTACTCGGTGTTGGAGGCAGATTATCCGCTGGACCGCTTGGAGGTCTTTGTGGTGGACGACGGGAGCACGGACGATACCTGGCAATATGTCGTCGAGGCGGCCAACGCGTATCCCCATGCGATTACGCCGGTCCGGTTCGCGAAGAACAGGGGGAAACGAGCCGGGCTCGAAGAAGGTTTTCGTCGGGCCCGGGGCGACGTAGTGATCACCGTAGATTCGGACAGCGTCGTGGAACGCGGCAGTCTTCTCGCCATGACGGGCCCGTTCGTAAACCCCAAGATCGGCGCCGTCGCCGGAAAAGTCCTCGTCTATAACCGAATGCAGGGTCTGATTCCGAGGATGCTCCACATACGCTACGTGCTCTCCTTCGATTTTCTGAGGGCGGTCCAATCGACCTATGGCACGGTTTACTGTTGCCCTGGCGCCCTTTCGGCCTACCGAACGTCCATCGTTCGACAGGTGCTGCCCAAATGGATCAACCAGTCATTCCTCGGCAGACCCTGTACCTACGGCGAAGACCGGGCGCTGACGAATTTTATCCTGTCGGCCGGGTATGACACGGTCTTTCAACGGACGGGACGGGTACACACGATCGTTCCATGGACGTACCGCAAACTGTGCAAGATGTATCTCCGGTGGGACAGGAGTTACGTGCGGGAGGTCATCCATTTCATGCGGATCGTGTGGAAACGGTCCCCCTGGTCCATGCTCGTCTCCGTTACAGACATGCTGATCGCCAACCTGAGATTCCCGGTAGGCTGGGCAAGCCTTGTTTTCCTCACGGTCCTCTCCGTCCACCATCCGGCCACCCTCATAAGGTTCTTCTCCGCCATGGCGATCTTTTCTACGCTCAACATGTTCTATTACTGGTACACGGAGCGGTCATGGCTCTTTCCCTACGGCATCATTTACTCTTATTTCTCCTTTCTCACCCTGCTCTGGATATTCCCTTACGCGCTCCTCACCCTGAAAGTTCGGACCTGGGGAACGCGATAGGGTCGCGACTCCTATAGCTGACGGATCGGTGAAGATAGGCAGAATGGACGAAATGGTCTTTATGGAGTGCAAGCGTTCTGGTATAATCTGACGGTCCCCACGGTTTGTTCAATCATTGGTCGCAATAGACCAAAGACCGAGGAGAGGACGCATGGGAAAGCAGAGGTCTCCCCGCGAACCCAACGAGCTTAGAAAAAAAGCCAAGAAACTACCGGCAGAAACCGGGGAAAAGATTTCCGGCATCCCTTCTGAGAAAGACATACAGCATCCGGCTCACGAGCTTTCCGTCTACCACATCGAGCTTGAGATGCAGAACGATGAACTCCGAAGGGCGCAGGAGCAGCTCGAAGGGTCTCGCTCACGTTATTTCGACCTCTACGAAAATGCGCCTGTCGGTTACCTGACCCTTGACAATAAGGGCGTTGTTTTAGACATGAACCTGACCGCTGCGCGCCTTCTGGGAATTGAGCGCACATTTCTTCTCAACAAACCCTTCGCCTTTCTGATCGCCCCCGAGTCTCAGGACGCATTCTATCTCCATATACGCGACTTGCTGCACTCTCCCGGCACACGCGCCTGCGAACTGGCGCTAAGGAGAGGCAAAGGGGGAGAGCGGTTCTTTCATGTCCAGCTTGAGAGCATTGCTGTGCAGGCTAACGGGACGACGGCCATCCGTACGGTCCTCACCGATATCGCCGAACGCAAACGGACAGAGAAGGCGCTCGTCCGGGCTAAGGAAGAATGGGAGCGGACCTTTGACAGCGTCCCGGACATGATCGCCATCATCGACAACCAATATCATATCCTCCGGGCAAATAAGGCGACGACTCAGCGGCTTGGGCTTGAACCCGAGCAGTGCGTCGGGCTTCACTGCTATGAAGCGATGCACGGACTATCTCAGCCGCCTGAGTTCTGTCCCCATTCCAAGACCTTGAAGGATGGCCGTCAACATAGCGAAGAAGTACACGAAGAGCGACTCGGGGGTGATTTCGTTATCAGCACCACTCCTTTGGCTGACGAGCATGGACAGATGGTCGGCGTGGTGCATGTTGCCCGCGACATCACCAAGCGCAAGCAGGCAGAGGAGGCGCTGCGGGAGAGCGAGGCGAAATATCGCTCGCTTTTCGAGAACAGCCTCGACGCCATTTTCGTAACCGTGCCCGACGGGAGCATCCTCGCCGCCAATCCCGCGGCCTGCGCCCTGTTCGGAATGACAGAGGCGGAGCTTATTGCGATGAGGCCAGCGGGATTGACCGACCAGGACGATCCACGCCTTGCGGCGCTGGCAGCAGAACGCGCCCGGATCGGCCATGTCAAAGGGGAAGCGACCTTCATCCGTAAGGACGGCACGAAGTTCCCCACCTCGGTCACGTCGGTCATCGTGGAGGGCGGGACCAGGGCGTTCGTAATCCTCACCGACATCACCCAGCGCAAGCAGGCCGAGGAGGCGCTGAGGGAGAGCGGGAAGCGGTTCCGGTCGGTCTTCGAGAATGCAGCCGTCGGAATGGCGCTGGTCGACCCCGAGGGCCATATGCTACAGACCAATTCCGCCATGCAAACGATGCTCGGCTACAGCGATGACGAGTTCCGGACGATGCGCTTCGCGGATTTCACCCATCCCGGCGACATCGACATGAGCCTTGAGAACGTCTCCGGCATATACTCCGGCGAGAGGCAGAAAAACGATTTCGAGAAGCGATACATCGCCAGGGACGGCAGAGAGGTATGGGTGCATGTTTCACTGGCCATGGTCAGCGATGAAGCAGGAAGGCCACGCTATCACGTGGGGGTCATCGAGGACATCAACATGCGCAAACGGGCCGAGATGGACAGCGAACGGCTGCTTGCGGAGCTCGAGTCCCGGGTTCAAGAGCGCACCGCAGAATTGCAGAGGGCCTATGACAGGCTCAAAGAAGAGACTGACGAGCGGAACCGGGTCGAACAACAGCTCCTTCAGACACATAAGATGGAAGCGATAGGAACGCTGGCCGGCGGCATCGCCCACGACTTCAACAACATGCTCGCCGTCGTTTTGGGCAACGCCGAATTGGCGCTCGATGATCTGGACGACAGGCCCGGACCGAAGCAGAATATCAAGGAGATCATCAGGGCCTCCAAGCGTTCCACGGAACTGGTTCGACAGATCCTGACGTTCAGCAGGAAAACCGAGCAGGAAAAGATCCCGTTTAACCTAATCCCTCTCGTTAAAGAAACGCACAACCTCCTTCGCAGCTCTCTGCCTGCCACCATCCATATGCAACTGAACATCAAGACCACTTCCGACACGATTATAGGCGACCCCTCCCGGGTGCAGCAGGTACTCATGAATCTCTGTACAAATGCAGCCTATGCCACGCGCGACAAGGGAAGTCTTCTCATCGAGCTTTCGTCCACCGCTTTTGACCATGCCGATGAAATGCCTGAAGCCGATATGAAAGCCGGCAATTACGTGAAGCTCGTCGTCAGAGACAGCGGTACAGGCATAACGGAGGAGGTGCAAAAAAGGATGTTCGAGCCCTTTTTTACCACGAAAGAGGCCGGCCATGGGACAGGCATGGGCCTCGCGGTGGTCTACGGCATCGTCAAGAGCCACGGAGGTGCAATTTCCGTAGAGAGCAGGCCGGGCGAAGGATCGACCTTCGCCATTTTACTGCCCTGCGCCGGATCGCCGGTAAAAGAAGCGCGGGAGCAGGCGGGCGTCGTACCAGGCGGGAACGAAAGGATACTCTTCGTGGACGACGAGGCCGCCGTCGTCGAGATGACCTGTCGGGCGCTCCGACGCATCGGCTATGACGTTACTGCCGCTTCAAGCGGCTCAGAGGCATTCAAGACTTTTCTGCAAGAACCCGGACGCTTCGACCTTATCATCACCGATCAGACGATGCCCGATCTTACCGGCATCGACCTTGCGAAAAGGATGCTGGCGATACGAAATGATATGCCCATAATCCTCATTACCGGTTATAGCGAGGCGGTGTCTCCCGAGAAGGCAAAAGAGGCCGGCATCAGAGAATTTCTCATGAAGCCTGTTGAGAAGCGGGAGCTGGCGGAAACGGTGCGGCGGGCGCTCGTCGGGAAAGTCGGGACTCGCTAAACCATACTCCCCTTCTCGCGCATCGCCTTCCCTAAGACGCCCCCCCTTGCCGCCCTTCCGTCTTCCGGCCAATTACGTCCCCCCTTCCCCTGACCAAAATTGTCGAACATTGGCAAGAGTGCTATAATGGAGTCCTGAGGGCTAAATAGACATGAGTCGCTGTCCCTGGCCGGGCGATGACGAGCTGATGATTTCTTACCATGACCTGGAGTGGGGCGTTCCGCTTCACGATGATCGGGCCCTATTTGAATTCCTGGTCCTCGATGGTTTTCAGGCCGGGCTAAGCTGGAGAATCGTGCTTCGCAAGAGAGACGCCTTCCGTCGCGTCTTTGGCGGGTTCGACCCGGAGATCGTGGCCCGGTTTTCGGAAGATCACGTTGAACGACTGCTGCAGGACGCCGGGATCATCAGGAACCGCGCCAAGGTGCGCTCAGCCGTGACTAATGCCCAGGCATTCCTGAAGGTTCGAGACGAGTTTGGCAGCTTTGACAAGTTTATCTGGAAGTTTACCGGCGGCGCGCCGCTGGTCAATCACTGGGAAGCCTCGTCGCAGGCGCCCGCCCGTTCAGAAGAATCCGACAAGATGTCGCGTGATCTCTTGCAGCGGGGCTTCAAGTTTGCGGGCAGCGTGATCTGCTACGCTTTCATGCAGGCAGCGGGCATGGTGAACGACCACCTATCATGACCTGTCCCCGGTGGGCCGAAGTGCAGAAATGCGACCTCGTCTTTCCGATGGAAAGCCTGAAATAGTCGTGTAGGCCCAAATGACCGTATGCTTGCAGGATGTTTCAGGTTCTTGTATAATGAGAGAGATAGTCAAAGGAGGAAGGTGTTATGGCGCAACTGGACCGCATCACCATTGACCCTGAGATATGTCTTGGCCAGCCGACAATCCGGGGCATGAGAATAACAGTCTCCATAATCCTCAAGCAGATTGCGGCCGGAATGTCCGCAGAGGAGATTCTTGACGCATATCCGGAGCTGGAAAAGGAAGATATCAGCCAGGCGTTGCGTTATGCTGCATGGCTTTCTTCAGAAAAGACAAAATCCCTTCCGATAAAAGCGGCAGCGGGTGCCTAAGCTCGCCTTCCTTGCGGACATGAACATATCGCCCCTCACGATCTCACAGTTAAAGGGGCGCGGCTGGAACATCACCAGGGTTTCCGAGATCCTGGACAGATCGACGAACGACCTCGATCTGCTTGAGTATGCCCTCCGGCATGACATGGTCATCATCACTCAGGACCTTGATTTCTCCATGCTCCTCGCCGTTAAAGGATATGGAAAGCCGAGTCTCGTCAATGTGCGCCTTGAGGAGGCAAAACCGGCGTACGTCACAAGCCGCATCATCGACACGGTGTCGGCGTTGGAGCCGGAGTTGGCAAAGGGCGCGGTCGTCACCGTCGATGAAACCTCTGTCCGCTACCGGCATCTTCCAATAAGAACGGAGATCGCTTCGGCGTCAGAAAAGTAACCTGTCCCGTTCTCCCTTCGCAACGGTAAACATTTCCTTGGACCCTACGACGAATAGCGAATCTAACTCAAAAGGCGGCTCAAACCCCCGGCTCTATAGGCCATTGTGGAGCAACACCAATCCCTTCCTGAACAGGAGCGGCAAAACGTTGACACCCGCAACAATTTCACACCCGCAAACCCGCAACAATTTCATTGACTTTGCCTCGTCCGCAATGGTAGAACGGCATAAACATCACTGCCCGGCCATCACGCCTTTGCCTTGAAAGGAAGAAAATACGCGTCAGCGCCCAATAGTTCAAGGGGAGGAAATGAAAATCGCTTCTTATTGGCGCCCTGCGTCACTGCTCCTCAGAGAATACTGTTTGAAATTGGGCAACAAGCAACCGAGCCGAAACCACAGGTGCGGTGGGACGGCGGTGGCGCAGGGAGCATGCAAGACAAAAGACATAAGTATCTCCTCCAGGGCAATGGAATGTGAAAATCGGAAGTGCGGTCCCAAAGTTAGCCTCCCCAAAGTTGGCCCAAAAAGTGTCCGCCCCCGCTTATTTTTCTTGTGCAACGAAGGCTTTTTATGGTAATAATGCACATCAGGGGGAGACGGTGCAGCTTATCCTAGGCTTTACTGGGTCAATCGGGAGCGGTTGCACGACTGCCGCCCAGCATTTAAGGAAGAGCGGTTTTGAATATATATCGATAAGCTCAGATATTCTATCACCCTTAGCCGCTGACAAAGACGTTCCTTTCGATACCCCCGTAGAAAAACAGGACGCAGGTAACTTAATCAGGTCACAACATTCCGGAGAGTACCTACGATCCCTGGTGGCGTCGGTCGAAGCGAAGAAGTCCAAGGACATATCTATAGAGTGTTTCAGAAATCCAGAGGAAATAGAGCGTCTTAGGAGTCTATACCCTCAGTTTTTCCTGATTGCCCTTTATGCAGGTTTTGAAGATAGACAATTACGGAAGCCAATTGAGGGATTCAAAGACATCGACGAAAGAGATAAAGGCGAAGAGGTCAAGTTCGGGCAGCAGGTAAGCAAATGCGTAGACGAAGCGGACATTGTTCTTGATAATTCCCATGAATGGACGAATAGAGATGAAGCTGAGGAGTTCTTCTACAAACTAGAGACTCATGTGAAACTGCTGCGGGAGCCGTTTAGGGGTCCAACCCCCGATGAGCTGGCAATGCATTTAGCATATTCCACGAGTCTTCTGTCGGACTGTATAGGGCGACAGGTCGGAGCTGTAATCACAGATCAAAATTATCGTGTGCTGTCAGCCGGGTATAATTGCCCGCCTCAAGGAAGCGAGACCTGCTTGGATTTATTTGACGAGTGTTTCAGAAAGAAGAAGAAACGGGAAGGTCTTTTCAAGTATGCAGCCAGCATAAAGGCGTGTCCTCTATGCGGCAAGAGATTTCTCGGAGCAATAAATCCGAGCAACGGGATGTTGAAGTGCCCTTCGTGCAAGGAAGACTTGGGAAAACTGTTCTCGCCGGGCAAGGAATTAGACTACTGTAGAGCCTTACATGCAGAAGAAAATGCTATTCTCTCGAATCCTTATACTGCCGATTTGTTTTATAAAAAAGACAAGGAGCTTTTGATGTTCACAAGCACTTTTCCGTGTATGCTATGTGCAAAAAAGATAGCGAATTCCGGGATAAAACGGGTGATGTTTGTGGAGCCGTACCCTGTCATTGAAGCACTGCAAGTATTAGATGAAAATAGCGTCCAAATCAGGGCGTTTGAAGGAGTTAAGTCGTTGCGGTTCAATTGGATTTTCAGAAAAAGGAATGAGTATGTGGAAAAGCAAGCAGCATTGCAAAAGAAAGAGCTTGCGAGAATCAAAGGAGGCATGACATGAGGAGGTGTCCGATTTGCAAAAACTTGAGCGTGGGGTATGACTCGTACCGAAAGGCGTACAGATGCACGATGCCTGGCTGCAGTTGTATTGTAGTAGATGAGACGACCTATTCTTATTTGAAAAAGGAGAAGAATGGCACCGTCGTGCGAGTTGAATTGAGTAATGGCGGCACGAGGGTCGTGAAGGAGTACAAGGTCGCTTAATTGCTGACAAGAAAATAAGGAGCTTAAGAGCCTGAGAAGAGAAATCTTTGAAGGCTCTTATTTTTAGTGTGGATTCAGGGGGTCACTCGGCTGAGTAGAATGTCGGGGCCAAAGGGAACAGCGTGAATGATAAGAAAAGTTTCTATATATTGCCCTGGATGGGTGCAGCCGCTTATGGATACACGAAGAGCAATTGACGAGACACCAACACTGGCGAGGAGAGATATGAACTTAAAACTTAGAGGAGTACTGGAACGGTTGCTATTGACAGCAGTGACGACTCTATTCTTGACGTTCTTCAGGGGCCGCTTCGGCTTAGCCCAGACAAAGGACTACCTGACTCTAATAGGTATACTGTTAGCATTGTACTTTGTAGTAGTCCCCTTCTTGCTTTGGGTTTTCAGCATAGTAAGAAGACAATACAACAGGCTGGTCCCTAAGATAGGTATTCTCAACGGATACCTTGAGGATGCCGGTAAAGAACACAAATGTGTGCCAAAGACGGCCAACATTGCCGGCATTGTGTGGGAGCACGAGTTGCGAAAAACCCTTAGTGGGATGCATTTGAAACGAATACGGAGAATGTACACAAGAGAAATTGACACATCCTTCGCCTTGATCATGAATCCCTATGGTGAGAATTACCCCGAAAGCGACAAGGACCTCCGCTCAACGTTCCAAAGCATACGCGCATATATGAGAGATGGGGGTGTTTTCTTTGCCTCGGGTGCACCATTCTGGTTTCACCAAAACACCATAACCGATAAGGACGGACAGTGGTCGGTGGTTAGAACAACTGATGGCATCCAGCAAATGACAGACGGACTTTGTTTCACAAGCCTGGGAGTGTCAGTTACAATGCCAGACGATGAACCCTCGGAAGTAGAGGTTTATCAAAGGGACATGGACCAAGAGATCTCAGGCGATCTAGTAAGGGGGCCAACGAAAGTAAAGAGATGGCGAGCTGTGTTGTCGAATACGCCTGACTGCCTGCCTATTCTTCGGGAAAAAAATGATTCAAGCTATCCCTTATGTCTTGTCCAATATAACAAGGGTTTCTTGCTGCACAGCGGATTGTACGTAAAGGACGAGAACGCGATTGAATTTCAGATAATCGTCCGGCTTCTCAAGGCTCTCATTGCTACAAGGTTCAGGCAATTGTCTAGGTGGTAAAAGAGTGGAAATGGCCCTGTTGCGCGTTATTTTGACTGACAGAGATATCAAGGGCGCCCTGCCGTCGCAAGACAGCGCTTTCTCGCGGCAATCCCTGCTTCGGACTATCGAGCCAACGCAAGCAGTAGGATGTGAAGTCGGCAAGGAGGAAGACAACGGGTGGGCACTGGAAGCTGAGAATTGACGAGCATAAGGTTTAGGATGACCGCCCGGGGCGGCCGGTGTGATTTGTAAAGCTGCCGGGGATAGAGTCTGTTTTTTGTGGAGAGGCAACGGGAGCACAGGAATTGTCACGTTTAGGCAAACGCCCTGCTTGTGGACCAGAGAAGGTCCTTCTCGCGGCCGGGGGGAATTTCGATGAATTTCGCCGTGATCGAGGCGTCGCGAGCCGGAGCATACTGTGGGTGTATGTGAGGACTCGCGGCGCCGATGAGACAGGCGAAAGACGCGAAATTAACCCGGCCGCAGCCGCGCCCTGGACGAGCCCATGTTCGTAGCCTCCGTCCTCTCCCTCTGCTGCGGCATCGCCCTTGAGGCCTACTGGCGCGCCCCCGTTGCGCCCCTCTTTTTCGCCGTCCTGGGCGCAGCCGCCGCCATACCCCTCTTCACCAAATGGGGCAGATCATGCGCCCTGCTCACCCTTGCCGGCTTCATGCTCTGCGGCGCCCTCAGACTCTCCCTGGTCGCGATAGACCAGGCGCCGCCGGACAATGCGGCCGCAAACAGCCTCTACGAGGGGCTCGTCATGGAGAGCTCTCCCCGCGTCAAGGTCCTCTCATTGTCGAGACCCGATGCAGTGAAAGGCATGCGCGTCGTCTTCCCATCCGAAGCCGACCTCGACGTGTCCCAGAGGGTGAAAGTCTTGGGCAAGATCAGGCCCCTCGTCCCCTCATTCAAGAACCCAGGCTCGACCTCCTGGAAATGGCTCAAGAAGCTGGAGGGAGTCGCCTACGAGCTGCGGGGAAAAGCGGTATCCGCCGCGCCCGCCTACGACCCCGTTGCCGCCGTGAGGCGCCACTTTGTGAAGACCATCAGGGCCTCGGGAGCGCCCCGGACCGATATACTCCTGGCCCTGACCATAGGCGACAGGACCGGGGTGCCCCAGGAGACGAACGACCTCTTCCTCCGTACAGGCGCCGTGCACGTGCTCGTCATGAACGGGTTCAAGTTGAGCATGATCTCGGGGTTCTTCTTTTTCATCGTCAGGTTCGCTTTCAGGAGAGTGCGCCGCTTCCGCCTCTCCGGGCAGGACGCTCGATACGCGGCCCTGGTCGCCATCCCCTTCCCCGTTGTCTTCATGCTCGTGGCCGGTTCCGGCGTTCCCCTCATCAGGGCCACGATCATGGTCATCGTCCTCATGGTCGCCCTGTTCCTCCAGAGAAAGAGGCACTATTACAACACTCTGGCCATGGCCGCCCTCGTCATACTGCTCATCTACCCCCACTCGCTCCTGACGGCCTCGTTTCAGCTCACTTTCATGTGCCTGATCTTCATCGTCATCTGTATGGGAAGGCTCGCGCCCGCGCTGAACAAAATAAGAAGCGGCGTCCTGCGCTGGCCGTGCTCGATCGTGCTCTCCACCGCAGCCGCGACGCTAGGCTCCGCTCCGATAGTGGTCTACTATTTTTACGGCATAAGCTCGCTCCCGCTTCTGCCCAACCTTATCACCGTGTCCCTCATGGGCGTGGGCGCGACCGGCCTCGGCCTCCTCGGAATGATCCACCCCTGCGGCCGTCTCCTCCTCGTCCTCGCCGGCTATCTGACGCAGGTGAATCTGGCCGTCCTTCGCGCCCTCGATTTCGGCTATCTGTTTCCTCTGATACGGCCTTGTTTTACGGAGATTGTCCTCTACTACTGCCTTTTTCTGGCCCTGCTCTTCGTGAACAGAAGAGCCGTCGCGGCGCTCCTTTTCTTCGTGCTGCTCCCTCTGTGCGCGATCCAGGTCTACGCCGATTGCAGGGAGAGGTTCAATCACGATCTTCGCATCAACTTCATCGACGTGGGCCAGGGCGATTCGGCCCTGATAGAAGCGCCGGGGGGGATGAGGATATTGATCGACGGGGGAGGGTTTCCCGGCTCGGACTTCGATATGGGCAAGCAGGTGATCGCGCCTTTCCTCCTCTACCGGAAGGTGCGCACCGTAGACTACGTGATCAACACCCACCCCCATGCGGACCACATAGGCGGGCTCTCTTATGTGCTGCAGCACTTCAGGGTCTTGCACCTCGTCACCGGCGGCGTCTTTCCGGCGGAGCGGAAATTCCTGGAATTGGCCGATATTGCGCGCAAACACGGGGGTGGAGCGTCTGATATGGAGAAGGGGGGATGGGATAAAGACGAGTGATTTCCGCATGGATACGCTCTATCCGGCGGGCAAGCTCCCCCTTGACAACCTGAACGAGACATCCCTCGTCTTTCACGTCCAATACGGCCGGACGACGTTCCTTCTGCCCGCGGACATCACGGCCGACGTGGAGGAGGAACTTGTCCTTTCGGGCGTGCCCCTCAAATCGGACGTGCTCAAGCTCCCCCATCACGGGAGCGGCACGTCGAACACCTTCGCCTTTATTCACGCCGTCAAGCCGAGACTCGGCATCGTGAGCGCCTCGGAGGGGGTCATCAAGAACCTTCCGAGCCCGGAGGCGCTCCGCCGGTATGACGGGCTTTCAATACCCCTCTTGAGGACCGACAGACAGGGGCTCATCGAAGTCCGGTCGGACGGCAGCGAGATCAGGTGGAGGACTCACGGAAACCTTTAGGGCATTTTGCAAAAACGATTGCCTTTGCCTCACCTGTCCGCAATATGTCTGCGCCTCCGATACCTCTCCTGGAGGTCGTCGAATTTTTTCTTCTGCTCGTCCGTCAGTCCCTGCCGTATCTCCGAAAAACTCTCCTCGACGATCCGCTCCGCCTCCGGCCGCTGCCGAAGGTAATGGGCGTGGAGCTTTTCCGCCATCCCCTGGAGGATTTTCTCAACCTCGGCCTTCTGCTCCCGAGACAGATCAAGCTCCCGCGAAAGGTGATTCAGGAGACGGATCGTCCTCTCCTTCCGTTCGAGCGAAAAATAATACTTGTGCCTCAGATAGAGCCGGCTGCCCATCGATCCGATGAGCACGCCGAGGAGCAGGACAAGAACAACCCCTGTAATCAGCCTCCACGTTTTCATAGCGCCTCCCTTATGCATTAGCCGAAGAGCTGCGCGAGCATCGATTCTTCCGCCCCGCTCGCGAACAATTGAATCGGGTCTTCAAGGGAAGCGATCTCGGTCCCGATAAAGACGGCGAATAGCACAAACACCAGCAAGCAAAGGACAGGGGCGAGCCGCCAGACGAATTCTTCGAAGGCGGGGAGGAACGGCGCCTCGGGCTGCAGGGGACCTGCCTTGCGGACGCGCTCCATGAGCTCTCTTTCCCACCGCGCGTCGACCTCCATGTTCTCCCTGGCCATATAAGCCTGTCTCAATAATTTCTCAATCTTTTCGTTCAATCCCGGTGCAGCCATATATCCTCGATCCTCCTCATGTTTCGGGTCCCAGCAGGCCGCGGAGTTTTCTGCGCGAGCGGAACAGGCGCACTTTTACATTTGCGGCCTTCCAGCCAAGAAGATCTGCCGCTTCCTTGACCGACCGCCCTTCAAGGTAGACAAGCTAGCAATACATT
>CAVTDX010000118.1:0-11550 GCA_963733345.1 uncultured delta proteobacterium
CAACGATTGCTATCGGCGTTGCCGATGATGTAGAGATAGAGGATCGCCACCGTCATGAGCAGGTTGAACATGACGCCGAGAGACGGGATAAGGGCGTGCTTGAGGGCGTTGAAGTCCTCCCTGTCCTTGAAGGCGACGATCGTCCACACGCAGGTGAGGCCGTAGAGGATGAAGGTCCCGAGGTTCGAGGCAAGGGTGATGCCGGTGAGACCGACGACGCTCTGCACGCCGACGATGCCGATCGCCGAGACGGCGATCACGAGGGCGACGAGCGCCATGTGGGGGGTCCTGAAGTCGGGATGGATGAAGCTCAAGCCCGAGGGCAATTCCCGGGAGTCCGCGATGCCGGCGGTGATGCGCATGGCCGTGTTCATGGCGCTCAAGGTCGTGCCGACGATGGCGATGGCGACGGTGACGGCCATGGTGATCATGAGGCCGAAGCCTATTCCGGGGATAACGCTGTTCCCGAGGAGCTGCACGAGGTCGCCGATGGGGGCGCTCGACGCCGCAGCCGCCGCAAGACCCGTCGTGGTCACCTTGTTCGTCACGTTGACGAGCTTGTCGCTCACCATGTAACTCGCGGCAAAATACTCGAAAAGATAGGCGATCGCCCCCTGCACGACGAGAGAGATGATGATCGCCTTGGGGATGTTCTTTCCCGCGTTCTTCGTCTCGGCGGATAAGCGCCGTGCAGCTCTCGAAGCCGACGAGGATCAGTATGGCGATGGTCGACTGGACCAGTATGCCGGAGAGCATATGGGGCCTGACGACGTCGAGGCCGCCCGGAGAAGGCCCAGTGGGCGACGTGCTGCGGGGTTGGCGATGCGGTACCAGATGGCGAGGCCGCTGAAGATGACCAGGGTGCCCCACTGGATGATGTTGATGCCGATGGCCGTAAACGTCGACCCCGTTATCCCGCGGTAGGCGATGTAGCCGGTAACAATCGTGAAAACGACGCAGATGACGGCCATGTTGACGACCGAGAGGTCATGGCCCGTAAACTGGTTGTAGATATAGCCGATCATCGTGGCCATCATGGCCGCCATGACGCCCGAATAGGCCCAGTAGAAAAGATGGGCGGACCAGCCGGTGGCGAGCTTCGATATGCGGGCAGCCGAGCTGGGGCCGCTCCTTTTCTGTCCCTTGGCGTCGAGCCATGCCTTCTCCGCGAAATAGGCGCAACTGGCAAAACCCGCTTCCGGGTAGATCTTCGCGAGCTGCGCGTAGGACAGGGCAGTAAGAAAGCAGACGACCAGCGCGAGGACTATCCCTATCCACATGTCGCTCGCCGACCGAGGCGCCGGAGGGCGCCGTTGCCGCTGCCTGGAGCTGATAGGTGATCCAGAGAAATGCACCCGGGGCGATCAGGGCCATGGCGTTCATGCTTGCCCCGACCAGACCCAACTTCTCTTTTACGACAACCCCCCCTATCTCTTTAGCCATGAGACGCCTCCTTGTCGTTCTATGGTATGCCTTTTCATGATACGGTCTCCTGCCATTTATCTTAAAGGCCCCGTCTTTTCCGGGAATCGACTCGTTCCGTTGCTCTTAGGCGCTGCCTGGCCCTTCGGGCTGCCCTTTCCTGTCTCGCACGCAGCCTGTTGCTTTAAGTTCAATAACCGTGCCGCGCATGGAGGAAGGGGTAGGAGCGTTCCTGCTATGAGCGGAAAGGCCTGTAATTGCAGCTACATGCCTGTTCCTGCCGCGCCGTCGGGTCGGGTTTCCGGGGTGCGGGTCTTCCGAGGCGCGGACCGTGCAAAGCCACTAAAAAGTAGGGCCTGCCCCGCCTATCCCACATAAATGTAGCTAGCTCGCCCCGGCGCCATCCCCGCCTCGGACCGAACGGTCGCTTCGCCCTTCCCTATGGAATTTTGCTCCATGCAATAGTACAATTAACGAAGTATAATCAACGTAAGGCATTGCATGAAACCGAGACAGCCCTTTCCGCTCCCTTTCTCGCGCATCGCGTCCTTCCCTGCGTCCTTGAGGTGCAATGAGCGCCGCAAGAAATAGCGCCGCGAAGGCGTCGGCGCCTTCGTCCGCCTCTCTTTTCGACAAGGTCTGCAAATTTCTCTCGTCGACCAGATTTACCATCTTCCTTCTCTCGTTCATCGCCGCCGGCTGCGTGGTCGGCGCCTCGCTGCCGCAGCAGGCGCCTCCGGAAGAGTACCTGCAGCGGTACACGGAGACCTCCTACCGGTTGCTCACATTCCTCGATCTGACCAACGTGTTTCACAGCCCCTGGTTCGCCTGTCTGATAGCGCTGCTCGCTCTCAACCTGCTCTTCTGCACCTCCCGGCAGCTCAGCGGCTTCTTGAAGCATCGAAGACCGGAGCTGCCCGGCCAAGAGAGCCTCTCGGCTATGCCCCTCGCGTTTTTTCTCGAAGGCGCGCGCCTCGAGGAGGCGGAGCGTCTATTCAAGGGGTACAAGGCAACGCGTCAGGGATCGGGCGCGATACTCGAAAGGGGGCGCCCGTCGCGGTACGCCGTCTACGTTGTCCACGGGAGCATCCTTATTATCCTTTTGGGCAGCTTCATCGGCCTTCTGTTCGGCTACCGGGGGTCGGTGACGCTCGGCAGGGGGAAACGAAAGACGCCGCGGTCGAAACGGGCGGCCGCCGGACGATCCCGCTGGGCTTCGCCATAAGGCTCGATGATTTCAAGATCAGCTTTTATCCAAGCGGAGAACCGAAGGAGTACGCAAGCAGCATCGAAGTCATTGACGGAAAAGCGGTAAGGAAGGCAGAGGTGCGGGTCAACCATCCCTTCTCCTATAAGGGGGCGAACATTTATCAGGCGAGCTACGGGACCGACCCCGTCTTTTTCTTCGATATCGGAGGAGAAGAAGTGAGGCTCAGCCCGGGCGGCGTCTACAAGAAAGGGCCGTTGGAGTTGATGGTGGTCAGGTTCGAGCGCTCCGTACACGACTTCGGCCCGGGCGTGCAGCTCGCCTATCTCGAAGAGAGGGAAACAAGGACCGCCTGGTTTGTCAAAGACGTTCCCAGGCTCAGGGAAAAGGAGCTTATGGGCGTGCGCGTGAGGCTCAACGACGTCGGCGAGGAGCCCTACACGGGACTGGATGTTGCTCGCGACCCGGGAGTATGGGTCGTCTGGACGGGTTTCGCCCTGATCCTCGTCGGCCTCTTCAGCAACTTCTTCACGTACTACAGACGCGTATATCTCTTCCAGACGCCGGAAGGCGTGCTGGTTGCGGGGACGTCTTCGAGGAACAAAGAGGCTTTCAGGGAAGAATTCGAGAGCAGGAGGGAAAAGGCTAATGGCGCTAAGCGATAAGGCGCTCGGTCTCGTCACGCTTTTCTATCTCGTCCTTTTCTTCATGCATCTTCTCTACTTCGCCTCCGGGAAAGCGGCCGTGCTCCGCGGCGCGCGGCTCTTTCTCTACGTGACGTTCGGCCTCCATTCGACCGGTCTTTTGGCGCGGTGGGTCGAGTCCTACTCACCCTGGAGCTGGACGTCATGGCATGGAGCGCTGCCCTTACCGTACCCGCAGGGCCCGGGTCATGCGCCCCTGTCGAATTTCTACGAGTCTCTCATCTTTTACGCCTGGTGCATCGCCTTGATCCTTGTGCTCATGAAAAAGAGTCTCCGGCCGCCCCCTATTTCCATGCTTGCCGGCCTCACAGCCCTTTTCTTCATGGGTTACGCCTCCCTTTCGCCCTCGGTGGACAGGCGCATCCAGCCCCTCATCCCGGCCCTCCAGAGCAACTGGCTCCATGTGCACGTCTTTGCCTGTTTTATTGCCTATGCCTCTTTCGCCGTCTCCTTCTTCTGCGCCCTCCTCTATGTTCTCAAGCCGGAGAGCCTCCAGGCAGGCAAGCTGGAGGAAATCAATTATCAGGGCGTCATGGTGGGCTTTCCCATGCTGACCGCCGGCATCCTCACGGGGGCCGTATGGGCGCACTACGCCTGGGGCGCTTACTGGAGCTGGGACCCCAAGGAGACGTGGTCCCTCATCACCTGGATCGTCTACGCCCTCTTTCTCCATGCCCGCTTCACGAGGGGGTGGAAGGGGCGGAAGATTGCGCTTCTTTCGATTGTCGGTTTTATGAGTGTCATTTTCACCTATCTTGGTGTAAACTTTATCCTTGCCGGATTGCACAGCTATGGCGCAGGTTAAAAAAAAGACCCCCAAAAGCCTGGTTCTCTCAGGGAACGGCATCAACTGCGAGCTTGAGACGGCCCACGCGAACCGCCTCGTCGGGTTTGACGCGGAGATCGTCCACATCAGCGCGTTGATGGAGGGGAGCAAGAATATTCACGACTACGATTTTCTCAATCTCCCCGGCGGTTTTCTTGACGGCGACGACCTCGGCGCCGGAAAGGCGCAGGCCGCGAAGTGGAAGTATCAGCGGATAAAGGACTCGACGAAATATTTCATCGACGAGCTTTTGCGGTTCGTGAGCGATGGAAAGCTGATCATCGGCATCTGCAACGGGTTCCAGCTGCTCGCAAAAACAGGCCTTCTCCCGGCCCTCAAGGGGAACAGCCAAAAACAACAGGTGAGCCTCACCTTTAACGAGTCGGGCAGGTTCGAGGACAGGTGGGTATTTCTTAGGGTCAATACATTTTCTTCTTGCATCTTTACAAGAGATATAGATAAAATTTACCTCCCTGTGCGGCATGGGGAAGGAAAACTTGTCGTCGGGGACGAGAAGGACGTTGCGGAGCTTGCGGCGGGCGGGCACGTGGTCATGCAATACTGCGACGAGAATGGAGAAATAAGGGCTGATTTTCCCTACAACCCCAACGGGTCCGTAATGTCCGTCGCCGGCCTCTGCGACCCGACGGGCAGGATTTTCGGCCTTATGCCTCATCCCGAAGCGTTCGTCCACTATACGCAGCATCCCCGCTGGTCCCGGGAAGAGCTCCCCGTGGAGGGAGACGGACTGAAGATATTCAGGAATGCATATACGTATGTCTTGGATCGAACATAACTTTTCTTTCAGGGGAAGGCCGGGCGCACGCGAAGCGGGTCGTGGCTTGCCGGCGGAAGGGGGCGAAGATAAGCCCTGGTAATTGCTAAGCGGCGAAGGGGGTCCTATGAACAAGATAGATATCGTTAACGAGCTTTCAGAACAGATAAACCTGAACCAGAAAGTCGCAAAGGTGGTGGTCGATACCATTATCGAGGCCATAAAGACAGCGATCATTAATGGTGAAAGGGTCGAGATAAGGGGCTTCGGCAGTTTCTCGCTGAGGTCCTACAAGCCTTATAAAGGAAGGAACCCGAAGAACGGAGAAATAGTCGACGTGCCCGAAAAGAAATTGCCTTATTTCAAAGTCGGAAAGGAATTGAAGGAAACCATCTGGAAAGAGCGCTAGAGGTGCGCTATGGATAGAAAATCATGCTTTTCGCTGCCCCTCGTCTGCTGCCTCGCCCTCCTGATGGCTGCATGCAGCTATCTCCACCTAGGCAAGGCGAACAAGGACGCCAAGCCCCCTGCGGAGCAAACGGTCGCCGGCAAGGGGACTGAGGCGACCGGAGCAGGAGAAGCAGGCAATGAAGCGCGGGAGCGAAAATGGGCGAGCTATGCCTCCGACCGATACGGCGTAGCCTATTACTACGAAAAGGAGAGCATCTCCCACCCGTCGAAGGGCTTCGCTCGCGTATGGCGAAGAAGGGTTTTCCCCGAACGCGCCCTCCAGAAAGAGATAATCGAGCTTGACGATATAGACTGCAAGGAGACGACATACCGCTCGCTTCAACTTACGACCGTCTCCCGGGACGGCAGCATCAAGAGTTTCAGCCGGGTCTCGCCCTGGACGTATATTTTTCCGAATTCACCCGAGGAAGTACTCCTGATAGATGCCTGCAAGACGGGCGGAGACAAACCCTAAATGGGGGTCCCGCATTCTCCGATCCTCTTCAAGCGGCAGGAGGAGATCGGACCCCCGGATCCGGCATTCCCCATTTCTCCCATCACGCTGGCGCCGCGCCGACCAAGCATAGTCGACTGAAAGCGTCGAGACGCCTTTGCCCTGAAACCATTCACCACTACAACCGGCATCCGTCAGATGCCTGAGACGCTGCATCGTGTATATAATAGTACATAATGATTATAAACGTCGGGCCGGAAGGATAGGCTATGGGTCGCCAAAAAATCAGACAATTGACGTTAGGCGCCTGGTCTGTGATGATTTTTGTGATCCTGTTGGTCGTCATGTTCTTATCCTGGATGGGCTATCGTTTTCTCCAGCCCTTCCCGCCGAAAACCCTGGTCTTGGCCACCGGCATGGAGGGTGGGTCGTATAGCGCCTTCGGTGAGCTTTACCGGCAGGTGCTGGCCCGCTATGGCATTCATGTAGTACTGCGACCGACATCGGGGGCGGTGGAGAACCTGGGGCTCCTCGAGGATAGACGCCAGGCGGTGGAGGCGGGGTTCATTCAGGGCGCCGCGGGCGCTATCGACGAAGGGTCAAATCTTGTGTCTCTCGGCGGTCTGGCCTATACGCCATTATGGATCTTCTACGGCGGAAAGGATGCCTATGACGATCTGACGCAGTTGAAGGGGAAGCGGATCGCGATTGGGCCGGAAGGGAGCGGGGGAGAAAGTATGCCCTCCAATTGCTGAAGGTCGCCGGTGTGACCGGCCCGCCGGCCGAATTCAGTGATCTCCCGTATGCCGAGGCAAATCAGGCCCTTCTTGACGGCAGAGTGGACGCGATCATGACCTTTGGCGCTCCGGACAACCTGTTGATTTCTGAATTGCTTCACGCGAAAGACATCAAGCTGATGAGCATGAGCCAGGCGGAAGCTTACAGCCGCCTCTTCCCCGATCTTTCGCATGTGGTGTTGCCAAGGGGCATTATCGATCCGGGAAGGCGGGAACCCCCGGCCGATATCCACCTTTTGTCTCCGACGACAAACCTCATCGTCCGCAAGGACCTCCATCCGGCTCTGGTTTATTTGTTGTTGAAGGCCTCCGTCGAAATCAACAGCGGCGCCACCTGGGTTAGCAAGGCCGGCGAATTCCCCACTCTCGCCAGGCAGGATGACCCGATCAGCGAACAGGCGCAGCGGTTCTACAAATCGGGAGGGTCGTGGCTCTACGCCTATCTGCCGTTTTGGGCGGCCACTTTCGTTGACCGCCTGACCCTGTTCCTCATCTCCCTGGGGATGATTATTGTGCCGCTGATCGGGATTGCCCCATGGGTGTACACCTGGCGAAACCGGTCAAGATATTACCCCTTGTATCGTGAACTGAGGAAGCTCGAGAAGGAGATCCTGGAGAGCCGGCCAGTTGGAAATATCGAAGCGTATGTTGCCCGGCTCGATAGTATGGAAGACGCCGTCAGCCGTATTCGCACATCCGTTGCCTTTTACGATGAGCTGTTCATATTGAAAGAGCACATCCGGATCGTCCGGCGGAAGCTTCTATGCTTCCTTCCGCCCGCCGCGGCCGAAAACCGATAATTCAGGCTCCGAAAGACGGAGCGACCGCGGCCGAACCGTTTAGCCGTTCAACCCTAACCATTCCTTTCGCTCTACGCTGAAACTATGTATAATGATAGAGGAAAAGGGGAGGCAATGCAGGGCAAGGCGGAAGGGGGGATGTGGCAAAGAGGGGGGATGTGGAGCGGATAATAGACGTGCACATGCACGTGGGCCACAGGTTCGAGTGGACGAAAAAGGCGCAGGCGGTCTGGATGGATACCGGGCCTTACGCGCCGAGGCTTTTCGACAAGGAAGAAAGACAGCTCCCTGAAAGCTATGGAGATGTCATCAAGGAAGAGGCGTGGGCAGGCATTCTCATCCCTGAATACTCCCCGGGCTCGGCCGGCGTCATGCCGTTCGAGAGAGCCGAAGAGATCAGCCGGTTTCACCCGGAGCTTAAGCCCGTAGCCAACCTGAATCCCAATTTCCATGACGACCTGATGGCGTCTTTCGAAAAGCAGCGCGCCCAAGGGGCAAAAGCCTTGAAGATCCATCCGATCCACGGCAGCTTCTTCGCCAACGACCCCCGGCTCTACCCCATCTACGATCGCTGCCAGCGGGAAGGACTGGCGGTCATGTTCCACGCGGGCACAAGCCTTTTTCCGGGGTGCAAGATGCGCTATGCCGACCCGTATGCCTTCGACGACGTGATCAGCGATTTCCCCGACCTTACGGTTGTGCTGTGCCACGGAGGCAGGCCGTTCTGGTTTCATATTGCGGAATTCCTCGCAAAAAGGTTCGAGAACGTCTATATCGACGTCTCCGGCCTTCCACCGGCGAAGCTCCTTGAATACTTCCCCGCCATGCCTAAGCGGCCCCGCAAATTTCTCTTCGGCTCGGATTTCCCGGGCGTGCCAGGCATAAAGAAGAATTATGACGCGCTGGCCCGGCTTTTAAAGGATGACGAAGCTCTTCACAGGATACGTTTTCAGAATGCCTATGACCTCTTCGGTTTCTGGAAAGAAGGGATCTTTGAAGTCCGCGACGAGAACGAGATATTCAGGGTAGTCAACGACGCTGCCGAGCGGTATAGGGGCGTCATACCGGGCGACCGGTGGGCCGAGCCCTACATGCCCCTGGAAGAGGTCCGGTCGGAGATGAAGCGGATGCGATTCTATGGATTTAGACAGGAGATGGAGCTTCTGGGCGTGATGGGAAAGGAGCGGTCGGCAGATGCGACCCTTATTCGCCACGCGTATGTCGACACGAGGCGCCAGGGGAAGGGCATCGCATCAAAGCTCCTCAGGTTCATCGAAAAGCAGGTCGATAAGGAATGGCTGTTCGTCGGCACGTGGAAGGCGGCAACCTGGGCAGCAGCGTTTTACAGGAAGCATGGCTACGAGCTCATGGACAACAAGGACGCTCTCTTGAGGCGTTATTGGGATATCCCTGACCGCCAAATCGAGACGTCGGCGGTTTTGGGGAAAAGGATGCGCACTGTTTGAGGAGGCTTCATCAAATGGGCGACATTGCAAAAATGTTTCACCCCGGATCGATTGCCCTCATCGGCGCCACTGACAACGCGGGCTCTATCGGCAGGTCGCTGCTCGAAAATTTGCTCGTGCGGCCGGGTGCGCGCATATTCCCGGTGAACCAGGACAAGGAAAGCGTCCTGGGCATACCGGCCTTTGCAGCATGCGCCCTCGTACCCGAAAAGATCGACCTGGCCGTCATCGCCACGCCTGCCCAAACCGTCCCTGCAGTGGTCGAAGAGTGCGGAAAGGCGGGCGTCGAAGGCGTCGTTATTGTCTCTTCGGGCTTCAGGGAGATCGGGCCGGAAGGCAAGGCCCGGGAAGAGGAGATCATCGAACTCCGAAAACGCTATGGAATGAGGATAATGGGCCCGAACAGCCTCGGCTTCATGAGACCCGGCCTGTCCCTCAACGTCACGCCCCTTCCATTCGTTCCCGCGGCAGGCAACATCGCCTTTATCTCTCAGAGCGGCGGCTTCGGCAGGGCGCTGCTTGACTGGGGCGCCGACGCGCACCTCGGTTTCAGCATGTTCGCTTCTCTGGGTCCATGGTCGATATCGACTTCGGGGACCTTATCGATTTTCTCGGCTGCGATCCGTACACGAGAAGCATTATGGTATACATGGAAGAGAGCATGGGCGACGTGAAGAAGTTCATCAGCGCCGCGAGGGGTTTTGCCCGGAACAAACCCATCCTGCTCCTCAAGCCCGCCCGGATGGAAGAGAGGACGCAACCTCGCTCCCACACGGGATACCTCGCGACGAGCGAACACGTCTACGATGCGGTTTTCAAGAGGGTAGGCGTGGTAAGGGTAAAGACCGCGCAAGACCTCTTCAACACAGCAGGCGAGCTCTATTCGAAGCACCTGCCGAAGGGGCCAAGATTGGCTGTAGTCACCAATGCGGGAGGCGTCGGCGCGATGGCCGTAAATGCCCTCCTTGCCCTCGGCGGCACAGTCGCCAGGCTTTCAGCCGAAAATCAAAGCAAGTACGAAGCCCTGACGCCCGTTTCCTGCCAGGAGCTTAACTTTCTCGACCTCCTCCGGGACGCGGACGTCCCTCGCTACGAGGAGGCAGTCAAGCTGTGTCTCGACGACCCTGGGGTCGACGGCATACTCGTCGTTTTTACCCCCCAGGGAGAGGCGCAAGCCGATACTCTGGCAAGGGCGATTGTTGCTCTGGCGAGCGGAGCGGGAAAGCCGGTGCTCGCCGCATGGATGGGCGGCCAGGAGGTCCGCGAAGCGACGGAGATCCTCCTTATGAACAACATCCCCACGTACCGAACCCCCGAAGAAGCGGTAAGGACGTACCTCTACATGTACAGGTACGAGCGGAACCTCGAGATCCTGCATGAGACGCCCACAGATGTGACCGTCGATTCTGCGCCCCCCATGAACACGTTGAAGACGTTCGTCCGAAAGGCGCTCCTTGAAGGACGGACCATCCTGACTGAAGAGGAGTCAAAGAGGTTCCTCGCTACCTATCATATACCTACCGTCAAGACCCAGGTCGCCGCGGACGTCGAGCAGGCAGCGTCCATAGCGAGGCGCCAGGGGTACCCACTAGCGATGAAGATCATCTCGCCGGACATCAGCCATAAGAGCGATGCCGGCGGCGTAGCCCTCGGGATCAATTCGGAAGAAGAGCTGCGGGACGAGTATGCCAAGATGATGCGCAGGGTCCTGGCCTACTCTCCTAACGCCTCGATTCTGGGGGTAACGGTGCAGAAAATGCTGGATAAGATCGACTACGAGGTTATTTTGGGCTCGAAAAAGAACGAGGATTTCGGGTCCGTGGTCCTCTTCGGCATGGGCGGCATAGGGGTCCAGATCTACCGGGATTTTTCAATCGGTCTGCCGCCCCTCAACCAGGCGCTGGCAAGAAAATTGATGGAAGAAACAAAGGTGTACAAACTGCTCCAGGGCTATAGGGGAAAACCGCCGGCGGACCTGCAAATGCTGGAGCAGATCATCTTGAACTTTTCCAACCTGATCACGGATTTCCCAGAGATCGCGGAGATGGACATCAATCCGATCGCCTTTTCCAACGGCTCGCCCCTGGCCCTCGATGCCCGGATCATCCTCGATCCCCATTACCATAGCGGACCGGACGCCCGTCCCCATCTGGTCATCAGTCTCTATCCCACGAAGTATGTGACGCACTGGCGCCTGGCGGGCATGGACGTCGTCCTCAGGCCCGTACGGCCGGAAGACGAGCCCCTTGAACATGAGATGCTGACGAGCCTCTCGGAAAAAACCCTGAAGGAGAGGTTCTTCCAGACCATCAAGCACATCACCCACGAGATGCACGTGCGGTTGTGCAATATTGACTACGAGAGGGAGATCGCCATCGTCGCCGAGATTAGGGAAGACGACAAGCGGCGGATTATCGGCATGGGGAGACTGATCATGGAGCCCGACCTGAAAAAGGGGGAGTTTGCCGTGGTCGTCCATGACCGCTTTCAGGGCAAGGGGCTTGGCTACAAACTTGTAGATATGGTGATCGGAATAGGGCACGAGAAGGGCCTTAAGGAGATCTACGGTTTTGTCCTGTCGGAAAACCTGAGGATGATCAACATGTGCCGCAGGCTCGGCTGCGCGATAGAGCCGCAGGAAGAAGACAT
>CAVTDX010000119.1:0-32699 GCA_963733345.1 uncultured delta proteobacterium
TACCTCCTCCTGCAATTATTGGGCGCCGCGGCCTTCTCCCGCCAGCCCGGTCCGGACGACCCGCTCGAACCCTTCAGCGGCTTGCTCCACTGCGGAGTAAGGATCGATCGTTCCGGATTCCACCGCCTCCATGACGTGCATCAGGGGCGTCTGAGAGAACCGCTCCTGAAAGATGCTCCAAACCCTTTCCCGCAAGAGGTTCGTCGCAAAATGGCGATATTTTTCACTCCTTCTGCGCTTCCTGTCGCTTTCGAAACAGCCGCCGTGGGCCTTGACGCACCGGATCAGCTCCTCGACGCCTTCCCCTTTGTCTGCTCTTGCCGCCAGGAGGCGTTTTCCATCCGTCCTTAGAGGTCGACGACGCGTAGGCTTCTATGGCGCGCTTGGCGCTGTCCGCTTCCGGCTTATCGCTCTTGTTCACCACCACTATGTGTCCATTCGAGGAGGCCTGCCTTCATGAGCTCGATTTCGTCGCCGAACTGGGAGTAAACACCGTTATTACGGTGTCGGCCAAAAAGAAAAGCTCGCTTCCGCCGGCCGGCCCCCGATGCTCTCGACCATGATGAGTCCCTTCCCATGGCCTCCATTACACAGACGGCGCCTATTGCCGCCCTGCAAACGCCGCCGGGATATTCCCGCTGGGCGATGGACCGGATGAATATCTCCCTGAGCCTTCAGCTTCCTTCATCCTGAAGCGGTCCCCCAGCAACGAGCCTTTGGTGAAAGAGCTGCTGGGTGGATCGCGACGACCCCGAGTCTTGTTCCCTCTTTCGCGAGGCGGACGGCGATGGCGTTGATAAGGGTGCTCTTGCCCGCACCTGCGCAGCCCGTGATTCCCACCAAATGGGCATTCCCGGTCAGGGGCAGCAGGCTCAGAAGGCCCTTGACCCTTCGGGGTTCTCCTGCTCAATGAGCGAAATGAGTTTGGCGGCGCTTCGTTCGCTGCCTGCAAGAATTTCTTCCGCGAGTGCCATCGTCTCCCTCCCCAATGTTTATATCGCTCGACGTCCATGTTCGAGAATTTCTACCCGACGAGCTTTCGAACGAGCCGACGGGCTTGCCGAAGGCAGCCGGCGCCGGAAGAGGGTTGAGCGGCCTCTTATTCCTTCCGGTTCCATTACAGGGGCAAGTTCCCGTGTCGCTTTCGCGGCCCCTCCTTTCTTGTCTTGCTGTGCAAGAACTTCAGGGCGCGAATAAGCACCCTTCTTGTGTCCGCCGGATCGATGACATCCTCGGCGTAGAGATTGCTGGACGCGTGGAAAATCGGGTTGGCATACCTCTCCCGGTACTGGCTGATCATCTCCCTCCGGAAGGCATCCTTGTCCTCCGCCTTCTCTATCTCGTCCCGATAGAAAAGCTCGACTGCCTGCTGCGCCCCCAGCACCCCTGCTTCGGCGGAAGGCCAATAGAACGTGAAGTCAACCTGCATGCCCGGCGTGATGCCCATGCCCAGGTTGCCTCCTCCGTATGATTTGCGCAGCACTACCGCAATACGGGGGACTGTTGACTCACAAAGCGCGAAGAGGACCTTCGGCGCCGTGACGGATGATCCCTTTGTGCTCCTGCGCCGATCCCGGCATATAGGCCGGAGTGTCGATAAGCTCGACGACGGGTATGTTGAAAGCATCGCAGAAGCGTATGAACCGGGCTTCCTTGTCGGAGCTGTCGACAGTCAGGCTTCCGGCCCGGACCATAGGTTGATTGGCCACCACGCCCACTGTCTGTCCTCCAAGCCGGGAGAAACCGACAACAATTTCTCCGGCGAACTCCGGTTTGATCTCGAAGAACTCGCCGTTGTCCACGAGACGGCCGATCACCTTGCGTATATCGTAGGCCCTGTTCGGCGATTCCGGCAGAAGGGCCGCCAGCCCCTCGTCGACGCGCTCCGCATCGTCTCCTGTCTCCATAAAAGGCGGATTCTCTTCGTTGTTTTGGGGGAGGAAAGACACGAGCTTTCGTATCCCGGCAAAGCACTCCTGCTCGCTTCTGAACCTCAAGTCCGCGACGCCGGAGATCTGGGTGTGAACTTTGGCCCCCCCTAATTCTTCCATGGTGATGTTTTCACCCAGCGCCGACTTCACCACCCGCGGTCCCGTGATGAACATATGGCTGATCCCGTCAACCATGAATATGAAATCGGTGAGGGCCGGCGAGTAGACGGCTATGCCCGCGCAACTCCCAAGGATGACCGATATTTGGGGTATTACCCCTGACGCCATGGTGTTGGGGTAGAAGACTGAGGCCTCGTGTTTCTCGCTGTTGGGGATCAACCCCGCAGTTCCTCTATCATCTGATTTTTCCACTCTGCCGCCAGGGGAGTCGAAGAGCCCGATAACGGGGACCCTCATCTCAAGGGCCCTTTCTATCGTCCTGTACATCTTGAACCCATGAAAGTGCCCCATGGAGCCGCCCAGAACCGTCGCGTCCTGGGAGAAAACGCAGGCCGGTCTTCCATGAATCATCCCTGTGCCGGCAACAATGCCCTCTGCCGGCGCATCGTCGGCGTGTCCCAACAGCATGTTCCACTCAAAGAATGTTCCCGGATCGAGGAGGAGGTCGATCCTCTCCCGGGCGGTAAGTTTTCCTGCCTTATGCTGCTTATCGATTTTTGCCTGTCCGCCTCCGAGGAGGACTTTGTCTCTGATCTCTTTCAGGCTTCGTATGCGGTCTTCCATGTGCCGGACTCCTTATTTGCTCTCAAGACGCCGTTGAAGAGGAGAATCGATAAAACTTGCTCTTCCGATAATAGCTTACGCCATCCGCCTTCCTTATTTCTTCCCCTTGAAAAACATGTTGATCGATCTATGCGTCTTTCCTGTAGCCGTTACGGAATGAGGATAGGAAGCGTTGTAGTAAAGGACGTCCCCCTGCTGAAGCTCGTATTTCACCCCGTCGTGCTCGAAAATGATGCCTCCTTCCAGAATGTACACAAAAGAATATCCGTCTTCGGTGTGGGAGTCGACGAAACGGCCCTCCTTCGCCTCCAGCAGGTTGACGAGGATGTTGTCTTCTATGAGCCCCGGAGGCCCTATCATGGAGAGCTGCATGTTCTCGGTCCCAACGATGGGATGATCGTTGTTTTTCACGATGCGGATCTTGGGGCTCTCCTCCCTGATGAAAAAATCGATGGGCTGCGCCAGATAATGGGCGATCTGGGAGAGGATCGCGACGGACGGGCTCGTCTTGCCCGTCTCTATCCGCTGGAGCGTCATAGTGCTCACGCCGCACCGCTGCGCAAGCTCTTTGAGGGAAAATCCCCTTGCCTTTCGCTCAGTCCTAATCTTGCTGCCTACCGGCGCCATAAAACCACTTTTCCTTCTGACGCGTTCCCTTACTATATCATAAATGAGGATCAGGGTTTGACGCGCTCTCTTACTTGCCGCCCTTCCGTTCTTTCAAGTAGGCTTCGCGCAGCTCGTTGCGCTTGATCTTCTGCGCCGCCGTCATCGGGAGTTCGGGGACGATCCTCGCCGTCTTCGGCATCTTGTACCGGGCAAGCTTCCCGTCGCAGAAGGCCAGGGCCTCCTCCTCGGTCATGCACTCGCCGTCTTTCAGCACGATGAAGAGAACGCCGACCTCTCCCCACAACTCGTGCGGCGCCCCTGTGCACGCCACGTTGAGGATTTTAGGGTTTTCCAGGTAGACCTTTTCGATCTCGGCGGGATAGACGTTCTCACCCCCGCTGATGAACATATCTTTTTCCCTGTCCACCACATAGAGAAAGCCCTCATCGTCCACCGTCGCCAGGTCCCCGGTGTGAAGCCAGCCGTCCTTTATGGTCTCCTTAGTCAATTCCGGCTTGCCCCAGTAGCCGGACATGGTGATGCAGCCCGACACCACGATCTCGCCGATCTTGCCCGGCTTTACTTCATTGCCCTCTTTGTCGACGACCCTTACGTCGCCGTGAAACACCGGGATTCCCACAGACCCTGCCTTCCTCTCTGCTTCGGCAATGGGAAGCCAGGCGATGGTGGACGTTTCCGTCTGCCCGTAGATCTGCGAGATGGTGATGCCCCTCTCCCTGTAATCCTTGATAAGAGAAGGCGGCACCCTTTCTCCGCCCGTGTACCAGCACCTGACCGAGCGGAGGTCGTACTGCGCCAGATCGCACTGTTCGAGGATGATTTTCAGCGTGGTGGCGGGCGGCTCCGCCACGGTGACCTTATACGTTTCTATTGCCTTCAGTATGTCGGCCGGCCTGAACCTTTTCTGCGTCACGAGGGTCCCCCCCTTGTAGAGCGTAGGGAGGGCCTCGACGAGGAGGCCGCCGGAATGGAAGAGCGGCCTGGCAACGAGCATCACGTCGTCCTGGGTGAGGCCGTAGAAGATGTTTGCGTTCAGGACGTTGAAGAAAGTCTTTCTGTGGGAAAGGACGGCCCCCTTGGGGACCCCGGTTGTGCCGGAGGTGTACATGATGATGTTCGCGTCCTCGCCGTCGACCTCTGCGGCCGTTTCAGGAAAGACGGCCGGTCTCGTTTCTATCGCCGCCTCGTACGGCGCGGCCCAGGAAGGCGCCGTATCCCCCGCGCAGACGAAGTGCTTCACGGGCAGGCCGTCTATTTCCCTCAGCTTGCCGACCGATTCGATGAACTCGCTCCCGAAAAAAAGCGCCGCGACGCCGCTGTCCTTCAGGATGAACTCAACCTCGGAGGGGACGAGCCTCCAATTGAGGGGCGTCATGATGGCCCCCATGCGGGACAGGGCAAAGTATATCTCGATATACTCGTGACAATTGTAAAGGAGCGCCCCGACCCTGTCTCCCTTGGCGATGCCGAGGTCCTTCAAAAGGTTTGCGACCCTGGCCGACCTGTCGTTCAAGACCTTATAGGTAAAAGGCCGCCCGTCGGAATAAAGCGCCGCTTTCTGCGGCCGCAAGCGCGCCCACTTCGAGACCCACTCGCCTACGTTGACGCCGTTTGATTGCATCTCTCGCTCCTCACTTTAAGCCCTTAAACGCGTCCTTTCACCACAGCCTATCATCCCCGCGCCGGCGTTAAATGATCGAGGGTTCCTTGAACTCGCCGAACACGTCCCTGAAGACGCGCGTCATTTCCCCAACCGTTGCATAGGCCTTGCAACAATCCATCAAGAAGGGCATTACGTTTTTGCCTTTTCTTGCGGCCTGTTCCAATGCTGCCAGCCCGGCTGCGACTTCTCGGCCGTTTCTTTCCCGCTTCAAGGCGTGCAGGCTTTCCACCTGCCTTTCTGCCGAGGCGTGATTGTATTCATGGAGCTCGACCTCCATCGGCTCCTCCCCCGTATAGACGTTCACCCCGACTTTCAGGAGGTCCCCGGACTGTATGCCTTTTTCGAACTCGTACGCCTGGTTGGCCACGATGCTCTGAACGTACCCGCTCGACACCGTGGCGATTATTCCGCCCGCTTTTTCAATTTTTTCCATCTCTTCTTCGATCTTCTGCTCCATCTCCTTGGTGATCGTTTCGATGAAGTAGCTTCCTGCCAGCGGATCGACGGTGTCCCTCAAGCCGACTTCCTCCATCAGGAGCTGGAGGGTCCTCAGGGAGAGGAGGGCGGAATGGGGCGTCGGGATCGTATAGGCCTCATCGTAGCTGCACAGACCCGTCGTCTGTGCGCCGGAAAGGGCGGCGGCCAGCGCGAAGTAGGCGCTCCGCATGATGTTGTTCTCCGGCTCCTGCTTGGTAAGCCCGTAGCCGCCGCCTCCGAACATGCCGCGCATGAGCATGTTCTGGGGCTTTTTCACCCCGTATTTTTCTTTGAGGTTGCGGGCCCACAGCTTTCTGCCGGCCCTGAACTTCGCCACCGTCTCCCAGAGGTTGCCGAATATGTTGAAGTTGAATGAAAAGCGGCCGACGAACTGATCGATGTCGTATCCCCTCTTGAGGACGTTGTCGATGTAGGCGTTGGCGATCAGGATTCCATACCCCATTTCCTGGGCCGCGGTCGCGCCCGATTCCCGTATGTGGTAGCCGCTGACGCTGACCGGGTTCGTCTTCGGCAATGCCTTTATGGCGTGCTCGATCGTATCGCCGACCAGATTCACCGCGGGCTGCACGGGGAAGATCCATGCTCCCCTGCCGATCATCTCTTTGAGGATGTCGTTTTGCGGCGTCGCCGATATGACGTCGGGAGAATAACCGTGTTTTTCCGCCATAGCCTGGTACATGGCAAGAATGATGGAAGCAACGGCGTTGACGGTGAGGCTCGCGCCGATCTTAGCGAGGTCGATCCCCTCGAAGGCGATCTCGAAATCGCGAAGGCTGTCGATGGCCATGCCGACCCTTCCCACTTCCCCTTCCGCCATGGGGTCGTCGGAGTCATAGCCCATCTGGGTGGGCAGGTCGAAAGCAACGTTGAGTCCAGTCGACCCGTGGGAGATCAGGAACTTGAAGCGCTCGTTCGTTTCGTATGCCGTGCCGAACCCGGAGTACTGCCGCGTTGTCCAGGCCCTGCTTCGATACCCTTCGGGGTGTATTCCCCGCGTGAAAGGGTACGTCCCCGGATCGGCGAGGTCCTTGTCATAGGAAAAGCCGACTCTCGTGAGGTCCTCGGGACCATAAACGGTCTTGATCGTGATCCCGGACGGATACTCGACCCGGGTAATCCGGTCCTTCTCGTCTTTCGTATATTTTGCCAAGCCCATGACGCCTCCCTTTGCTGTCCTCGCGCTTTCTCGCTATTTATCAGGCCGACGGCACATTTTCCCTTAAGAATTCGACTATTTCCTTAAACGGAACGCCGCCGGGAAAGACTCCTTTCACTCCCATTTGCTTCAGTTGCCGTATGTCTCTCGCCGGGATGACCCCTCCTACGACAACCATCTTGTCGCCTATCCCCTGCTCCCCGGCCTTCCTGATCAGTTTTTCCGCAATCGGCAAATGCGCCCCGCTCATGATGGAAAGGCCTATAACGTCCACATCCTCCTGAACGGCGATGCGGATGATCTCATCGACCGTCCGGTGGAGGCCGGAGTAAATTACCTCCATGCCTGCGTCTTTCAACGCCTGGGCCACCACCTTTGCGCCCCGGTCGTGACCGTCGAGGCCAGGTTTCGCCACCAAGACCCTAATTTTCTTTTCCAAGGCCCGCCCCCTGCTTTTTCCTAAAAGAAATCATTTTCTCATTGAGATGTCAACAGGAATATCAATTCATGATATTAAATTATCACAACATGATATTTGTCTTTTTCAAACCTTGACATTTACCGCCGCCGCCTCTACAATCAGGGATAGTGCGTCGCTCGCCAGGGGGTCGCGGTGAAGAGAATCCTGTCGTCTGTCTGCTTTTGCGTCTGTCTTGCCGGCGCAATGGCGCTGCACCTGTCCGTTCCCGCCGGGGCGGCCCTTGCGGACTATGTATCCGAGACGACCCTGCCGAACGGCCTCAAAGTCATCCTCCTCGAGAACCATAAAGCCCCCCTCGTCACATTCCAGGTCTGGTACAGGGTGGGCAGCAGAAACGAGCAGTCGGGGAAGACGGGCCTCTCCCATATGCTGGAGCACATGATGTTCAAGGGGACGCAGAAGGTGGGCCCGGAAGAGTTTTCCCGCATCATCGCCGAGAACGGCGGCGACGACAACGCCTTTACCTCGACCGATTTTACCGCGTATTTCGAGAATATCGGCGCCGACCGCGTGAACATTCCGATAGAGCTCGAAGCGGACAGGATGGGCAACCTCGTGCTGCGGGAAGAAGACTTCAAGACCGAGCGGCCCGTCGTTATGGAAGAGCGGCGGATGAGGACGGAAGACAACCCCAAGGCGGTGCTGACCGAGCAGATGGCCGCCGCCGCCTTTGTGATCCAGCCCTATCACTGGCCCGTCATTGGCTGGATGCAGGACATAGAGCACTACACCCTCGACGACCTGAAACAACACTACAAGACCTACTATGTCCCCGTGAACGCGTTCGTCGTCGTCGCCGGCGATTTCAAGAAAGAGACGCTCCTCCCCCTGATCGAAAAGGCCTTCGGGCCGACCCCGGCCGGCGTCGCTCCGAGCCGGCGGGAAGATAAAGAAGAGCCGCAGCTCGGCGAGAGGAGGATCGCAGTCAGGAAGGAAGCGCAGCTCGCATCGGTCGTCAAGGCTTACCACGCGCCCAATCTCAAGGCGCCGGACGGCTACGTGCTCGAAGTGATCGCGGCGGTCCTTTCGGCCGGCGAGAGCTCGCGGCTCGACAGGCGGCTTGTGCGGGAAAAGCAGCTCGCCCTGAGCGTATCGGCGGATAACGAGCTCGTCTCTAAAGACCCGAACCTCTTCTCCGTCTCTGCCGAGGTGCTGCCGGGTAAGACGGCAAGCGAGGTCGAAAAAGCCTTGTCGGCCCAGATAGAGCTGCTGCAGAAGCAGCCTGTGGGGGTGCGGGAGCTGGAAAAGGCGAAGAACCAGTTGGAGGCGGGCTTCACCTTTGCTCAGGACTCGATCTTCGCCCAGGCCATGATGCTCGCCACTTACGAGATCGCCTCTTCATGGCGGGACGCGGACAAGTACGTGCCGGCCGTCCGGGCTGTATCCGCGTCCGATGTGATGAGGGTCGCGCGGAAGTACCTCGCGCCCTCGAACTGCGTCACCGCGCGTCTCGTTCCGGTCCCTTCCGCAAAGGGAAAACCGGTTGCGCCCGGTCCTCCGAAGCAAGAGCAAATCGTGAGGTGAGCTTCACGTGAGAACTGATTGCAAATCGATTGACTTACAGGTTCTGAGAAGGACCTCTGCGACCCTCTGCATCGCTTTCGCCTGCGTCATCGTCTCGTGGGGGTGCGCCTTCGGCCTCCCTCCCGTGCAGCGGACGGTGCTCGAGAACGGACTGGCGCTCCTTTTGTCGGAAGAGCACTCCCTTCCCGTCGCGACGATCGAACTGACGATCAAGGCAGGCTCTAAAGACGATCCACCCGGAGAGGAAGGAGTGGCCGACCTGACCGCGTCGAGCCTTCTTCTGGGCGCTGCCGGCCGGACGCTGAAACAGATCAACGAAGAGATGGATTTCATGGGCGCCGACATTAGCGCGAGCGCCAACACGGATTACACGACCGTCAGCCTGAAGGTGCTGCGCAAAGACCTGGAGCGCGCCTTTCCCATCCTCATGGACGCGGCAGTGAGGCCGACCTTTCCAGCGGATGAGGTGAAAAAGGAACGCTCCCGCACCCTGGCCGCCATACGGGCGTCTGAGGACAGGCCCGCTTCCGTCGCGGAGCGGGCATTCCATAATGCCCTTTACGCGGGCGGACCTTACGGTCATCCCGTTGAGGGCGTGCGAGAGTCGGTATCGAAACTCACTCCCGAGACGGTAAAGAGATTCCATCGACTCCATTATTATCCCAACAACGCCATCCTGACCGTGGTGGGAGACGTCGACCGGCGCGCCATAGACGAATATATGACGCCTTTGCTCAGGAAATGGGCCAGGGGCGGCGCCCCGGAAAAAAAGATCGAAATAAGGTTCGCCGCACGAAAAGAAACAATAAAGATCGGCAAACCTGTGACCCAATCGAGCATCGTCATCGGCAACGGGGGCTTAAGCCGCGATAACCCTGATTACTATGCGGCCCTCGTGATGAACTACATCCTGGGCGGGGGCAACCTCACGTCCAGACTCATGGACGACATCAGGATCAAGACAGGGCTCGCTTACTCGGTGGCCAGCATGTTCGAGGGGCGCAAATACCCGGGGGCCTTCATGGTCTTCCTCCAGACAAAGAACCGCTCCGCTGCCGAGGCAATCCGGGCGACGATGGAAAACCTGGAGCGGGTGCGCACGGCGCCTGTTTCCGAGAAGGAGCTTGAGGACGCGAAGAAGTACCTCGTCGGGAATTTCCCTCAAAGATTCGGCGCCCAATCGCGGATCGCCTCGTTTTTCTCGCAGGTGGAATACTTCGGCCTGGGTCTCGATTACCCTGAAAGATATCCCTCTCTCATAAACGGCATCACAAGGCAGGACGTGCTCAAAGCGGCGCAGACCTATGTACGCCCGGATGAGTCCGTCACCGTCGTGGTCGCCGATTTGAAGGAGGCCGGGCTGGCCCAATAGAGGACGCCGCGGCCCTCGTTAGGCCGCCGGGTGCGATAAAACCGATCTATCTCAAGGAGGCGGCAATGAAAGTGCGTGTCGATAAGGAAGCGTGTGTGGGAGATGAGACCTGCGTATCGATCTGCCCCGAGGTCTTCAAAATGGAAGACGACGTGGCAACGACCACGATGGAAGATGTGCCTCCCGACCTCCAGGATGCCTGTAGAGAAGCGGCCGACGCCTGTCCTGTAGAAGCCATTACTGTAGAAGAATAGGCGTGCCGGGCGCACTCGTCCCTCGCCGACAAGCTCTCGCGCCTTGCTTCCCCGCCCTGGGGCACTATATTTAATTGAGTAAGGGCATCATCCGATCGCACGAGGAGGTGAGCGCATGACAAGGTTCTTGATGCGAGCGTTGATTGCGTATCTTGTTGCCGCCATGTTTGTGATAGGCATCGCCCCGAGGGCCGACGCGGGATTCTGCCCCTCGCAATTGATGGGCGCGGGCGCCGCAAGCAGGGACGTCGACCTGCAGCAGGTCCGGTCCTTCCTTGAGATGAAAGTGGCAGCCGACCGCTTTCAGCAACTGGGGTTTAGCCCGCGCGAGATAGAATCGCGTCTCGGTGCGTTGAACGACGAGCAGTTGCACCAGATAGCCCTCAAGGTGGACCAGGTGAAAGTGGGAGGCGACGGCCTGGGCGCCTTGATTGCAGTCCTCGTGGTGGTGGTCCTTGTGCTCATTATCTTCCGTCTGGTCAGACTGATATGAGGCGCGTCCGAGGGTCTTTTCTTCGGAAGGTCTCAGTAAAAGGAGGTAGTCATGCTTTACTGGACCATTGTCTTCCTTGTTGTCGCCATCATTGCGGGGATATTCGGTTTCACGGGAGTAGTCGGGGTATCCATATGGATTGCGAAAGTCCTTTTCTTTGTGTTCGTCATCCTGTTCATCGTTTCCCTGGTCCTGGGGAGAAGGACGCCCACCCCGCCCGTATAAGGACGTGGGTCCGAAGGCATGAGAGACCGGCGGCTTCGCCGACCGCCTTTTCGGCAAGCGCCGACCGAGCGAGTCTGTTTGCCAAGGGAGTATGGGACCGGATGCGGTGAAAGCCCTTTGCCGCCGGAGGCATGGTGTGCTAAAATGGCCGGGAAGGAGGAGATGCATATGGCAGGCGAAGAAGGTTACGGCGAAGAGGGGTACACGGTAGTAGGGGTTGAGCGCTATACGACCGCGGGCCATGGCGCTCATGGCGGACTATCGGTCGCGCTCTTCTTTCTTCTCGGCGCAGTTGCCGGCGCAGGGCTGGGATTCTTGCTTACGCCCCAATCCGGCTCAAAGACGAGGCGGCAGATAAAAGAGGCTTCTCGGGAGACGAAGGCGATGTTGGGCGACTATTACGGTCGGGCGCTCAACAAAGTGGAAGCGACCATCGGTAGAGGCAAGGAAGTGCTCCGGGAGGGGAAACCATTGCTGCTCGCAGCCGTCGAGGCCGGCAAAGAAGCATATGAAAGGGAGAAAGCGCAAAAGACCGGAAGCGGCGGGTGACGCGATCTTTACAGAGCGGCGCCGGGGCCGGTTCCGGTCTTTTGCGTGAGCGGCCCCGATGCTCGCTTACGCGAGGTACGGGCCCCACTGTCTTGCAACTGCGCCAATATAGCCCTCGGGCACATCCGTCAGGACGCGGTTGTGACCCGGCAAAAGCATCCTGACCTTAAGGCCTGCAAGCTTCGACAGCGACCGCTGCAGCGCCGACGCGTCGGCGCCGTGCAGATCGAAGCGCCCGATGCTGTAGTCGGCATATATCACGTCGCCGGGGATCAATATCCCTCTTGAGGCGTCATAAAGAGCTATGCCCCCGGGCGAGTGGCCGGGGACGTGGAGCACCGTCCATACTTCTCCGCCTATGCGCAGCTCTTCCGCGTCCTCAAGCCGGCGTTGCACTTTGAAGGCGAAGGCGCCGTCCTTCAGACCGTACTGCATCTGGCACATCTCCTTGAACATCTCCATGCCATAGACCGTGCGCTCGTCTCCGTCCCCGAGGGCGTCTGCCTCACTGCTGTGCACCCACAGCTCCGCGGCGGGCATAACCTTAAGGATCTCTCCGAGACAACCGATATGGTCAAGGTGCGTGTGGGTCATGATGACCCTTTTGACGTCGGCGGGATCGATGCCTGCTTCGGCGAGCGACCCTGTCTTGTAGCTCCCCTTGCCCACCAGTCCGGCGTCAACCAGAGAAAGGTCTCCGGAACCGGGCCGGCCGATCAGGTATACGTGGGAATCCGGGATCATATCGTCCCGGCCAGGTATGAAGAAGAGGGAATCCGTGATCTTAACCATGCGATGCATCTCCTTAAAAAAAAGGCAAGGCGGCCTTGCCGGATGGTGTACGGCCTTAAAGTAATCTATCGGCTGCTTATTTTCAAGCCCTTTATCTCTTTCTCTCTCGTCGGCGTCGTAAGCCCGGCGAAAGCGGAAATCCCGGTTTGCGCCCAAAGCCGCCATTGCCCCGGCCCTTTATCGAAGTGGGCGCCGGTCCTTGCCCGGTCCTTTACTT
The DNA here is from genome assembly GCA_963733345.1 of uncultured delta proteobacterium. Lineage (GTDB taxonomy): Bacteria > Desulfobacterota > Syntrophorhabdia > Syntrophorhabdales > WCHB1-27 > BOG-1155. Next base: position 12,530 of record CAVTDX010000119.1, read on the forward strand.
GTCGCGTAAAAATGGTTATTTTTGTACTGGAACGCTTGCCTGGACGCTATTAATAAGGTTAAATTCGCGAGGAGAGGGGTGGAGGGCATGACAGGAAATGAGATATTCTTCGGCTTGATTACTGCGGCAATTATCGTATTGGTTATCTTTCTGGCCCGGTTCATCGTAAGGCTCACGGACACCGCAAAGGCATTGAGGGGCTTAATAGAGAGCGCGGACCAGGCATTGAAAGATGCGGGCGGCGTGGACCAGGCATTAAGGGAAGCGATCGGGGAAGTAAGCCAGAACCTGAGAAGCCTGCGGGCCATTACGGACGATGTGAGCGTGGTGACAGGCGATTTGAAGTCGTTCTCAGGTTCGGTAAGAGACGTGGGCCGAGGGGTGCAAGGGCTGGCTGAGAACGTGAAGCAGATAAGCGACCTGGTTCAAGACCTCGGCAAGGAGACCGTCGCTTCGGCATGCGGCTTGCGCGCGGGCATCAAAGCCGGTTTTGAGGTATTTTTGAAGAGCCTTCTAAGGACTTGAGCGACAAAACGCCCATTTTGCGAATCCACCGAAAGAGGCTCTATATTAGGATGAAAGGAGGCGGAACATGAAACGTGAAGAGAACGGATTCAACGCGAGCTCGGGATCATGGTTGCTGTCGTTCGTGCTGGGTGGATTAATCGGGGCGGCCCTCGCCCTGCTTGTCGCGCCCAGGTCGGGGCGTCAGACGCGGGAGCAGATCAAGGACCTGGCGGAAGATGTGAAAGAGAAGGCGGGGACTTACTACGATAAGGCTAAAGATCAGATCTCGACTGCCATGCAGAAAGGGGCGGACCTGCTCGAGCAGAAGAAAACCGAGCTTGGAACGCGTGTCAGCGGGGTGAAAGAAGCGTACCGGGCCGCTACGGGATCGAAGACTGCCGATGCGTCTCAGGAGGAAAACGCAGGGTAGGGCGTTATACGATCAAGCTGATCACGCTCAGGATCAGCCACTCAAAGAAACTGATCAGCGGGTTCAGCACGCCCAGATAGAGCAGCCCCAGGATGACGAAAAAACCATAGGGCTCCATTCTCTGAAGGCTGTACTGGAACCTCCTCGAAGAAAAGCCCATGAGGATCTTAGAGCCGTCCAGCGGCGGTATTGGGATGAGGTTGAAGGAAGCGAGTATGATGTTGATCCGGACGAGGTACTGAAGCCCCCGGCCGATCGGGCTGAAAAGCGAGAAACGGACGGCGCTGAGGACCAGAAGGGCGAGGAACGCGAGAATGATATTCGCCGCGATCCCGGCCGCCGAGACGAAGACGAGGCCCTTCCTATGGTCTCTCAGGTTGTTGAAATTGACGGGCACTGGTTTTGCCCAGCCGAACCCGAAGAGAAACAGCATCACGGTGCCGACCGGATCGAGATGGCGCCGGGGGTCGAGGCTCAGCCTGCCGAGCCACCGCGCCGTTGAATCTCCCATTTTGTCGGCCACCCATCCATGAGCGACTTCATGGATGATGACGGAGTAGAGCAGCGGGATCGCAATGAGGATAAAGGCGAGAGGGTCCGAAAGGAGCAGACCGATAAGTCCCATATCCCGTTAGTATCACATAAAGCCCGCCCAATTGCAAAGCGTCAATTACTGGGGTTCAGCACCCCCTCCACGAGCAAGCTCGCGGAGCCTCCCCGCTCATAAAAGCATGCCCCGCGCCTATTTGCGCATCAATTTCCCCTTGTGGCTCACCGCGATCTCTGCAATTACTGGGGTTCGGCACCCCCTCGATAAATCTGGAGGGGGGACACCCCTCCGAAAGACAAGGGGCGAGAGGAGTGTCCCCCCAACCTTCCCGTCGGAGCCTCCCCGCTCATAAAAGCGATTGGTGGGCGCCCCCTTTCGCCGGCGAGGCCGCCCCTACGCTCCTTATCTTCCGGGGCCTTCCGCCCCTTTTGATTCTCCTTTAGCCCAGGATCGCCTTCAAGTCCTCATCGGGCGTCGTGATAGGCTTTATATCGTAGTTCTTCACCAGCACGTCGAGCACGTTCGGCGTGACGAACGCAGGCAACGACGGGCCGAGGCGCATGTGCTTGATGCCCAGATAGAGCAGTGTGAGCAGGATGGCGACGGCCTTCTGCTCGTACCACGAGAGGATGAACGAGAGGGGAAGGTCGTTGACGCCCACGTTGAAGGCCTTTGAGAGAGCAAGGGCAATCTGGATCGCCGAATAGGCGTCGTTGCACTGTCCCACGTCGAGCAGTCTCGGGATGCCGCCGATGTCTCCAAGGTCCTTGTCGAAAAAGCGGAACTTGCCGCAGGCCAGCGTGAGGACCACGGTGTCCTTCGGCGCCTTTTCGACGAATTCCGTGTAGTAGTTCCGGCCCGGTTTCGCGCCGTCGCAGCCGGCCACAAGGAAGAAATGGCGGATCTGCTTGCCCTTGACCGCATCTATGACCTTGTTTGCCACGCCAATAACCGTGTTCCTGCCGAACCCCGCCATGACGGACCTGCCGTCCGCGTCCTCAGGGAAGCCGGGCATGTTCAGGGCCTTTTGAATGAGAAGCGTGAAGTCCCTGTCCTCAAAATGGTGCACTCCGGGCCATCCGACAGGCCCCCTGGTGAAAATATTGTCCTGGTAGACCTGCTGGACCCGCATGAGGCAGTTCGTCGTGAGCAGGATGGCGCCGGGGAACGTGGGGAACTCCCTGAGCTGGTTTTGCCATGCCGTGCCGAAATGGCCGTAAAAGTGGGGATATTTCTTCAGACCCGGGTACGCATGGGTGGGCAGCATCTCCCCGTGGGTGTAAACGTAGATGTCCTTCCCCCGGCTCTGTTTCAGCACCTCCTCCATGTCCTTCAGGTCGTGGCCGGAGACGAGGACGGCATGCCCTTTTTTCGTTCCAAGAGGCACTCTCGTGGGCACGGGGTGGCCGTATACGCCGGTATTTGCCGCGTCGAGCACCTCCATGGTCCTAAGATTTTTCTCTCCGCATTTAAGCACGAGGCCCAGCCAGTCGTTGAGCCCCATATTCGGGTCGTTGCGTGCGATCGCAGCGAGGGCCTCATGGATGAACGCAGGGATCGTCTCGTCCTCCTGTCCCAGGACCTGCGCGTGCTCCGCATAGGCGCAAATGCCCTTGAGGCCGAACAGGAGCGTGTGCTGGAGCGACCGGATATCGCGGTTGACTGCGGGGCCGGATTTGAGGCCGACCTGCTCGCCCTGCTTTATGAGGGCGTTCGTTGTCGAGGCAGGGGTAAAGACGGCTGCATGCTCCGGGAAATCGACCTTGCCTCCCGCCTGCGCGACCCTGTCCTTCAGCCGGTCCCTGAGCCTTACGCCTTCCCGCACGTATGCAACGAACCTGTCGGCGTCATAGTTGACGTTGGTGAGGGTGGAGAACAAGGCGGTGAAGGTAAAAGCATCGACGTCCGGGTCGACGACGCCGTGCTTTCTGCCTTCGACTGCGAAGAGTGAAATGCCTTCGACAACGTGGACCAGAAGGTCCTGGAGGGCGGCAATTTCGGGCTGCTTCCCGCAGACGCCCATCACCGTGCACGCCTCGCCTTTCGCGGTCTGCTCACACTGGTAACAAAACATGGGTCCCCCTTTCGAATGGTTGTTTGTCTGAATTATTATAAGTATTGTAATAGATCGCGGCAAAGGAGGACCCGATCCGGGTCAAGGAATGGAGAGATTTCGCCCGGCTTTCCGTAAGATCACGGCATGCCTCGGATGCTCCGCTTTTGAGCCTTTTTCCTCACGTCGGGATTATGGACCGAGGTCGCGGGTTAACCAAGCAATGCTTGAGCTATTTTTTCATAGTGAAAATTCGTATCCCCCATCTCATATTCCATTGATTTTGCCCTCCTGTAAAATAGCCCTGCATTTGCTTCCCGGGTCGTCCCTATAGCGCCGTGTATTTGAACCGCCTTTGCGGCAATAAACCTATAATTCTTATTAATACAGGCCTTGAGTGCGGAGGTCTCGGCGGCGCAATCCATACCCTGCTCGGTCATCCAGCCCACTTTATATAAGTAGTTGTGGCTCGTGTCATAGGCAACGAGCATGTCTGCCATGTAGTGCTGGATAATCTGAAAGCCTCCGATGGGTGCGCCATATTGTTTTCTCTGCTTGGCATAGGCTGCCGTCATGTTGATGCAGGCCTTGCACCCGCCGATCATCTCCGCACATTTGACGAGAGTGGCTTTTATGGTTGTTTTTGCAAGGGCCTCGCCGCCATCGCCAACTTGACCGACAATGGCATCCATATCAATTCGCACATTCCTGAAGATGACCTCACAGGTATTATCCATACCGATCGTGCGCATCTTGGAGATCGCAACTCCCGGTTCTCCTGCGCCGACCAGACACAGAGAGACGCCGGATTCGGGCCCCTTCGCCACAACGACGAGCCTATCGGCGATATTGGCGTCCTTTACAAACATCTTGGTCCCGTTCAGCGCCAGTTGGCGACCGTCCCGCTCAGCCTTGACATTAACCGAGGAAGGCAGATAACTCCCGTCCTCTTCATATTGCGCCAGGGCCAGAATGAGGTTTCCCGAGGCAATCCCCCTCAGAAGATCGCGTTTCTGTTCTTCCGCGCCCGCCTCTAAGATAAGCAGACCGCACTGAATCACGGTTGAGAAAAAGGGGCTTGGACAAGCGGCCTTCCCCAACTCCTCGGCAATGATCATTAATTCGATGAAGCTGCCCCCCGTACCGCCATATTCTTCCGGGAAGGCGATTCCCAGGTATCCCAGCTCAGCCATCTTGCGCCACAGACCCGGGTCATATCCCCTTTCGGCTTCTTCCAACTCCTTTGCCCTTTCATAAGGACATTCCTTTTGCAGGAACTCCCTTATCGATTCTTGAATCAGTTTCTGGTCTCCTGTTAGATCGAAATCCATATGATAATTCTCCTCCTGTATTACTTGGACCTCGGCAAGTCAAGGCCGATCCATGCGATGAGATTACGCTGGATTTCAGAAGTGCCGCCTCCAAGCGTATATCCGGCGCTCAGCTCGTAAAGATCGGCAAAAGTCCCGTGAAACGGCGCCCATTTGGGGTCCTTCAACTGGCCGTGCACGCCCATGATGTCGAGGGCTGCGGCGGCAAAACGGCTAGTCAGCTCGGTGCCGAATAGTTTGGATTCCGAAGCTACTGAGGCTGCTAACGCCAGGCCGCCCTTTTCCTGCATCCAGGCTATCCTATACGCAAAAGCCCGCCCGAGCTCGATATCAATGTATAATTCCGCAATCTTGCCCCTTATGAAAGGATCTTCGGATAGGAATTTACCGTTTCTCTTGGTCGTCTTCACATACTTGATAAGATTCTCAAAGAGACCAAAGGTTTCCGCAAAATACGAGATGGAAGACCTTTCGAAATTCATGGTCTCCCGTGTCAGCCTCCATCCATCGTTCTCCGGGCCTATCCTGTCGTAAGCGGGGATCCTTACATCCTTGAAAAAAACTTCGTTATAATAGTGGTCCCCATTCATGAACGGAATTGGTCGTATCTCAATACCCGGAAGATCCAGCCTTAAGTTGAAAATCGAAATCCCTTCATTTCTATTCTTCGAGGGATCTGTGCGAGCAAGGAGAAACATGTGGTCTGCCAGGTGGGCTCCGGAGGTCCAAATTTTCTGGCCGTTGACCACATAGAAATCTCCCTTTCTTATGGCGGTCGTACGAAGAGCGGCAAGGTCTGATCCCGCGTCAGGCTCGCTCCAGCCCTGGCAATAATGAACTTCACCCCTTGCCATTGGAGGAAGCAACCTTTCTTTCTGCTCTTCGGCGCCTGCCAGTAAAATAGTAGGAGCAAACATGCCGAGACCGAAATTGTCAACGCCGGGAGCACGGTAATACGCCCGTACCTCATTAAATAACAGTTGCTCTATGAAAGGCGCTTCCTGTCCGCCATATTTCCTGGGCCACGCGCGCGCCAGCCATCCTTTTTTCGCCCAGTTTCCTGGCCATGGATTTGTGGAAACTCCACGTCTTCTCCGAAAGAAATTTGCTGTCAAACCCGCCTTTCAGTATCTCGGTAGGCGCATTCCTCATCTCATGGCTGAAGAAAGATTCAAACTCCTTTTTTAGCGCCTGCTGCTGCTCTGTTAATTGGTAATCCATAGAAATCGCTCCTTTGTCCCCCGACCGGTGTTGTTTTTTCTATCTCTCGTCGTTATTGTCTCGTCGCCGGCGCAACGGGGCGATATTTTTCGAATGACAACACGTATTTCAGAGACATATAATTTGCTGTCCCTTCCCAATAGAGAGACTTGTCTGATAGAGACAACTTGATACCATAGAAAATATTTCTTGTCACGTTCTTTTTGGTTTTTTGTTATTAACCGACCCACCTCTGCCGTCATTACACGATGAAGCGTTCCCGGCGCATCCACTCCCGCCTATCTGTGCTGCCGTCGTCGCCGGGCGGCGGGTTGCCTCCCAGTCTTGCCTCAGCGTTTAGAAAGGCTTCGCTCCTTTCGGTCCGTCAAGCGCCCCCCATCCCCCCAACGCTTCGGAGCTGTCGCGCATGCTGATCTTCCGATGATCTTTGAACAACTCTATCGCCTCCGGCAGCGTCACAGACACCTCCCGATATTGTTCTCGGGGCCTCATGACGTAATATGGGAGGTGCGGCAAGGAGGAGGGAGAGCACCGAACTTCCTCGAATCCTCAACTGAAGAACTTATCTTGCGGTATGCGTTTTTCTATCATAATCGTGATATAGTGTGTGGGCGATCGCCAATTAACTTAGTTCGCTTCAGCGTGTTGCTGGAGAGCCATCCGAGGCTCCGGGTACTGCCGGTGAATCCCTTGCAAAAGAAGGGGGTAGTATTATGAGTCCTGTACCGCCGCTCCGCGTGTTGGTCGTGGATAATAACGAACCCGTCTGTGCAGTGACAGCCACCATGCTCGAATCCCTGGGCCACCGTGCGGATTGCGAAACGGACAGTCTGAACGCGTTGAAAATCTTTTCTGAAGACCCCGGAAAGTTCGATCTCGCCATCATTGAGCCTATGCTGCCCAACCTTGCAGGTCTCGACCTCGCCATCCATTTCAGACAGATTCGGCCCGGTTTCCCGGTGCTGTTTTACGCGGGATATATAGACGCCTCTCTGTCCCGTAGAATAGAGGCTGACGGCCTCGGGCCGGTAGCCTTCAAACCGTTCACAATGAGTGAACTGGCAGCAGCCATCAAGAACCGGCAGTCCCCCTAAAGACAGAGCGCTGCCTCCCTTGCCCATCCGACCGGTCCGAACTATATTAGGCAGAGCGGTAGTTGCTCCACGCCCACTCAAATGAGGAGGATATTGATGCCCACCGATCCGAAAGACATTCAGGCTCTTCGTGATGAAGCCGAGAAGGCGCTGTCCGAAGCGTCCGAAAAACCGGCGCCCATGGCAGGGGCGGACCTGCAGAAGGTCCTTCATGAGCTTTCCGTCCATGAGATCGAGCTTGAGATGCAGAACGAGGAGCTCCGCAGGTCCCAGGAGCAACTGGAAGAATCGCGCAGCGAATATGCAGACCTCTACGATTCCGCCCCGGTCGGCTACCTGACCTTTGACGAAAAGGCTCTCATCACGAGGGCGAACCTCACCGCGTGCGGCCTCCTCGGCATTGAAAGAAGCTTCCTGGTCAAGAAGCCTTTTACCTTCTTCATTCATCCCGACTATCAAGACCTCTTCTATGCCCACAAACAGAACGCACTGAAATCAACGGCCGCAGAGACATGCCAGCTTGTGCTGAAGAGAAAAGACGGGACCTTTTTCGATGCCCAGTTGGAGAGCGCCCCCGTGTAATTCAACGGGCAGCCTGCCCTCAACTCCATCTTGACCGACATTACCGAGCGCAGGCAATTCGAGAAAGAACGTGAGACGGCAAGCCTGGAGCTTGAAAGAAAGGTCAAAGAGCGCACTGCCGAACTGTTGAGGGCCGAGGACGAACTCAGAAAACACCGTGACGAGCTGGAGTCGCTCGTATATGAACGAACCGAGCAACTCCGGAAGGCATATGAGAAACTTAAAGAAGAAGTCGCAGAGCGCGAGCACGCCGAGGCCCAGCTCCGTCAGGCGCAGAAGATGGATGCCCTCGGGACTTTGAGCGGCGGCATCGCCCACGATTTCAACAATATCTTAGCCGCCATCATCGGGTTCACGGAACTCGCGGCGGACCACGTCCCTAAGGAGAGCCGGGAGGCTCATCACCTGAAGAGGGTCATGGAGTCTTCCCTGCGGGGCCGGGAGCTGGTGCGGCAGATGCTCACCTTCTCAAGAAAGGCTGAGCAGGAGAAGAAACCCTTGGGACTGAGCGGCATCGTCAGGGAGACCGTCAAGCTCATCCGGGCGACCACGCCGACGACGATCGGCATCAGGGTCAACGCCTTGAGTGAATCGGGACTGATCCTTGCAGACCCTGCGCAGATGCAGCAGGTCATCATGAACCTGTGCACGAACGCCGTCTATTCCATGCGGGAGAAGGGCGGGACCCTCGACATCCGACTGAGCGACCACGGCGTTTCTACGTCGGATGGCGACACCCATGGGATTAGGCCCGGCCCTTATACGAGGCTGATTGTCCGCGATACCGGCGCAGGCATAGCGCCCGACATCATCGACAAGGTATTCGACCCCTTTTTCACGACGAAGAAGGTGGGGGAAGGGACAGGCCTCGGTCTTTCCGTCGTCCATGGCATTGTGAAACAGCACTACGGCTACATTGCCGTCGAGAGCGAACCCGGCAGAGGCTCCGCCTTCACCGTATATTTCCCCCAGATTTCAGGAGGATCCGAAACCGAAGCGGTCGGCGGCGACGAGCTGCCCACGGGCGCCGAGCGCATCCTCTTCGTCGATGACGAAGAAGCCCTCGCGGAGATGGGCGAAGACATCCTCGCGGAGCTGGGCTATGAGGCGACATCCCGGATGAGCGGCAGGGAGGCCCTTGCGCTCTTCAGGGCGGACCCGTCCCGGTTCGATCTTGTCATGACCGACCAGACCATGCCGCAGATGACGGGAATTGACCTTGCGAAAGAGATTCTCACCCTCCGGCCCGGTATGCCGATCATCATGTGCACGGGCTTCAGCGAGCTCGTAGATGCCGATAAGGCTATGGCGGCAGGCATTAAAGCCTTTGCGATGAAACCCCTCACCAAGAGGGAGATTGCAGGGACGATCAGGAAAGTGCTCGACGAGTAAGTTCGGTCGCGATGCACTTCACTTGAGACTACGGCACGGCCTCGGTCTACCGAACAACGTCCGCGGCGCTAAGGCCCTGTTCACGCAACCATTCAGATACTTTGGTTTGTGCGGTTTTCACATCCCTTCCCCAAATTGCAAAACCATCGGCGCCCCCTGGAGGAATCGGTGAGATCGCCGGGAAATCACTCGACGTTGAGATGCATTGGGCTGTGGTTTTCTGGTAAGATAGAGGCGCGAGCCGGCTATTCAAATTCGATGCGTAGAGAGGTAGGCGTTATGCGAGCGATTTGCAGAACCAAACCTGTTGCCGCCCTAACCTTTGTTGTCGCGCTCCTTGCCCTGGCGGCATGCGGAAAAGCGCCCCAGGCCGGCGGACCGCCGGCCGGCCCGCCTGAAGTGGCGGTCGTCGCCGTGCAGCCGCAGCGGGTTGCCCTCACCGTGGAATTGCCCGGACGAACGAGTCCCTGCCTTGTCGCGGAGGTGCGGCCCCAGGTAGGCGGGATCATCCAGAAGCGCTTTTTCGTTGAAGGGGCCGACGTAAAAGCGGGCGACGAGCTCTACCAGATCGACCCGGCCATGTACCAGGCTGCCTACGCGAGCGCGAAGGCGGGTCTTGCGAGGGCCGAGGCGAACGTCACGTCCGTCAGGGCGAGGGCGGAGCGCTACAAGGAACTCGTGCCAATCGACGCGGTCAGCCGGCAGGATTACGACGACGCAGCTGCGGCGCTCGATCAGGCCAAGGCTGACATGGAAGCGAACAAGGCGGCCATGGAGACGGCGCGCATCAACGTGGCGTACACCCGCGTCACGGCGCCGATATCCGGGCGCATCGGCAGGTCGAATGTGACCGTCGGCGCCCTCGCGGCAGTCAACCAGGCCACTCCGTTCGCGACCATTCAACAACTCGATCCGATCTTTGTGGACGTCGCGCAGTCAAGCGCGAACCTGCTTAAGCTCCGGCGTAGCGTCGCGGAGGGCCGGGTGAAGGACGGAGGCCCCGAACGGGCGCGGGTAAGGCTGCTCCTCGAAGACGGCGCTGCCTATCCTCTCCTGGGGACCCTCAAGTTCTCCGAAGTCGCCGTCGATCAGAGCACCGGGTCGTTCATCCTCCGGATTATCTTTCCCAATCCGAAGTACACCCTTCTGCCGGGCATGTACGTCCGCGCCGTGGTCCAGGAGGGGGTTGTCGAAAATGCGATCCTTGCCCCTCAGGTAGGGGTCTCCCGCGATACAAAGGGGAACCCTATCGCGTTGATCGTGGATAGGTCGGGCAGGGTCAGCCAGAGGTCATCACGGTCGATCGCGCAGTCGGCGACGAGTGGCTCGTCTCCTCCGGACTCGCGCCAGGCGACCGGGTCATCGTCGAAGGCATCCAGAAAGTGCGACCGGGCATGCCAGCGAGGGTCGTCCCCTTTGACGACGGCCGGAAGGACGGCGCCGGAGGCAAGAGCGCGCGGAACGGAGGCGTCTGATGCTGTCGAGATTTTTTCTGGATCGCCCGGTCTTCGCCTGGGTGATCGCGATCATCATCATGCTGGGGGGCGTCCTCGCCATACACATTCTGCCCATCTCGCAGTACCCCGCCATTGCGCCTCCGTCGATCTACATCCAGGCCTTTTATCCCGGCGCCTCGGCAGAGACCGTGGAAAACAGCGTGACCCAGATCATCGAGCAGAAGATGACCGGCCTCGACAAGATGATCTATTTGTCAGCCGCCAGCGATTCCTCCGGCACGTCCCGCATCGAGCTCACCTTTGAGCCGGGGATGGACCCCGACCTCGCCTGGGCAAAGGTGCAAAACAAGCTGCAGCTCGCCACGGCGAGCCTGCCCGACACCGTCCAGCGCCAGGGCATCACGGTCGGCAAGGCCACCAGAAACTATCTCATGATCGTGGGCCTCGTCTCGGAAGACGGACGGCTCGACGGCAACGACCTGATGGACTATGCCCAATCGAACCTGGAGAAGGTGCTCGCCCGGGTGCCCGGCGTGGGCGAGGTGGAAGAGTTCGGGTCGCAGTACGCCATGCGCATCTGGCTCAACCCCGACAAGCTGACCGATTACTCCCTGACCGTCGACGACGTCGTCGCGGCGCTCCAGTCGTACAACGTGGAGGTCTCCGCCGGCCAATTCGGCGGGCGCCGGCGGTGAAAGGCCAACGCCTGAACGTCTCCGTCGTCGTCCAGAGCCTGCTGAAGACGCCCGATGAGTTTGCCGCCGTTCCCGTCCGCGTCAATCAGGACGGCTCCATAGTAAGGATCAGAGACGTGGGGAGAACGGAGCTGGGCACCGAGATGTACGACATCGAGGCTTTTTACAACGGGAAGCCCTCCGCAGCCATGGGCATCCGGCAGGTCGCGGGCGCCAACGCCCTCGATACGGCCGATGCGATAAAGGCAAAGCTGAAGGAGATGAGCCCGTACTTCCCGCCGGGGATGAAGGTCGTTTATCCTTACGACACCACCCCTTTTGTCAAAGTGGCCATCAACGAGGTGATCAAGACCCTCTTTGAGGCAATCCTACTCGTCTTTTTGATCATGTGGCTCTTTATGGGGAACATCCGGGCCACGCTGATCCCTACCATCGCGGTGCCCGTGGTGCTCCTGGGGACCTTCGGGGTGCTTTCGCTTTTCGGCTTCTCCATCAATATGCTGACTATGTTCGCCATGGTGCTCTCCATCGGCCTTCTCGTGGACGACGCCATCGTCGTCGTGGAAAACGTGGAGCGGATCATGAGCGAGGAAGGGCTTTCGCCACGGGAAGCCACGGCTAAGTCCATGGGGCAGATCACGAGCGCCCTGATCGGCATCGGTCTCGTGCTCTCGGCGGTCTTCGGGCCTATGGCTTTTTTCACTGGCTCCACCGGCGTCATCTACCGGCAGTTCTCCGTCACCCTCATCTCCTCCATGCTCCTGTCCGTGGTCGTGGCGTTGATCCTGTCGCCGGTCCTCTGCGCCACCCTGCTCAAACCGGTAGCGGCGGGGCATGAGGCGGCGGAAAACGCGGTATTTTTCCTTCGCCCTTTTTTCTCATGGTTCGACCGCCTCTTTTTCCGGACCAGGGACCGGTACGTGAAAACGGTCGAGCGCTCCTTTTCGAGAAAACTGCGATATTTCATTATTTATCTTTTGATCGTGGGGTCTGTGGGGTTCCTCTTCCTGCACATGCCCACGGCCTACGTGCCCGACGAAGACCAGGGCATGCTCCTTGCCCAGGTAATGTTGCCGACAGGCTCGACCCTCGAGCAGACGCGGAAGGTCTTGGGGGAGATCGAGCGGTACTTCGCGGAGCACGAAAAGGAGTCGGTCGATTCCTCCACGACCATTGCCGGCATCGGCTTTTCCGGCAGGGCGCAGAACAACGGCCTCGTCTTTATCAGGCTGAAGGACTGGAAGCTGCGGAACCGGCCGGACCTGAAGGTGCAGGCCGTTGCGGCGCGGGCCGGGAGGGCCTTTTCTCACATCCGCAACGCCCTGGCGTTCGCGTTCCCGCCCCCGTCGGTAGTGGAGTTGGGCAACGGAACCGGATTCGACTTCGAGCTGCTGGATCTGGGCGGGATCGGTCACGAGAAGCTGATGGCGGCGCGCAACCAGCTTCTCGGCATGGCGTCCCAGGACAAGCGCCTGACGAAAATCCGGCCGAACGGCATGGAAGACGTGCCCGAATACCGGGTCGACGTGGACTGGCCAAGGGCAGGCGCCCTGGGCGTGCCCATTGCCTCTATCCACAACACCATATCGGAAGCCTTCGGGAGCGCCTACGTCAACAACTTCGTCCAGGGAGGCAGGGTCAAACGGGTCTACGCGCAGGCCGACGCCCCCTACCGCATGCTGCCGAAAGACATCGAAAATCTGTATGTTCGCAATTCATCGGGGAAGATGGTCCCCTTTTCCGCCTTTGCCTCAGGCAGTTGGACGTACGGTTCTCCCAGGCTCGAGCGCTACAACGGCTTTTCCTCGCTCAACATCTGGGGCGAGCCGGCGCAGGGGAGGAGCTCCGGCGAGGCGATGCGGGCCATGGAAGAGAAGATCGCGAAGCTGCCCCAGGGGATCGGTTTTGAATGGAACGGCCTCTCCTATCAGGAGCGGATGGCCGGTTCACAGACAGCCCCTCTCTACGCCTTTTCCGTTATCGTCATCTTCCTGTGCGTTGCCGCCCTCTATGAGAGTTGGCCCATCCCGCTTGCCAACATGCTGATGCTGCCCCTGGGCGTGTTCGGCGCGGCGGCGGCAGCCTGGCTGCGGGGCATGCCGAACGACGTCTATTTTCAGATCGGCTTTCTCACCACCCTCGGGCTCACGACAAAGAACGCCATCCTCATTATTCAGTTTGCCAGACAGCGGATGGCGGCGGGAGAGGGGTTGGTCGAGGCGGCCCTCGGGGCCGCGCGGGTGCGACTGCGGCCCGTCGTGATGACTTCCCTTGCGTTTTTCTTTGGCGTCCTGCCGCTGGCCCTTGCCACGGGCGCAGGTGCCGGCGCGATGAAGGCCATCGGCACGGCCGTGACCGGCGGCATGCTCTCCGCCACGTTTATCGACCTTTTTTACATCCCCCTCTTCTTTGTCCTGGTCTCCCGCATGTTCAAGGCGAAGCGGCCGGATCGACCGCCCTTTGCCCCTTCCGAAGGAACCCGGTCATGATTCGAGACGCGCTCGCGCTCATCCTCGCCGTTGTCTGCCTGGCCGGCTGCACCATGATTTCCCCGTATTCGCGCCCGGAGCCGCCGATTCCGTCTGAGTGGCCGGCGGGTCCCGCATACGATTCCGCCTACGAGGGCGAGGCGGCGCCTGTCCCGGGCCGATGGCGCGAGTTTTACACGGATGAGCGGCTGCAAAGGGTCATAGAGGTTGCCCTAGCCAATAACCGCGACTTGCGCGCCGCGGCCGTGAACATCGAAAAAGCCCGGAACCTCTACCGGATCCAGCGGGCACAGCTCTTTCCCGAGGTCGACGCCTCCGGCGAGCTGATCGAGGAGAAGGCGCCTTTCTTTCTCTCCCCGACGGGCAAACCGGGGACCCTCAGATACTACGACGCCAACCTGGGGGTCAGCTCCTGGGAGATCGACTTCTTCGGCCGCATTCAGAGCCTCAAGGAGAGCGCGCTGGAGCAGTACCTTGCGACGCGGCAGGCCTTTCGCAGCGCCCGAATATCCTTAATGGCCGAGGTCGCTTCCGCTTACCTGGCCTGCGCGGCCGACCGGGAAAACCTGAAGCTCAGCCGACTGACGCTCGATGCCAGGCAGAAAACTTTCTACCTGATCGAGCGCCGTTTCGCCGCGGGCGCTTCCTCCGCCCTCGATGTGCGTCAGGCCCAAATGGCCCTGGAGTCGGCGCGGGTGGACGCGGCGGCATATACCCGCGCTGTTGCCCTGGATGAAAACGCCCTGAACCTTCTGGTCGGGGCGACCGCTCCTCCCGAGCTCCTGCCCGACGAACTGAGCGCGGTAAAGCCGCCGAAGGATTTCTCGCCGGGCCTGACCTCGGAGCCTCTCCTGCTTCGGCCGGACATCCTCGAGGCCGAGAACCAGCTCAAGGCCTTCAACGCGAACATCGGCGCCGCCAGGGCGGCCTTCTTTCCACGCATTGCCCTCGCGACCGGCGTCGGCACAACCAGTATGGAGCTGTCCGGTCTGTTCGGGGCCGGTTCCGGCGTCTGGACCTTCGCGCCTCAAATCACCCTGCCGATCTTCGACGCCGGCTCGCGGTGGGCGAGCCTCAAGGCGGCGAAGAACGACCGCGACATCGGCGTGGCCCAGTACGAGAAGGCCATTCAGACCGCGTTCAGGGAAGCGGCCGACGCCCTTGCCCAGAGAGGGACCCTGGGGAATCAAATCGCGGCGCAGGAATCCCTCGTGGAAGCCTCCTCGGCAACCTATCGCCTCTCCAGCGCCCGCTACCTGAAGGGCGTCGACACGTACCTGGCTGTCCTTGACGCGCAGCGCTCCCTCTACTCGGCGCAGCAGGGCCTCATCTCGCTCCGTCTGGCAAGGCTGAACAGTCTGGTGACGCTCTACAGGGTGCTGGGCGGCGGGGTAGGGGAGGGGCTGTGATGGCGTCGTTGATCGGCTTAGCTGCGCGCTTCTCCTGTCGAAGAAAGAGGAACGTAAGAAGAAGGCCAACGGCATTGCCATCTAAATTTCCCCGCCCCTTGCTCTTTTCAACGCCCCTTCAATACTTCGTCGATATTGAGCGGGTTAAGGGGTTTGCACAGGATCTCGTTCACCCGGAGTCTTTTCATGTGCTGCGACGAGGCTGCCTGCATGACCAGGGCCGTGTCGGATCCCCGGCCCGTGCCGGCTATCGCCATCACCTGTTCTCCGCTTGCGACAAGGCCCCCATCCGTTGCCATGACGACTATCTCGAAGCATACCTTCACGCCTTGGCAGAAGCATCTCAGGAGATTGGCCATCAAGGCGGCGCTCGTGGCGCCGTAGAAGTCGTCCGTGTGAAACAGCATCGTGGCGAAGTGCACCTCGTGCCCCATTTCTCTCAGCTTTCCAGCTAGGTCCTGAGGAAAGAGATTTACGTCTCTCTTAAAATCGAACTGATGGGGTACGACAATCAGCTTGACTCCCTCATCACGGAAGAATTCGGCGGCTCTCTCCGCTGTGGCCCCGGTTGTGGATGCTAAGACCAGTTTCTTTATGGCCGAGCCCTTGAGTCTTTCTCGTGCGAGAGAAAACGCGGTCTCGGTATTGTCGGCTCGCACGTCTTCAAAATAAGTAATCCTTTTTTCCATGGGCGAAACCTCCTTCGGTGTACTTCTGTGAGTGATGTCCAAAGATTATGATAAGCGCTCATTTTACCCCCTTCAAGCGGCAGGTAATGAATCATCTCGGGCTGCTCATGTCGAAGTTGCCGTTTTGAGATCGCTGAAATAGGTTTTGTACGCCCCCGGGTCGCGCGAAATAATGCAATCTGCATGCGTTAAGGCATGGGCGCCTATCGGAAAATCGGCCAGAACGTGGAGCCGTTTGCCGACGGCAGTCCCGCACGTGGGGCGCGTCGGTTCAAAGGTTTTGCCGCATTCGGCACAGGACAGGCGGTTCCTGGCGCCCTTGGCCGTATAGTCAGCCCATCTCATACCCGCAATATAGAGGTATTTTGGTGCGCCCAGCAGGATTCGAACCTGCAACCCTTGGATTCGTAGAGCGAAAATGTTGAATTCTGAAGTCCTTGATATTCGGTCTGATTTCCCGTAAGTCCTTGATAGGGCTGGCCTTTGTGTTTTTCATATAGTTCAGGCTGTTCTGCCTGTTTCGGTTTTCTCGAATCTCTTTTATCACAAATCCATCACGCGAAAAAACCCTCTGGATGCCCTTCGATTGTCGGCAATCCCTCGCGAACTGCGGAATTTCCTCAAACCTACACGGCAACGGGGGTAAGCTTGTAAAGACGGGCCTGGCGTGCGGCCCGTCGCAGGTCGCCGTGGCGGAGCGCGTCTCGAACATCGTCAAGCTTATATGCATCATCAAGGCTTAGATAAGGGGACCACCCTTCGTCCGATTCGATCAGATCAAGCTCCACTTCCGCTACGTAGCCGCCTTCCTGCACAAGCTTGGAGTATCGCTTCTTTCTCATCTCTTTCTCTCCTTGAAGCCTTCCTTCCAGAGGTCCGGGTTCGGCCGGTAGGCGGTCACAACCACGGCCGGCGACGTTCTGCCTTTCGGTATCCCCCAGACGACGTGAATCGGCCGCCCTTCGCGGTCTGTTTGAAGCGTCAGAATACATGGTCCTTTAGAGTATTGCGGATAGTCCTCTATCACGATTGCCTCTGCGAATCCCTCCACGATTTCCCTGGCAAAGAGACCATCATTCGCAAGCTCGTCATACCCATGTTCCGATACGACAACCTCTCCACGCCCTATCAGGGCTCGGAGAGCAGCAAATGTGTCGTTGGTAATCATCCCTTAAGGGTTGCCTCTATAAATATTAGCAGGGCAGCCCCGAGACGTCAATCTCGCCAACGCATCCCCCGAATGGTGAGCACGATCGCAATATCCTGTCGCATCTCCGCGAGTAAGGCGGGCACGAGAGATTCCACGCGCTCGAATACCTCAGCCGTCCTCCGAGACATTTTCAATAAGGACATACGCCGGTGCCGACCTGCGAAGCTCGCAGGCCCCGGCATCCCTGTCTTCACCATTTGCCCTGGTATGCTTCGGCTTGCCACTTGAGACAAGAGTGCACGCAGCCATCAACTGATGAGGGAGGACAAAGACGGAGAATCACTGATTACCGCAGAAAGACGACATCGCGATTACGAAATGCCTTGCCCGATTACCTGAAACCCGTGCTCACCATGGGCTATTTTACCGGGATGAGGAAGGCAGAGATCCTCTCCCTCACCTGGCGGCAGGTAAACGTGTTCGACAAGAAGGTCACCCTTGACGCGGGCGCCACGAAGAACGACGAGGCCAGGGTCATCTGTCTTGCCGGGGAGCTCTACGAGACCATCTTAAACCGGAAGAAGCTACGGGATATCTATTACCCGGAATGTGTCTATGTCTTCTTCAGGAACGGGGTCAGGATCGGGAGGAACGGGGTCAGGATCGGGGAGTTTCGAAAGACCTGGGAAAACGCATGCACGGCGGCGAGGATCGGGGCGAAGCTCTTTCACGATCTCAGGAGAACCGCTGTAAGGAACATGATGAAGGCCGGAGTACCCGAGAAGGTGGCCATGATGATATCGGGACATAAAACGAGGTCCGTCTTCGACAGGTACCACATAGTCAATGAGGACGATCTACGACACGCCTGCGAGAGTGTCTCACGACTCGACGAGGCCACAAGACGTGAAATGGGGCGAATACAGGAGACCGGTTATCACAATTTTATCACAATACCGTTGGAGCAAAACTCCAGCGGCAGGGGCGAGTCTTGTAAGCATCTGATTAACCAGGGTATTTCAAAGTGCGCCCAGCAGGATTCGAACCTGCAACCTCTGGATTCGTAGTCCAACGCTCTATCCAGTTGGGCTATGGGCGCAAACGATTTTCAAGAGTATACACCAAAACTGCGACAAAACTGCTACAAAAATTTGCGCACAGATATCGACGCCGTTCGACGCCGGCGGTCCGCTCCGGCGAATTCTGGAGGGCGAAATCGATCGCCGCGTATTGATCCGCTATTTCGGCGGCGGTCCCTCGATCACCTGAACCAGATCGTCCGGCCCGAGCCATTTGGCGTAGGCTGCCCTGACAGCTTCCGCAGAAAGGGCGACATACCTGTGGGCGGCGAGGATCGGCTCGTCGAGGGGCAGGAGATGGGTGGAGAGATAGATAAGCTTCTCGGCAATCCCGTCGACGCTCGACTGCGACAGGGGGATCTCCCGAAGCAGCAAGGCCTTGGCCCGGTCGAGACTCGACAGGCGCGACGGGTGCGGTCTGCATCTGCTTCAGGTCGCGGACCACGATAGCGCGGGCCTTTGCTGCATTGAGGGGATCGCATCCATAGTCGACGCGGTAGATCGACCGTTTTACCCCTACGTCGAAGCTTGACTCCACGGTATAGACAAGACCTGCCTCTTCTCTTAAGTCCCGGAAGAGCCGTGTGGCGTAGAAGGCCCCGCCGAGGACGTGATTTCCCAGCTCCAGGGCGTAGTAGTCCGGGTCCGATCTTGTCAATCCGAGGGTTTGCGCCAGTGTTACTGCGGCCTGGACCCTGCTCTTGTCCGGCACATCCGCGGCGGAGGGGCGGTTCGGCGGGACAGGGGGTAGGAACGTCTCCGGCGCAGGGCCTGTCGCCTTCCATGAGCCGAAGTATTTTTCGACGACCGCAGCCGCCGTATCCGGCGTCACCTTGCCCATGACGACGATGGTGGTCACGTCGGGTCTGAAGACTTTGCGGTAGTACTCCCTCACGTCGTCCAGGGAGAGGGACGAGACGCTTTCCGGCGTCGCCTCCCTTAAAGAAGGGTCGCCCTTTGGAAAGAGGGCCTCCGCCAGGGCCTTCTTTGTCAGGTAGTCGGGGCTCTCGAGCCGGCCGGCGGCCGTGGCTGCGACCTGCTGTCTCACGATCTTGAAGGCCCCTTCCGGCAGACGCGGATTGAGCTGGTTGTCGGCGAGGAGTTGCACGCCCCTCTCGAAGTGATCGGCGAGCACCCGGAGGCTGAAATCCGCGCCCGCCGATTCCTGCGCGCCGATCTCGTCGAGGGCCTTCTGAAAAGCAACACGGTCGAGGGTGGCCGTCCCGTGAGAGAAGAGCTGCTCCAGCACCTCGTCCACGCCTTCTTTCCGTTCCGGGGCTTCCATGTCTGCATTGCTCCTGACGCGGCCGTAGACGCTTACCGCATCGCTGACCGACTCAGGCTGCACGATCAGCTTGAGACCATTGGGCAATACGGTGACCGAGGGGTTGACGGCGGACTTCGGTATCTCGAGACGCCTGAGGGCCTTTTTCGCCCACTGGGGGAGCCTTACAGGTTTTACATGGGTAGGCGTGAAAGATTCGATGCCCGGGCCGTGTGTCTTAGCAGCCGTGGCCTGCCCGGAAGGTTCGGGCGTGAGGATCGTCGCAATTGAATGTTCCATGTCCAGGTACTTGCTTGCCGCGCGGTCGACGTCTTCCGGGGACGTCTCTTCGATGGCTTGCATCATCTCCCGGGGCGACCGCTTGCCTTGGAGGGCAAGGGCTTCCGACCAGGTTGCGGCCAACCCGAGGACTGAATTGTTCTCCAGTTCCGCCTTTGTCAGCCTTGCCCGTTTGGCCGCTTCCACGAGGTCGGCGGGAAGCCCGTTTTTCACGTTGTCCGCCAGTATGCGCTGCATCTCTTTCAGGAGGCCTTCCGGATCTGCGCCTTTCGGGAAGGCGGCCAGGGCGTAGCCGAGACCTGCCTGGGGCATCGTGTCGAGGCTGAATCCGGCATACAGGGCCTTGCCTTGAGGCACGAGATCGAAGAGCGCGCTGCGCCGGCTGCTCAGGGCGTCGGCAAGGATGCGGCAGGCGGGATAATCGGGGCCGTCGTAACCCGAGCAATACGTACTCGTAAGTCGAAGCAACAGGGAAAAA
>CAVTDX010000120.1:0-54775 GCA_963733345.1 uncultured delta proteobacterium
GAGCCGGCCGACGCCCTCGAACAGCTCCTTTTTCATGGCGGCGCGCCCGCCTACGTCCATGAAAACTTCCGGTTTCTTGGTCCCGAGCACGGAAAGCATGATGTCCCGGATTACCGGGGTCATCTTCTTCGTTTGCTCCGCGGCTTTTTCGTTTTTCAGCTCCATCGCCACGGAAATCTTGACAAATTTCAGGGGATCTCCCGAGACGTTGATAATAAACGGCTCCAGCGAGAGGATAGGTCCGACCTCGACTTTCTCCCGCGCCGTCTTATCCTGCCCTCTGCCCGTCTCCTGTTTCTGCTCCGGGCGCTTCAGAAGAGTCTTGCCGTACAGCTGGTATCCGACCCCGCCGGCGATCGCGGCCGCAACAACGGCGATCAGGACGACCTTCAGGCGCCCTTTCTTCTTTTTCTCTTGCTGCGGACTCTCCGGGACGACTATTTCTTCTCTTGCTTCTTCGGCCATATCTTTCCCCTTCGAGCCTTCCCTGAGCAATATATGTGCCAACAGCGTCCGACAAGGAAAAACGACCGCCACGGGGTAAAGCGCGCTCCTTTTAGGGCAGCGCCGCGCAGGCGCGGTGTTGGGAGGCAAACGGTTTATGTCACTTTCTTGACATAGGGGACATGAGGGACCTGCGGGACATCCGTCCGGGATTCTCGTTTACGAATAAAGGCTTCGAACACGGCCGCCTTCCTTCGAAGACGCCCGTATTTCACCGGACCCGGATTGTGATAGGGCAAAAACTGCGCCGCCGCCAAAAAAGGCCGGGGCTAAAAAGGGCGTCCGGCGCCGGGCGCAATCGCGCCGATCGTCGTAAGAACGGCGGCATAGTTTTTTCTTGACAACGCATTGGACAGGAATATAACATTTCGGCACTTGCCGACCGGAGTGCGATCCGACTGCCGCGGCCGTGAGGGGTCATACGGCAGAGGCAGTCGGTCCCGTGAACATTGCCGGACCGTCTGCCCGGCATGGGCGGCTTTGCAGGCAGGACGATCAGTGTCTCGAGTGAGACCGACACAAAGATAAGGAGGCGTCCCATGGCCAAAATGGTTTTCGGCAAATCGGTGCGCGTCGATCTTCAGGAAACAATCGAGCCCGAAGCGACGGCCCTCATCGTCGTCGACATGCAGAACGACTTCTGCACGCCCGGCGGCCACTACGACAAGTACGGAAAAAATGTGGAGCAGACAAACCGGATCATAGAACCTCTCGCTACCCTGATCGAGGCTTCCAGGGACCGGGGCGTTCTGGTTGTTTACGTTCAAAATACACAGAACAGAAGCGCTTCCTATTCGGCGCCCGCGACGATCGCGCTTTCCCTGAAACGGTGGAATAACGACGAATCAAGGGCGCTTCTTACGATCGACGGGACGTGGGGACATCGGGTTGTGGATCGCCTGAAGCCCGGGGAGCGCGATATGATCGTTAGAAAACATAGGCCGAGCGCGTTCGTCGGCACAGACCTCGATCAGATCCTGCGGGCTGCAGGCAGGGAGACGATAATCGTTAGCGGCGTGGTGCACAGAGGGCTGCGTCGAGTCGACCGCGCGCGACGGGTGGCTGCGAGACTACTACGTGGTCATCGCAGAGGACTGCATAGCATCTAGCGCGCCTGAGCTGCACGAAGCCCAACTGAAGCTCATGAGGGAGATCTATCATTTTGTCGTCCCTTCGAATGAGCTTATGAGGACCTGGGGATAGACCCTCGCTAAAGACCCATTTTTCGCGCCACGACTTCACGGTGAAAGTCGCCGTCCCCGAAAGCGAGGCTCTGCCGCCTTGGCCCTCCGGAAATAAAGCTGCATATCGTGCTCGACGGTTATGCCGATGCCGCCGTGAATCTTCGCGCCCAACAAGCTCACCTTTCGTGCGGCGGCGCTCTCCTCCCTCGCAAAAAAATCGCACACCTGCCGCTTGAAGTCTTCTTCCCCGGATGAAAACCTGAAATCCATCTCGATTTAGCTTCCCGTGAACACGGTCTTTGGACGACGAACTATCCTGCGCCCCTGTCTGCACCCGACAGAGGCTTTGTCCCGATGATCTGTTGTCGCTCCAGCAGGGCAATCTCTTCTTTAGACATCCCCAAAAGATCGCTTAAAACATATTCATTGTGCTCTCCCAGGGACGGCCCTAATCTGCGGATCGTTATAGGGGTCTTGCTCAACTTCATCGGAGGTCCCTGGTAATGGTGCGTGCCCACCTCGGGATGCGTGCCCTTAAGAAAGAAGCCCCGCTCGTTGAGGTGCGAATTTTCCCGGCGCTCCTGCGCGTTCAGGACGGCGCCTGCAGGCACGCCGGCCTCTTGCATAAGCTCCATGACCTCGTAATGGGTGCGGGCGGCGGTCCATTCGCCTATCAGGCGGTCCAATTCGTCATGATTCCGGCGTCGTCCTAAAACATCGGAAAATTTATCCTCCTTGCACCAGGACGTCTCACCGATTGCTTCGCAAAACCCGGCCCACTGGTCGTCATTGCAGACAGAAATCGCCACCCATTTGTCCTCGCCCGAGCATCGGTAACAGCCCTGAGGGGCTGCAACAGGATCGCGATTGCCCATACGCTTCCAAAGCCTCTTGTTCATAGAGTAATCCATGATTGCCTCGCCGATGAGCATACTGGTCGCCTCACACTGCGATATATCGATCAACTGCCCATTGCCGCTCTTCCGGCGATAGCGGAGAGCCGCAAGGATAAACCCTGCAGCCGTTTCCCCTGCAGTCGGATCGCCGTAATCTATGCCCGATTTCATAGGCATCTCGTTGTCGCCGATGTAGCCGGTCAACTCTGTCAGGCCGGCCATCTGTTCCTGGGATGCCCCCCAGGCGGTGTAGTTGGACTCGGGACCGGTTGAGCCGAATGCCGGCATTGAAAGCATAATAATGTCCGGCTTCACTTCCTTCAAGGCGGCGTAAGTGACCCCAAGCTTTTCCGAGGTCCTGGGAGGGTACCCGACCGCCACGACATCCGTTATCTTTACAAGCTCCCTGAAAACTTCTCTGCCCCTGGGCCGGCTCAGGTCTAAGGTTATGCCCAAGTTGTTGCGATTGGTATGGTGGACCAAGCCCCGTCGGTTGTAAGGCCGCTCTCCGGGAATCCCATCAGGATACGCGCCCGCCGGCATGGCCGTCGTTGCCCTGCCGCGACCCACATCCATTGCCTGGATCGATTCAACCTTTATGACCTCGGCCCCAAGGTCCGCAAGCATCGTTACGGCCCGAGGCACTGCCCACGCTACGCCCAGGCTTACAATCCTGATATTCTTCAAAGACAACTCCGCCATTGCGCTCCTTTTGCGATCTTCAGATGATTCCGGCGCCGGAAAGCGTCGCCAGTTCCTTTTTGCTCAAATCCAGTACCTTCGAGTATATCTCCTCATTATGCTCGCCGAGCAGAGGAGAGCGCTCGACCCGGTACGGCGTCTTGCTCATTATGCCGGGCGCCCGGGATACGTGAGTCTGCCCGCTGCCGGATGGTCGATATCCACCCAGAACCCCCGGGCCTTATACTGGGGAGAATCGAACAGGTCTGCAACGGTGCGGGGAAATGAGAAAGGAAGCCCTTCCGCCTGTCCCTTGTGATACAATTCCTCCTTCGCATATTCCATGAGCCACGGAATTAATATGGCATCGAGCTCGTCGCGATGATCGAGGCGCGACGGCGCGGTCGAGAACTTTTCATCAGCCAACCCGGCAAGGCCTGTCAGTTTGATGAATCGCGCCCAGTTTCTCGCGCCGGTCACGAGTATGCCTACGAACCCGTCCTTGCAAGGAAATAATCCCCAGGGATGCTGGCCCCCTATGTTCCCGCGTCTCCCGTAGACCTGCCTCTGGTATTCCCAGGTAATCAAGCCATATTCATCTATCGAATTTATTACCTCCATTATCGAAATATCCACATGCTGGCCGATTCCCGTTTCTTCCGCCAGATACGCAGCCGCCATGGAGGCGACAAAGGCGTTCAGTCCTGCCTGGTACTGCGCCTGGGCGCCGACATGCTTCAGGGGCTCGCGATCGGGGTCGCCGCTCATGTATGACAAGCCGCCCAGGGCATACTCGACTATGTCGGTGGCCTTGAGGTCCCTGTAGGGTCCCGTGAGGCCGAAGTTCGTGATCGAGACCATGACGATGGCAGGGTTGATCTCTTGGACGGAGGCGTAGTCCAGACCGAGACCCTGCATGACCCTCGGGGAAAAATTGTCGACCATGACGTCTGCCCGGCGGATCAGTTCTTTGAGGATCTTCATGCCCGTGGGCGATTTGAAATCGAGGGTGACGCTTTTCTTGTTGGTGTTGAGGTAGAGAAAAAGGCCGCTGCCTTCCTGGTGGGGCTTGTCATGAAGGAAGGGCGGCATTTTCCTTGCGGGGTCGCCGCCTCTCGGATGCTCGACCTTGATCGTTTCCGCTCCCAAACCGGCGAGCAGTTTCGTGCAAAACGGAGCGGCGATATAGCGGCCCAAATCCAAGACCTTAATGCCCGCAAGCGCTTGCTCCGTCATGATCCCCCCCCGGCCGCTCAACGTCCTATCGCCGCTTTCAACCCATGACTCTCTATTATCTTGCCGAGTGATTCGACCCGGTCGTCATCCAACTGACCAACGCGCAGCGTGTATCGCCGGCCCAGTTGCCTGTATTTCAATTTTCCCCACTCATGGTACGGAAGAAGGGATACCTGTTCTGCCCCGATCGCTGCGGCAAAAGTCGCCAGGTCCGTAATCGTTTGCTTCGAGTCGTTGTAGCCCGGTATGAGAGGGACCCTTACCCATGTTCGCACCCTTTGAGCAGCGATGCGGGCGTTTCGCAATATACGCTCGTTTTCCCTGCCCGTCATGCGGGCATGGGCGGCAGAATCCATGTGTTTGACGTCAAAGAGGAAAAGATCGACAAATTCGAAAAGACTCTCCAGGACCTCCTCGTTTGCGAACCCGCTCGTATCGACCGCGGTCGAGAGCCCCTGCCGCTTGCATTCTCTGAGCAGATTCCGTACGAATTCCGCCTGGAACAAAGGCTCGCCTCCGGAGACGGTCACTCCGCCCCCGGAGTTTCTATAAAAAAGCTGATCCTTCAGGACCTCGGAGACGACTTCCCCGACAGTCATATACGCGCCGGCAACCCTCAAGGCGCCTGTCCGGCACGCCTCGACGCACCTCATGCAGAGGTTGCACCTTGCCCGGTCTACTCTCCGCGCCGCACCGATTGTGATTGCCCCTTCAGGGCAGACCCTGGCGCACTCCCCGCAGCGAACGCAGCGCAGATCGTTCGCCATTATCTCGGGAACGGGTTTAAAGGATTCCGGATTGGAGCACCACCGGCAGCGCAGCGGGCAGCCCTTCATAAAGACGGTTGTCCTGATGCCCGGCCCGTCATGCATGCTGTAGCGCTGGATATCGAATATCAGCCCTCTGTCCGCGTCCATGCCTTCCACCGCCTTTCCTGTCATTTACCTTTGAACCTGGCCTCTCTCTTCTCCAGGAACGCTTCGACCGCCTCCTTGTGATCCTCCGTATAGCGGCATATATTCTGGGCGTACCCCTCGAAATCGAGCTGGCCGAGCAGGTCGTTATGGATACCCTTATATACCGCGCGTTTCATCAGCTCGATGGCGACCGACGGCCCCCCGGCAATGCGGGACGCCAGCTTCGCGGCCGCCGGCATCAATTCCTCGCCGGGCATGACCTCCGACACGAGGCCAAGCTCCTTAGCCTCCGCGGCGCCGACCATTTCACCCGTCGTCATCAACTGGAGCGCCTTCGATGTCCCCACTATGCGGGGGAGGGCATAGCTTGCGCCGAGATCGGGCACAAGCCCCATTTTCACCCAGATGGCGCCGAACCGGGCCGAGGCGGAAGCCAGCCTGATATCGCAGAACAAGGCTATGGATAGCCCGGCGCCGACGGCCATGCCGTTGACCGCCGCGATCGTTATCTTGTCCAGCGTCCGCAGCGCATAGGCGGGGTAGCCGACCGGCCCCAGCAGGTCCCTGCGAGTCGCGTCGACCTTCCGCCCGGCCAGCCGGCCGGCCAGCCTGTCCTGCACGTCGGAACCCGTGCAAAAAGCCCGGCCGACGCCGGTTAGGATGAGCGCCTTAGACTCGTCGTCGTCGCCGACGATCTTTAGTATCCTCAAGAAATCCTTCCACATACCCGTGGTCATCGCGTTGAGCTTGTCGGCCCGATCAAGGGTCAACGTTGCGACGCCGCCCTCTCTCTTTAGAGTCATGTGCTCGAATTCCATATCTCGCGTACCTCCTTTTAAGCCGCCGGCAAGGCGTCCCTCTCAGGACTCCTGCCTATACACGACCGGAGACATCAGCTTATACACGCTTTAGGGCTTAGAAGAATTGGGCTTTCGCCGGGCGGCCCTCGCATGATTATCCCATAGGACGCCCTTGACTGCAATATGAAAATGTCGCCCCTGCCGATGACGGGAAGGCGCTTCGGCGACAAAATGAGCGGCGCCTGGAGACATACAAAAAGGCTCGAAAATCGTACTAAGAAGCTTGACAAAATGGCGGGGGGGGAGTAGAAACAGATCACCTATTCTTTTTCCAAAGGGGGGGCGTCATGGGTAATGAAAAAAAGGAGGCGGCGGAAGGATTCACAAAAAGAGATTTTCTTAAGACCGCGCTGATCGGGGCTGCGGGCGTCGCGGCGGGCGGCTCTCTCGGGCCGGCTATCTTAAGGGCGCAGGCAAGACCGATAAGGCTGGGCCTTCTGGGCGTTGCCAGCGGGCCTATCGGCATGTCGGGCGAAGCGGCCTTCCGGGGAGTGCAGCTCTGGGTGGACGAAATCAACAATAAAGGAGGCCTCCTCGGGAGAAGGGTCGAAGCGTTCCAGCGCGATACTTTCGGCAAGCCCGAAGAGGCTGTCCGCTATGCGAGGGAGTTTGCGGCCGGATCGGATGTCGATCTCATCTTTGCCCACGGCTCAAGCGCAGAGGCATTCGCTATTGCCGCAATCTCAAAAGACCTCAGGAAGGTGGTTTTCGCAATTAACGAGACCACGGCCTTTACGGCAGATCCGAAGGTCAGAAGCAGGTACTGCTTCAGATCGACCCGCGACACCCTGCTCGACAACATTGTCGGGGGCAGGTATGCGGCAAACAAATCACAAGAACTCGGCCTTACCAGGTGGTATACGATCGCGGCCGACTACTCCTTCGGCAGGGAGTCGGTCGAAACTTTCCTCGAGCACCTGAAGAAGTTTTATCCCAAGGCGGAGATCATCGGACAGGCCTGGCCGAAGCTCGGGGAGGCGGATTTCACCCCGCACATTACGGCAATCATGAGGGCAAAACCGGATGCAGTATACAATGACCTCTATGGGGGAGACGTAACCAGCTTCATCAGACAGGGCTGGGTGTACGGGCTTTTCGACACCAGCAAGTTCTTCATGAAGAGCCTGGCTGAGTACGAGGCCATCGACGCAGTCAGAAAGGGCTTGGGCAAGTTTCCGGCGGGGTTGTATAGCGCAACGATGTATACGAGAACTTTCCCCGATACGAAGGTAAATCATGAGTTCAACGATGCCCATGTGAAGCGTTTTGGCTCACCTCCCCTCCACTGGACGTGGGGCGCTTACACGGGGGCGTTGCTGTTCGGAGAAGCGGTCAGGAAGGCCAAGACGACAGAGACCGAGGCGGTTATCGGCGCCCTGAAAGACCTATCGGCTCAGGCGCCGACCGGCGTGGGGCCGAACGGGACCGTCACGATGCGCAGCCGCGACAACCAGTTGACTTATTACGCCCAGGGCTGGGGAACCACCATATCCGAGGAACCCTATCTGAAAGACATCGCTGCGGGCAACTGGAACGAGATGCTCGCGGAAGAGACGGAATGGCTCAAAAAGAAGGGTTGGCTGTAAAGTCGCCTCCTTAGCCGAAAAGAAAGCCGGCCGGGCGCAAAAAGCGCCCGGCCGGCCGGCTACTAAGTCGTTTTCATGTTCATGAGCGTTTGCAGTATCTCGTCCGTCGTTGTAATCACCTTCGAGTTCGCCTCATAGCCGCTCTGGGCGATTATCATGTCCGAGAACTCGGTGGCCAGATCGACGTTCGATTCTTCGAGCGAATTGGCATTTATCTTCCCCATGCCGCCCTGGCCCGGCGCTGAGGTGTAGGCGACGCCCGAGGTGAGGGTCGCGGAATAGAGATTGCCCCCGGCCCTCTCCAACCCTTGCGGATCGTTGAAGTTCGCGAGGTCGAGCTGGTAGAGCTTCAGGATCTGTCCGTTGTCGTAGCTCCCCGAGATGACCCCGGCCTGGCTGACGCTGATGGACTGGAGGACGCCGGGCGGATAGCCGTCCTGACTCTGGTAGACGGTATTCGAGGAGGAGGAATACTGCGTGGTGGAACCCTCCCCCGAACCCGACCCCATCACGAGGTCGACGGTCTGCCCTGCCTGGGCGCCGGCGAAGTCGAAGGTTATCGGCTGGGCATTGCCCCCGGACGTAAGTACGCCGTTGGCGTTGAACATCAGGGTCCCGCTCCCTCCGGAGACGATCGCGTCGCCGCTCTGGGGCACGGCGTACCAGTTCCAGGTGGAAGCCTGAGACGTGGGATCGTAAGCGGTCTTGGCAAAATAGACCGTGACCACGTGACCCGTGCCGAGTGAGTCATAGACGGTCATGGAAGAGGAATAGTTGGAGGTGGAGGTGGCAGAGCTCGGGTTGAAGCCGGTCACATTGAAGACGGTCTGGTCGCCCGTTGAGAGAGCGCCAAGGGTGAGGTTAAGGCCCGTGTCCACTGGATTGCCGGTGGACGCATCGAGGCCCTGGACGTCCGCAACGTTGTCGTTGCTCGGCAGCGTGAGCGTGACGGCCTCGCCGCTGGGAAGGGTCAGGGTCGCATTATATTCGACGGTGGAGCCGACCGTCACGGTAGTCCCGAGCGTCAGGGTGTACGTGCCTGCCGCAGGGTAGTCGTTGGAGGCCGCCGAGACGCTCGCGACGTCGCTCGCGGAGCCGGTGTAGCTCGCCACGCTGTACGAGCCCGCCCACGCCGAGCTTGAGTCCAGGTTAACGACCATGTCCATGGTCGCGGTCGGCTTCGGCTCGCTCGGCTGTTGGGATATCACGATGTTGCCGTCGACGCCGAAGGCGGTGCCGGTCGCCTGATCTATGGCCTTCCCCTGCACGTAGTCGCCGGAGGCATCGATCAGGTCGCCGTTAGTGTCCAGGGAGAAACTGCCGGCCCTCGTGTAGTAATCGGTCTGGTCCCCCGATTTTTTTACGATAAAGAACCCCTGCCCTCCTATGGCGAGGTCGGTCGAAGAATTCGTCGATTCGAAGGAGCCCTGGGAGAAATCCGTATTGACGGACTCCAGGGCCGAGCCGCTGCCCACCTGGGATGTCCCGTTCGCCCCCACGATCGTCTGGTAAAGCACGTCTTCGAACTGCGCATTCTGTGCCTTGTACCCGACGGTATTAACGTTCGACACGTTGTTGCTTATCGTGTCGAGCCACTCGGAATTCGACAAAAGGCCGCTGATGCCTGAGTAAAGCGAGCTAAGCATGATGCCCTCCCCCTTATTTGATTATTGGCCGGCGGCTGAGTTTGAAGACCCGCTGCCGATTATTTCCTTCACCTGGCTCGCTGGATAGGCAGTCCCGTCGGAGGCGACGAGAGACGCGCCCGAGCTGCCCGATTGGACGCCGGTGATGAGCCGATACACGTTGTAATTGCAGCTCGATGCGACGCCGCTCGTCGTCTGCGTGGCGCCCACTATGGTGTAATTCCCGCTCGTGTCGTTATATACGGGCGATTGGCCGGAAGCGAAGGTCTGCGTCGTCTGGGCGCCCGAGGAACCCTGCAGCGTCAAGGTGAGGGAATCGTAGTTCCCGCTCGGCGCAAGGACGACCTCGTCGCCCATCGATATGGTCGTGCCGCTCACCTGCATATAATCCCCTATCGCGGAGGCCATCTGGCCCATGCCGCCGGCTTGCATCGAGCTCGCGACGTTGTCGAGGTCCGTCTGCATGTTCGTCAGCGCCTGCACGCCGGTGAGCTGACACATCTCATCCACGAACTGATTGGTGTCCGTAGGGTTCAGGGGATCCTGGTTCTGGAGCTGGGTAATGAGGAGCTGCAAAAACTCATTCTGGTTCATAGTGCTCGAGCCGGAAGTACCGGAAGCAGCAGCAGAAGACCCGATGGTCGTGTTGGCTGCGGAAGCCACCGCTTGCGTTGACATATAGCGCCTCCTTTATGATAAATCTCAAACGAAAGCCTTACACTATCGTTTCAAGAAACGTGTTAAAACCCTCTCCTGTCTGCTTCCGGGGACCGGGCATACTCTGCCCCGTCTCCCTCTTGTCTCTCTTTTCCGGCGTCCCCGAGGCGTTCGGGTCGATTACCAGGTCCGCGTATATGTCTTTGCTTTCCAGGCGGCTTATGATGACGTCCCGCTGGGACTGAAGGAGGTCTATCATCCCCTGGTTCGATGCCTTGACCTCCACGGTCACGCTGCCGCCTAAGTCCTTCAGGCCGAGAACGAGGCGCCCTTCGTTTCCTACCGTCAGCCTGACTGTCAAATCATGGACGCCTTTGCCGCCTCCGGCCTGTTTCATGACCTGATCGAACCTCTCGATGGCGCCTGAGGGGTCGGGCTGAGAGGAGGCAGGCTGCTGCGGGGCGGACCCATCGGTTGTGGGAGCGCTCGCGTCGACCGCGACCGGCCAGCTCTGCCCGCCTGAGGATCTCTCCCTGCCGGCTGCCTCATCGGCCGGCTTGTCGCGGTCCGGACTCTCGAGGAGGGGCGTCAAATCAGCTGATACGGCGTTCCCGGCGCGGGCGCTTCCATCTCCCGCCTTATTCGCTGCCGCCGCGCCTCCGTCCTGCATGTTTGATCCCGTCCACCCTTCCGGGCCTGCCTGTCTTGGGCTGCCCGGGCCGCCGAATACCCGCATGGCAAGACGCTGGTCGCCAAGCGAGCCTTCCCCGGCCGGCGTCAGTCCCGCCTCGGCGCTGAGGGCCGCTTGCGGCCCGGAAGGCGTCGCGGGTTCACCTTCCAATGCATCGAAGAGACGCGCCGCAAGCGGCTGCGTCTCGCCTGCGGAGATTGCGGACGCTGTCTGCCGTCGGTCCCCGGGGCCGACGCCTGCAAGCCGGGCCGGCGAGGCGACCTGCGGCTCTGTGCTGCCGCTATCCGGCGCAGGCGCGCCGTTCTGTCCGGTGCTCTCTGCACCCCGGTCCCCCTGATGTGCGATCGCCGCTTCGAGGGCAGCCTTCTCCTCCCCCATGTCCGTTGAGGCTGCCGCAGCCGGCTGCGCGCCAGCCCCTTTAAGCATCACGAGGGTCAAAAGCCCCATGATCAGGTCTTGCGATTGCTGATCGGGTTTGACGCCTGCGCCTCCAATTTTCTCGTCATCCTGCACTTGATCTGCAAAAGCCCCGGCGCCTGCCGCGGCTTTCGTCTGAGGCGCCGCCTGCCCGGATCCCTTCGGGCCGGCCCGGCCTGAAGCCTTTGAGAGAGCTTGCGCCCAAACGGCCTTTGCGGACCGGCAGTACGTCGCTTTTGTCGTTTGCGCCGAAGTTGCCGGCGCAGCCCGCTCCGATGCCGGCTGCACGGTTTGGCCGGAAGACGCGACGCCGCTTTGTCCGGATGCGGTCTCATCGTTCCCCGGGAGAAGCGACGCAAGGGCCGGCAGATCGAGAGGCGTATAGCCGTTCGCTTCCCCGGGGCCCTGCGTCTCGCCCGGGTTCACGCCTTTCTCCATCGCCCGGCTCAGTTGGGCGCTAAAGCCCACGTCGCCGATGAGCGCGGCAGCCGACTTGAGGTCCGCCCCCCTCGTGCATCCGGACGCCATCCCCGTTGTCGGAAGGTTGATTATTGTCTGCGGCATGAGGGGAACATAAACAAGAACCGTGCCACGGGCGGGGAGCCGCAAGGATAGCTCGATGAACGCCCTATTTCAATCCCTACCAAGCAGCGGCCGGACCATTGAGGAATGCGGACGACAGAGGCAGGACTTAAGCCGTTTCCTAAAGCGAGCATTGCGGGCGGCGCTCGGAACCTGCTTGAAGCAGCAAGGAGCGGCGCCCACTTCCGCCAGGGCCGGAAAAATAGCGGCCTTGGGCGCAAATTCGGCGGCTGAGCGAAACCTGAGCTTAGAACGATGGACGTGAAAAGTGCGTTGTTTCCACCAACAAGGACGACGAGACGAAGAAGCTTCGCGAGTTCCGAATTTGAGCGGGGGGAGCTTTCAGCGCTGGAAAATTCTTCCTATCCGGAAGAACTTTCCGCCCCCCTCCCCGCCAGCCCATCCATCACTTTCCGCTCCTTCTTCCGCTCCGCCATCCTTGCCGCCTGCCAGTCCTTTAGTTTCAGCCTTTCGTACATCTTCAGCTCCACAGCAAGACCCCACAGCTCTTTTCTCAGGGCCTCGACCCGGCCGTCCTTGCTTTTCTTTTCTTCCCCCATGGCCGCTTTCCTGCGGTCGAGGTAGCCCAGGTGGCCCATGAGCAAGGAAAATGTCTCTCCCGCCATGCACCGGTCGACCATGGCCTCGCACCGCCGGGCGGTCTCCTCTTCCACCGCGCGGATCCCCTGAGCCAGCGCGGCGGAGGCCGAAATCGCCCTCTTCAGTTCCTCTCGTTTGTTCTCCAGCAGCTTTTCCTTGATCTCGATGAGCTTTGCAAAGCGAAACCTAAACATAGAAGAGTATCTTCATGCTGTTGATAGTTTCCTCGAGGGTGGCCTTCTCGTCGCTCTTCTGCGCGAGGAAAAGCTTCACCTTTTCAATCATGGAGATCGCATAGTCTATCTTCCGGTTGCTGCCGGACGCGTATGCCCCTATATTAATAAGGTCTTCGGCCCTCTCGTGCTCTGCCAGCACCTCGATGATTCTGCCCGCGTACCCTATCTGCTCTCTGGAGACGATGTCCTTCATTACCCGGCTGACGCTCTTGAGCACGTCCACCGCCGGGTAATGGTTCCCGTTTGCCAGCTTTCTGGAGAGCACGATGTGGCCGTCGAGGATGGACCGCGCCGCGTCTGCTATGGGGTCGTCAAGATCGTCGCCTTCCACGAGCACCGTATAAATGGCGGTCATGGCGCCCTCCCCTTCGCCGTTGCCCGCCCTTTCCAGGATCTTTGCGAGCAGAGAAAAGACGCTCGGCGGGTACCCCTTCGTCGTCGGCGGCTCCCCTATGGCAAGGCCGACCTCTCTTTGCGCCATGGCGAATCGCGTCAAAGAATCCATGAGAAGCAGCACGTCGTTTCCCCGCTCCCTGAAATATTCGGCAAGAGCGATGGTGAGAAACGCCGCCCTAACCCTTATGAGAGGGGGCTGATCGGACGTCGCCACCACGACCACCGAATGGCTGATCCCATCGCCCAGGTCCTTTTCAATGAACTCTCGAACCTCCCTGCCCCTTTCGCCGATCAGGCCGATCACGTTCACCTTAGCCTCGGTATGTCGCGCGACCATGCCGAGGAGCACGCTTTTCCCGACGCCCGATCCCGCAAAGATCCCCATCCTCTGCCCCCTGCCGCAGGTTAGAAGACCGTTGATGCTCCTCACTCCCAAATCGAGGGGATCGGTAATGCGCCGCTTTTTCATGGGGTTTGCGGTATCCTGGTGAATAGGGACGGACTCGCGGCAGTTCAGGGGACCCTTGCCGTCTATGGCATTGCCGAGACCGTCAATGACGCGGCCCAGGATATTCTCTCCCACAGCCGCGCTCACGGCCTGCTTCTTCGAGACTATGCGCGATCCTATGCCGATGCCCCGGAGGTCCCCCAGGGGCATGAGCATGGTTTTTCCGTCCCTGAAGCCGACTACCTCCGCGCGTATGGGCGACAATTCGTCGAGGGGATAGATCAGCGCCGAGTCGCCCACGGACGACAAAGGCCCCCTGCCCTCGACGACGAGGCCCACTACCTGGTTTACCCTTCCGTATATCCTGTACGGATAGAGACGGGCCAGTCTCTCCGTCGATTCCAACAGCCGCCGCCGGTCAGTCTCCATCGCCGGTCAGCGCCCTTCTCAGCTCTTCCAACTGGGAGCTGATCTTGCCGTCTATATCGCCCACCCGCGTTTCTATCGTAAAGCCAGGCTCCTTCAGCCCGTCGTCGGCGATCACCCTGATGCGGTCGCTGCGGATGGTCTCTATATAGCGCGAATCCTCAGCCCTGACCCTTATGACGAGCTCGCTGTTCTCCTCGCACATCTCCATGGCCTTTCTTATCATGGCCGCCAGAATCTCCCTGTGCTCCGCGCACTCACGGAGGATTATCGCCTCGGCTGCTTTCAGGGCAAGGTCGACGGCGAACTCTTCATACTTCCCTTCCAGGGCAATCCTGAACGACGACAGCTCCTCGATATTCCTCTCGAGTCTTTTCGCGATGACCTCCACCCGCCGCATGCCCATATCGCGGCCTGCCTTTTCCCCCTCCGCATAGGCGTCCTCAAAGGCTTTTCTGGCCAGGTCCTCGAGGCTCGCCTCCGGCGCCTCCTCCTCGACCGCCTTATCTCTCTTATCCTCCTCGGCGCCGGCACGGAAAAACGAGACAAAGCTCGCCTCGGCCCTCCCATGCTCCTGGCGCGCGAGGTCGTCAAAGGTGAACAGCATGGAAGCCCTAAACGAATCGTTCATCGCCCTTCGAGAGCATTACCTTGCCTTCGGACTCCAGCTTCTTCGCTATCATAGCTATCTTTATCTGCGCCCGCTCGACGTCGGAGACCCGGGCAGGGCCCATCGCCTCCAGGTCTTCCTTGAGGATCGAAGCGGCCCTTTCCGACATATTTTTGTAGATCTTCTCCTTGATGTCGTCGGAAGCGCCCTTCAGGGCCATGAGGACGTCTTCCGAAGCAATCTCCTTCAGCAACATCTGCATGCCCCGGTCGTCGATCTTCATGACGTCTTCAAAGGTAAACATGAGCTGCCTTATCCGCTCCGCAAGGGCCGCGTCTTCTTCCTCTATTTGCCCCAGCAGCTCCGATTCGAGCTTTCTGTCCATCTGGTTGAGGATGCCCGCGACCATCTCGACCCCGCCAATCTGCTTGCCCTCCACCGCGCTGGTCGTCTCCAGCTGTTCCTTGAGGACGTTCTCCACGTCCTCGATGATTTTCTTATCTACCTTTTCCAGGTATGCCATCCGGGAGAGCACGTCCCGATGGATTTTTTCCGGCAGATGCGTCACCAGGTCCCGCGCCTTTTTTATGCTCAGTATGGAGAGGACCAGGGCGATTGTCTGGGGGTGCTCCCCGCGCAACAGATTCGCCAGCATCCTCGCATCTGCGCTTCTCAGGAAATCGCCCGGCATGCCCCTCCTCGACTCCATGTTCCCCACGAAAATCTCCGCCTTCTCCGCGCCCAGGCTCTTTTCGATCAGCATTTTGAACCTGGTTTCCCCGCCGACGACGTTCCTTTTTCGGCCGTCGATTTTCCTCACGAACTCCTCGTGCACCCTGCTCACGAGATCGTGCGGTATGAGGCGCAGTGCGGCTATTTCCTGTCCGACCGCCTCTATATCATCTTCATCCAGCTCCCTGATTACCTCTTTCGAGAGGTTCTCATCCATGGTCAAAAGGAGGATTGCGGCTTTTCTTATTCCGGGAAGCTCTGCCGGCGCATCCATCAGCCGCCCTCCTTAACCCACTCCCGCACGATCGATCCCACGAGCGCCTTGTCCTTGAACGCCTCGCCGAGGGCGGGCTGGGTCTGGCCGGCAGCCAGGACCGCCGGGCCTTCAGCCCCCCCCGTCTTCATGTACATGTCTTTGATTTTCTGCAGAGGAAGTGCCTCTTCCTTCTTCTGGGACATCCTGTAGAAGGGCTTCAGTACGAAGAAGCAGACGCAGAGCGCGATTATAAGATAGAAGACGTACCTGCCCATATTGAGCGCCAGTTCTTTGTTGACGGGATTCGCAAAGAGGCCCTTCTCTTCCGCCATATCCTCGACCTCGAAGGGCATGTTCAGGACCTCGATCTTATCGCCCCTCTCTTCGCTCAAGCCCGCCGCCCTGAACACCAGGGTCCGGATGTTGGCCAGCTCCTGCTGCGACCTGGGAATATACTTTAACTCCTCGCCCTTTCCCCTTTCCCCCTTTACCTTCTCGTATTTTCCGTCGACGAGCACGGCCAGAGAGATGCGCTTGATGTCGCCGTAAGGCTCGACGATCTTCCTCACCGTTTTGCTTACTTCATAGTCGACCTGGTCGTCTTCTTTCTCCGTCTGGTTAAGGTTCAGCTCTTCCTGCTTCGGCGCGACGCCCTGCTTTGCCTTGGCGGCGGCTGCCGAGGCCGCTGCCTCTGCCCCGGGGACCCCGCTCGGTTTCCCCCTGCCGTTCACAGACTTCTCGCTCAGTTTTTTCTGGCTCGTCACGACGGCTTTGTCCGGGACATACTCCTCTTCCATCTTCTCCACTTTCCGGAGGTTGAGATCGACGCTCGCCCTCACGACGGACCTGCTGCTCATCAGGAAGGTCTGGAGCATGGACTGGACCGAGTCCTCGATCTTTTTCTCCACGCTCCGCTGAAGCTCGTATTCCGCGCCGGAGACGGCGAAGGTGGAACCAGAATCGCCGCTCTTGTGCAGGATCTTGCCGGAGGAGTCTATTACGACCACGTTCTCGGCCTTAAGCCCTTCTATGCTGCCCGCCACAAGCTGCACTATGCCGGCCACCTCTTCTCCGGACAGGTCCCTGCCGGGCTTAAGCTTGAGGAACACGGACGCCGTCGCCTCTTTTTCCTTCTCCGTAAAGAGGGTCTTCTCGGGTATGGCGATGTGGATCCGGCAGGCCCGGATTTCCGGCATCTGATTGATGGTCCTCGTCAATTCTCCCTGTATGGCCCTCTTGTAATTGATATTCTGCATAAACTCGGTCATGCCGTAGTTCGTCCTGTCGAAGAACTCCAGACCCACGCCGCCTGAGCCGGGGAGCGCGTTCTGGGCGGCAAGGGCCAGCCTCACGTCGTAGACCTTCTCCCTCGGCACCAATATGGCGGTCCCGTTTACGCCCAGCCTGTAAGGGATCTTCTGCTCCTTCAGCTTCGCCGTGACCATTGAAGCGTCTTCGACGTCGAGCCCGGTGAAGAGCGGCTGATACTCTTCTTTCTGCAGGAAAGACAGGGCGATGGCTGATGCGCCTACGACGGCCACCAGGAGCATGAGGTAGAGATAGAGCTTGCTCTTCGGCAGAGTCCTGAGATACGTCTTAAGGTTGGCAATGAAACCTTCCATCTATGGGCGCCTCATACCTGCATCTTCATGATTTCCTGATAGGCGTCGATAATCTTGTTCCTTATCTGCATCATCATCTGGAAGCTCAAGTCCGCCTTCTGTACGGAAATCATCGTGTTGTGAACGTCCTGGCTCTCCATTTTGACAAGCCTTTCCGTTTGCTCGGTCGCCTCCTTCTGGAGCTCGGCCACCTTGTTAATCGATTCTTTCAATATCTCCGAGAAGGAGGGGGCCGCTTTCTGCGCCTTGGCGCCCTCATTCACCGCGAAATTGTCGAATACGACCTTCTCCACTACCATGGCGTCTCCTACTGGCCTATTTCGAGGGATTTCTGGAACATCTGCTTCACGTTTCCCGCCACCGAGACATTCGCTTCATAGGCCCGCGTCGCCGCGACCATGTCCGACATCTCTTCCATCACGTTGACGTTGGGAAGCGATACGTAGCCGGAAGCGTCCGCGTGGGGATGATAGGGTTCGTATACCCGCTCGAAGGGCTTCTGGCTCTCGACTATCTGCTCGACCTTCACCCCCTCCATCGTGTGCTCCAGGGTCGAGCCGAAGGTGTTCTTGTCAGACACGTCCGTCGTGGTAAAAACCACTTCCTTTTTCCTGAAAGGTCCCCCCTCGTCGGTCTTCGTCGAGTGCACGTTCGCGAGGTTCGTCGCCACGGCCTCCATCCTCGTCCTCTGAGCTTTCATGCCGGAAGAGCTTATGCGCAGGATATCAAGCATATCCATTCTATTTCCTCCCTTCGTTGATCGCGTAGCGCATCATGGAAAACTTCTTGTTGATCATCTGGATCAGGGAATTGAACATCAAGGTGTTCTCCGTCATTTTTACGACCTGGTCCTCCATGCCCACCGTGTTTCCGTCGATGGCCGCTATGCCGTCCGCCGACTCTTTCTGCGTCACCTCGAACCGCGTAGAGCCTGTGGCCGCCCTCTCCATCTCTTTCTTGAAATCCAGCTCCTGCTCCTTGTAACCCGGCGTCTCTGCGTTGGCTATGTTGCTCGCCAGGATCCGCTGATAAAAGACCCTGATATCGAGCGCCTTTTCGATCAGGTCGATCACTCCCATCAGCGCCTCCTTATGGGACCGCAACTCCCTGCTCCCGATACTCTCTGATCTTGTTTCTCAAGGTCCGCGAGGTAATGCCCAGGACGGAAGCCGCCCTCGTCCGGTTGCCGTTCATCGATTTCAGCGCATCGAGGATCAGCCTCATTTCCATCTCCCTCACGGAGCCGACGGCGTCGATCGACGTCCCGTTGGTCGAAGGCTCGGTTTTTTCGCAGGGGTCCTGGAGGTGCGCCGGCTCAATGACCGTGTAATCCGATAGGATGCACGCCCTGGCGACCGCGTTCTCCAGCTCTCTCACGTTCCCCTTCCAGCTCCTCTGCATCATGTACTCCATTGCTTCCGCGCCGATGCGCGTATCCGTCCCTCGGGCATACTTCTTCAGGAGGTGCGCGACAAGCTCGGGGATGTCCTCCCGTCTCTCCCTGAGCGGCGGAACCACTATTGGGAAAACATTGAGTCTATAGAAGAGGTCCTCCCGGAATTTCCCCTCCTGGACGACCCAGGCGAGGTTCTTATTCGTGGTGGCGATCACTTTCACGTCCACTTTCCTCGGATACTTCGAGCCGATGGCCTCGACCTCTCTTTCCTGCAAGACCCTAAGGAGCTTCGCCTGCAATCTGAGGTCCATCTCAGTCACTTCGTCGAGCAGGATAGTCCCCTTGTCCGCAATCTCGAACTTCCCAGGCTTTTTGGCCACGGCCCCGGTAAACGCGCCTTTCTCGTAGCCGAACAGCTCGCTTTCCAGCAGGTTCTCCGGCAATGCCGCGCAGTTTACCGCCACAAACGCCATTTCCCTACGCTCGCCGTTTTCGTGCACGTACCTGGAGATCAGCTCCTTGCCCACGCCGCTCTCGCCCATCAGCAGGACCGTCGCGTCCGTTCGCGCCACTGCCTTCGCCTTCAGGAGCACTTCCTTCATGGCCCTGGACGAGCAGACGATTTTCCCGCCGTCGAGGCCGAGGGCGCGCTCCACCACTCCGTAGAGCGTCTCCGTATCGAAAGGCTTCTGGATGTAGTCGAAAGCGCCTTCCTTCATGGCGTTTACCGCATGTTCCACAGTCCCGTAGGCGGTGACGACTATGACCGGCAGGGAGCACTGCTCCTTCTTTATGCGCCCGAGCAGGTCGATCCCGTTGATGTAGGGCATCTTCACGTCCGTGATCACGAGATCGCACACCGACTTTTTGACCGATTCCATTGCGGCCCGGCCGTCCTCGGCCGAAGCCACCTCGTAACCCGCCTTTATGAGGGCCTCGCTCAGGGCCGCCCGCATCTGATAATCGTCGTCGACGACCAGGATATTTTTCATGACCGCTCTTTCGGCAGGCAAAGCGTAAAAGTGGACCCCTTGCCCTCGATCGATTCCACCTCGATGTACCCCTCGTGGGCCTTCACGATGTTGTGCGCGATGAAGAGCCCCCAAACCCACGCCCTTATCCTTCGTAGTGAAGAAGGGGTTGAATATGCTCCTTCTCGTTTCCTCGCTCATGCCGGCGCCGCTGTCCGTGAAACTCACCGACGCGTAGTTTCCTTCTTCCCTTATCCCCACATTGATGTATCCTTTATCTGAAATAGCCTCTATCGCATTGCTGATGAAATTCATCAACGACAGCTTGATCAGGTCCGGATCGAACCACGTGGCAGCGTCGTAGGCGCTGTCAAAATTGATCCTGATGTCCCTGCTGCCCACGGAGACGCTCATGAAATCGAGGGTCTGCTTGACCACTCCGGAAAGACGCGCCTGCCTGAGCACGACCGTCTTCGGCCGGGTGTAGGAGAGTAGATTATTGATGATCCTGTCGATGGTATTGACCCCGAAGATCACGGAATTGACGTATTCCTTTTCCCTGGGGCCGACATTCCCGCGCAGGATCATCGAAAGGAAAAGCTGCATGCTGCCCAGGGGGTTCTTGATCTCGTGGGCAATCCTGGCCGCCATCTCCCCCATTGCCCGCAGCCTCTCATCCCTTTCGAAGCGCTCTTTCATTTTCTGCATCTCCGTCACGTCTTCGAAAACGATGACTTCCTTGCCCGCCGAGCCGTTGGCGAGACTGCTCTTCCTCCAGCGAAAAGTACCTCTGCCGTTCTTGACTTCCCCCATCTCCCCGCCGGCAGGATCGAGCCTTTCCGAGAATTCCGGCCACCCGAACCTCTCGGCCTCCTTGTTGGTAAAAAGCGTCGAAGCGCCGTGCTGGACGACAACGCCTACAGGGAGAGAGTTCAGGATGTTGTAAAAACCTTCCTTCGACTTCTCCAACTCCTTGTTCTTCTCGTTTATCTCCCGATTGAGCTGTTTTATACGGTCCTCCAGCACCAGGTAGTAAGCGCTGAGAGAATCGGACGCCTTGACAAACTCCTGAAAAGCGTTCTTCAGCAATTGCTTCTCCGCCGATCCCATGACAAGAAGCCAAGCAAAATGCGTACCAGAGGCTGAAGCGCGCCCAAACGCCGCAAAAAGAAGGCGAAAGACGGAAGCGCCCGAAAATCGGCGGGCGCCTGCCGTCAAAACGTTGACAGGTTCCCTCCCCTTATGCAGTTGTGCACGAACTAGCCGAAAGAACAGCGCCTGGATATTCCTTAACCGGGCGGACCGGGATGGTGATCAACGGATGCCCGTGCGGAGAGGGCGAAAGCAAACATGTTTGAAAAGGCCGATCTTTGACTTGACAAATAGTAAACAGATTGTTTATCATTTATCGTGATTCGGTCGTTCCGTTGCCGCGAAACGAAAAAAATTTTCGAGCGGCGCTTTTCAAAAAAGTTTCCAGTTGATATTCAGCAACGCGCCTTTATGGAACTCAATGCGATTGATTCCGCGGTCCGGTTGGAAGATTTGAGCTTGCCGCCCTCGAACCGGCTCGAAGTCCTGAAGGGTGAGCGGGCGGGACGATGGAGCATTCGCATTAACGATCGGTGGCGTATTTGCTTCGAATGGCGCGATGACAATGCGGAATACGTGGAAATCATCGATTACCACTGAGGAGGTCCACATGAAAGAAAAGCATATTGCCCCTGTCCATCCGGGAGTTTACCTGAAAGAATTGCTCGACGAGCTGAGCCTGTCGCAATACCGCCTTGCCAGGGAGTTGAGCGTACCCGCTATGCGCATCAATCATGTTGTGAAAGGCAAGCGTCCCTTGACGGCCGAGCTTGCCTTGCGTCTTGGGCGCTATTTCGGGCAAAGCCCGCGTTATTGGATAAACCTGCAAAGCCGGTACGATATGGATGTAGCCAAGGATGCCTTGTCCGAGAGGGTGGCGCGAGAAGTGCGGCCCCTCAAAGCAGCGGTTTGACGCCCGTAACCTGATGATTCCGCTTGAGCCGGCACGGCCGGTCACGGAGGTTCAATGTGTCGCGCCCCAAGGTGAGCATTTCGGCCCGACTTTCCACTTTCCCCGCACGCCGCCCCGAACCCCGACCCGGCGTTTTCTTCCTGAATGCGATAACTGTCGAGTTTCTCTTGCATTCTTCGAGTACCAGTGGTAATTGATAGATGAAGGGCTGGGGTCAACGGCTCAGCAAGTGAAGCCAGTGAAGAACGTACCTCTGGCCCGCCGGATCGGGAGGAAAGTTGAAATCAGTTGGATCAGGGACGGCAGTTGAGCGGGTCCTACATGTGTCTTATAATACCAAACAGGAGACGTTACAATCCAGATAAAGGAGGGGGCTATGAAGGCGATGCGGTTCGCCATGTTTCTTGCGGTTGCTTGTATGCTGGTTCTCCTTGTCGGTCAGAGCGCGTTTGGTTCAATAAAGATAGTCAAATTCAACGTGCCGGGCTGCGAGTGACCTGACAGCGAAACACGGGCACGGGATGCCCTGCGAAGAGTCAAAGGCGTGAAAAACGTAGATTCCAACTGGATGATTCACTGGATGAA
Organism: uncultured delta proteobacterium; assembly: GCA_963733345.1. Taxonomy (GTDB): domain Bacteria; phylum Desulfobacterota; class Syntrophorhabdia; order Syntrophorhabdales; family WCHB1-27; genus BOG-1155. The sequence goes on from CAVTDX010000120.1 coordinate 22,141, forward strand.
GGTAACATACGATGACCAGGTAACAAATCTGGACGCCCTGATCAAGGCCCTTGCCAAGGAGAGCTTCTACGTAGAGGGCCAGCCTGAGTTCCTGCAGTAGGAATCGGCAAGAGGGGAATCACCCCTCTCTGCTTTAAGGATCAGTTTCCCAGAATTAGGTTTATGGGAAATGAAGTCGTTGAATGCATTGAACGTATGCAGGAGGTGTTTATGAGGAGTAAACCCGTACTTCTCGTCTTTCTTTCTCTTCTGGTCTGCCTCTCTTTGCTCCCCCGGGACAGCCAGGCAGCGGCAAAGACGGAACTGATCGGCAAAGCCACGATAGGCTGGTACCTCGCTTCGACTGAGGACAGGCTCATGAACTATGGTCCGGAGTATTACGACAAATACTACCTGATCATGACCTTCTTTCCGGCAGCATTTACGCCGGTCTGAACGGGCGAAATGCAGGGCCATATGCGGAACCTTTCCGCCTATGAGGCCCTCAACGCCCGGGTCGTGGGCGTCAGCCGTGATGATGTAACCACATTAAAGTACTGGACCAAACATCTGCACATCACGTTTCCCCTTCTCTCCAACATCAGCGGATATGCTGGCAATTACTTCGGTGCGGAGAAACCAGGTCAGTTTGTTTTCGAGAGACTTACCGTCATAATCGATAAGAAAGGTATCGTTCGCTACATGAAAGACGGGTCGCCCAACTTCGAGGAGATTTTGACCTTTCTCAAGAAGCTGAACGAAGAAGAGGCAAGGAAGTAAGCAGTACGAACGCTCCTCGGTGTGTCGTGGATAGTGAATAGTGTGGAGGTGTGAACCATCACCACGAAGGAGACGCCGAGCCGCTCAGGGCATTCTGGTCGCCGGAAATCATCTCGGAGAGTCTGTACAGTTTTTCTGGCAGCGAACTTTGACGATCCCGACCGGAAAAGGGACATCTTTTTACGGCATCCAGGCAACCACATGTATTCAACGAGAGAACTTCGGCATGACCTGGAACCTGGACATCAGAGATGGGGGTTTCATGGTGGGCAAGTGCGTTGATATCACCTTCAGCGCAGAAGCCGATCTTGAAGAATGAAGAACGCCAGATAGATCAAGGACCAGCTATCCCGGGAGATGACGTCAATGCCGCTCGGTGCTGAGGGTTGAGACGCCAAGGCCTTGCTGGGGGCGAGCCAGGACATAATGTCCCTGACATTCAATACGCCCACGCCCATACCCGTAGCATAGTTTGAGTGGCACAAAGGAGGTACCATGTCGACGGTTCTTGAGAAGAAGAACATGGAACTGATGCAGACCCTTGACGACGCCTGGAATAACCAGGACTGGGACACATTCGACATGCGGCACAAGAAGGACACGGTAGTCCGGTGGCCGGCCCAGCCCCCGACCCATGGCATCCACGACCACCGGAAGGAAGGCATCCAGATGTTCAAGACCTTCCCAAACAACCGAGTCGCGAACAGGCCGTACAAAGTGTTCTTCGCTTCGGGTGATTGGACATGCTCCATCGCCCGTTTCACCGGCGCCATGACAGGGCCAATGCCAGGTCCCGACGGCAAGGAGATTCCGTCCACCGGAAAATCCTTCGAGGTGGATTTCTGTACCGTTGCCCGTTGGGACAATGGCCAGATTGTCGAGGAGAACCTCTTCTATGACCTGATGGGTATGATGAAACAGCTCGGGATCGGTTGAACCACGGCTGGCAACGGTCCAGAAGCCGAGTAGCGCCCGGCTGGGGCGCGAGGCTGATAATCTTGGGAGCACTTACCCTGGAAAGGAGGTGAGACCATGAAGAAGCGGCTTGGCAAGAAGACGTTGGACAAGGAGTCCCAGTTCTGGGCCAAAACAAAGAACGCGCTGAACAGGGACGAAGTCAAGGTATGCCGGAAGTGAAAGAGCTGAAAGAGCTAAATGTTGCTGGTTCAGCAACATCCAAAGACATGGCAAGAGATTTTTTCGTTCAGTGGCACCTTACGGAGCGCTGTAACCTCGCGTGTTGTCACTGTTACCAGTCGGGGGTGACGGGTGCGGAGATGGATCTTCGCTCTATTCGCGAGACAGTCGGCGAGGTGTCAGATATGGTCAAAGACTGGGCGGAAAGATATGAGATCCTCTTTACGCCCAGTTTCACTATTACCGGGGGAGAGCCCTTCCTCAGGTCGGACCTGTTTCAGATACTTTCTCTTCTCGCAGCACAAGGATTTGAAACCTACCTTCTTACCAACGGCACGTTGATCGATCGCCGCAAGGCACAACAACTGGAAGGCTGTGTCCATGGCGTGCAGGTGAGCGTTGAAGGGCCGGAAACTGTCCATGACTCAATAAGAGGGAAAGGCGCCTTTCGGAGGGCCGTTGCCGGGGTTGAGGCCATGGTCAGCCGCAACATCCCCGTCAGCCTCAATGTGACCATGTTGCGACTCAACGTCAATTATCTTGCCGGGATTGTTGCACTCGGCAAAGAACTGGGGGTGTACCAGGTAGGCTTTTCGAGGCTTGTGCCGCGGGGGAAGGGGGCGGGCCTTGCAGAAATGATGCTCACACCCGACGAAGTCAGGGATGTGTATCGTTCCCTGTTCTTGCTGAGAGGTGATGCCCTTGAGGTCGTGAGCGGCGACCCGCTTGCCGACTCACTCGAGCCTGATTCTGATGGCTATGAGGACCGGGGCGACACTGCCTATGGCGGATGCGCAGCCGGTATCTCGGGACTCACGCTCATGCCTGACGGCACGATTACACCATGCCGGAGGTTGCCCATTCCCATCGGGAACGTAATGAAGGATTCCCTGAGGGAGGTTTGGGCGGAATCGAGGGTGCTCAACCAATTGAGGAACAGGAGCGCCTATGCGGGCAAGTGCGGTAGCTGCCCGCGTTGGGCCACATGCAGGGGGTGTCGTGCCATCGCCCATGCCTGTGGAGGAGTTGTGGGACATGATGCCTTTCTTGGCGATGATCCTCAATGCTTTCTCAGTTGACGGGCACAATACTTCAGTTACAACTCCCTGTTTTCTGGTTGGCCGCACATCTTGTTCAGGGAAGCCCATCCGCGCGCCTCGCTGCGCCTTCTGGCCTCAGCGAGGAGGATTGGGTTCATAGCGCTCGTTGAGTTATGTTGGAGAAAGTCGGCAACGTTTTCAAAAGTCATAATCGGGGGAGGGGGCAGCCTCTCCCCGTCCCTCCCCACACCACGCATGCGGGTCCGCACGTTGCGGTTCGCAGTTTCACACGGTAATGATGGTATCAGTCTGCCGAGGTCAATAATAGGTGCAGACCCTGCCCATGTCTTCCTCCTACCTTCAATTCCTGTATAAATAAGTGAGAAGTAGGTAAGATTGCCTCCAGGAAAGGCGGGGGGACTTATTTCTTCCTGGGTCGCCGAACCCTTAGTTTCAGTCTGTCCCCCGCCCCCTGGAGGCCCTGATATGTTGATTGGGCCTTTGAGCCCTCGTGACCATGGAGGCTTGGCCGGAGGCAATCCCGCTTTTCCGCTTCTTTATCGAGGAGGTTCGTATGGCTCTGTTCGTCGGGATCGATGTATCGAAAGACAAGTTTGACGCGTGCGGCATCGGAGAGGCGGGAGAGAGGGTCTTTTCCCTCGCTGCCGCAATGGACAGGAAAGGATTTGAGAAGTTGCTGCTTCACCTGAAGGGGAAAGAATGCTCCCTGCTTCTCGGCCTCGAATCGACCGCCTGTTATCACATTGCCCTCTTCTCTTATCTTACCGCAAAAGGCTATCGAGTTGTCATCATTAATCCTCTTCTCATTGCCAACTTCGTGAAGCTCCAGCTCAGAAAAACGAAGACGGACAAGAAGGACGCCCTCGCCATTGCCCAGTTCCTCATGCTGAGGAAAGAAGCCTTGGAGAGCCAGACATTCTCGGCCGACCTTATGGAACTGCGCGATCTGGCCCGCAGAAGGGAGAGACTGACCGACCAGGTGACGAGACTGAAGGGCAACATGAAGAGGATACTTTCCGTCACCTTCCCCGAGCTCGAACACCTCACCGGGGTCTTTGCCAAATCTATCATTCAGCTCCTTATCCGCTTCCCCTCTGCTGATGCTGTGCGGAAGGCCGATGTTGATGCGGTGGCCGCTATTGTCGTCCCGCGTTCGTGGGGCAGGAAATCCAGGGCGTGGGTGGAGACGCTGATGACTACCGCAGCATCCTCCATAGGCGTTTCAAGCCCGGCAAAGGAACTGGTCTTGAAGCAAGATGCCTCTCTTCTCCTCTACGTGCAGGAGCAGATTAAAGAGACAACGAAGGTCCTTGTGAGTCTCTGCAGTGAGAAGACGAAGAAGGATGTGGAGATCCTTGCCTCGATAAAGGGCGTCGGGGAGACAACGGCGCTGAACTTCCTGATCGAGATGGGAGGCGATGTTGCTCTCTACAGGAACGATAAGAAGCTCATTGCCGCCGCCGGACTCGATCCTTCAACCTACCAGTCGGGCAAGTACGAGGGGGCGAGCAGGATAAGCAAGAGGGGGAATAGACATCTGAGGAGGGTTGTCTGGTTGATGGCTAAGGGCGTCGTCTTCTCCAACGAACTCTTCAGGACCTACTTCTACAAGAGAAAGGGCGAAGGGCTGTGCTACAAGATGGCAATTATGGCTACCGCCCATAAGCTCATCCGGGTGATGTTCGCGATGCTCGTTCATCAGACATGCTTTGAGGAGGGAGGGAAGTGAAGATAGTTGACTGAAAGGCTCAGCCTTAACGATTCCGAAGGCATTGAGAATTACAAATGGCAATCAAGAAGCCGGCTAGCCAAAACGATCATTTCTTCTCTTGCGGTCAAGCATGCGACGGACTTCTTGCGCGCCCCATCTCCTCGTGATATGCCCGGGTAATATCCTTTCTGCTCACGACAGAGACCACCTTTCTCGGATCATCTTTGCTCACCACCGGAAGTTCCCTTACATCGAGCTCAGCCATGAGACCCAATGCCGTATTAAGGGTGTCGTCCATGGTTACGGTCGTCGCCCCTTCCATGGCAATATCCTTGGCCAAAAGAAGGCTGTGCACTTCCCTGTCCGCCATGGCCTGACGCAGGTCGGTCATGGAGATGATCCCGGTCAGATTCTCCTCCCTGTCAACAACCGGGAAATCTTGTTGGTGGGAGCGAAGCATGACCTGGAGAATCTGTTCGAAAGGCATACTTTCCGGAATCGTTTCTACCAACAGGTCCTGGGCGACGGCGTTTCTTACGGCAAGACGATCCATGATATCTACCACGAAATCCCCGATATGGGCCGGGGAATCGACCCTCGTCGGCACCTGTTTTTCGTACAGCGACACGTTTCCAAGCAGGAGATACGACAGGGACGAGACGATCATCATGGGAACAATGAGGCTGTAGCCGCCTGTCATTTCGGCGACCATGATGAGCGCGGCTATGGGGACCTTGGCGACGCCGGCGAAGAAGCCTCCGATGCCGACGAGGACGAAGGCGGATGGCTCGGTCACAATATGGGGAAAGAACGTGTGGCAGATTCCGCCGAACGCTCCGCCGAGCATGGCGCCGATGAAGAGGGAAGGCGCAAAGACTCCGCCGCTTCCGCCCGAGCTGATGGTAAACGATGTGGCAAAGATCTTCGCGAAAATAAGCGCCGCCATTAGCGGAACGGCGAGCTGCCCGTCAATGGCCGATTGGATCAATGGATAACCCCCTCCGAGCACCTGGGGAAGGAAAATAGCGAGGAGTCCCAACATAAGACCGCCGATTGCCGGCTTCACGTGACTGGGGAGATTGATCCGCTTGAAAAACCGGTCGCGCATCCCATAGAACACCCGGACGTAAACGAGGCCGACGACCGTACAAAGCACTCCCAGCGCTCCGTAAAAAGGCAACTGGGCAGGGGTGGCCAGAGCGAGGCGGGAAATGTGGAAGATCGTGGCATTGCCTTCATAATAAGTGAAGATCATGAAGCCGACGATCGAGGAGAGGATGCAGGGGATAATCGCCTCGAATTCAAAGGCTTCTCTGCTGTAGAGGACTTCGCACACGAAGAGGGCCGAGCCCAGGGGCGCTTTGAAGATCGCGCCCAGTCCGCCCGCCGCTCCGGCGAGGAGCAATATTCGCCGCTCCTTGTCGCTCGCCTTCAGAATGGAGGCGAGAAACGAGCCAAAGCCGGCGCCTATCTGGGCGATGGGACCTTCCTTTCCCGCCGAGCCTCCCGAACCTATCGTGATGGCAGACGCTATCGTCTTGATTATGGGCACCCTCCTCCGGATAATGCCTTTTTTCCGGTGAAAGGCGTCGACCATGGCGTCAGTTCCGTGCCCCTCTGCCTCTGGGGCGAAGCTGAATACGATCAATCCCGAAATAAGTCCCCCCACCGCGGGAACGCATGCCATCACCCACCGGCTCACAGGAACGCCAAGGAAGTAACGTCCGGCTGCCGATGCGGGGAGCACGAAGCCAATTAGGTCCTGCATAAAAAAACGGGTTCCGGTTTGCAGCAAAAAATTGAAAAGTATGGCGCCGAGGCCGGACACGACGCCTATCAGGATGCCGATCAAGGTCCCGCGCCAAATGCGCCTGATCCTTTTCGGATGAAATGACTTGGTAAGCTCGGCAGTCATGAACGTATAAAGCCTTCGCGCGATATCGCTGTGCAACAACATTTCATAGCGGTTCTTCGCGGTATTGAAACTGCGTATGCTGCCATAAGGCAATTGGCGACATTCTCATTGAAGCTCTGTTTTCGGGAGTCGAGAGCCGAAGCCACAAAAGGGAATACATACTTATGCGGCTTGTGTAAGCCGGAGCTTGGGGAGGGCCGCCCCCTATCAACCTCCCCCAAGCTTGCACCAGCACCGGCCCAGCAGAATCGGAAAGGAGGGACGCGGGTGTTCCGTCACTTTTCCGGTTCGAGATGCGTTCTCCTAATTCCCCCATCGGAAACATTCATTCTTTCTCGAAAAAGAAAGTGACTTTCACGTCTTGGGCTTCGACGATCCCCGCCAATTGTTTTACGGACTCATAGATAACGCGCAGCTCTTCTACGCTCAGATTCCTTAAGCCGTATATCATCTTGCCCTGAACAGGGTTGGGCGCGTTTTTGACCAGATGCTTGCCCGCAGACGTCAGGCATACTTTGACGACTCTCCTGTCGTCCCGATCTCTGTCCCTCATCACGAAGCCCTTTGTTTCGAGTCGATCGACGACCCCGGTAACGGTGCTGGGATGGAGGTACATCTTCCTGCTCAGCTCTCCGAGGGGCAGGCTCTCATATTCGGAGAGTGTCTTGAGCGCCCATAGCTGAGGTCCCGTTATCCCGAAGCTGCCCGAGACTTCCTGGGAGTAATCTTGTATAGCCTTGAAAATCCGGCGGAGGGACTGAACGGTCTCGGAAATCTGAAAATCTCTGTCGGCATCGTGCATCAGCCTCGCCTCACACATTGAACTATGTATGCCTAATGTATGTATACAAACTATTTGTACAGCGAGTATAATCATTCTTCTTTTTGATTGTCAATGAAAAAGATCAAAAAAACGTGCAGATCCAGAAAAATAATTCCGCTTGGATGACATAGGGAGTGCTGGGCGCTTTTTCTCCCGGTTTTGTCCAGATTTGGTGCTTTCCCCTCACCGCAGGAGAAGACTTGGCTACTCCCAGCCGAATCTGGACCTTGTCGCTATATCAAAACGTGAAACAGCGCTCGTGTGGTATAATAAGGCGCTTTTCAATTCGGCCGCGAGCAAGGCGTAGCGATGAAAAAGAATATCTGGAGAGCCTTAACTGAGGTTGGATTTATAATCTTCCTCTTCTATGCCAACCTTCTGATGGGGGAATTTACGCGCTCCGGTATGGGGCAAGGAAAAAGTCTAGTTTGGGCTGTCCAAGATGTCTTCAGCGAAGTCAATTTTGCCATTGCTGTGATCGCCGCACTCATCGGATATATCGTTGTTGAATTTCTTCGGAAGAGATTGTGATTCCAGCGCAACACCACGATTTTTAACGATAGACAATTCAATACGATCTGTCTATTTTTGGGCAGTGGCTTCAATCGTCCGCACTTCTTGTGGTAATCCGCGATCCCGACCAGAAGACAGCATACTCACCTTGTAGGTGGCTTCGTCAACTCGTCCTTCAACTGAAATATAGCAAGCTGAAGTCGCGCATCCACCGCTCATTAAGAAAAATGCGCATTACGAACGGCAATGGCCCACCTGTACTGTAGATTGTACGTGGGGCGCCTTCATCTTCACCGGATAGTTGCTTCAATCAGTGCGATGCTTCTTGACAAGAACGCTTCTGATGATTACGGTTACTCGTAAATCCTCTATGCAACAGCACGAATATCAGCGACCGTTCTTCTCGTGAAAGAAGAGGAGAGTTGGGATGCAGCGGTGCTTGTTCACGTTATCTCAACATCTGCCGATCCTCCGCCGCAAACAGTCAGCCTCTGGGGGCCGAGGCCTTCCAGAAAACGCCCGTCGATGGGCGCCCTATTTGAAGGTTCTGTCAACCGATACCAAGGAACCGCCGGCAAACCCACGGCAATTGGGGTGTTTCTTTTTAAGGAGGTAATTACCATGAAGAAGGACTCGGAACTGCAACATGATGTTCTGGCTGAGCTGGAATGGGAACCAACGGTCGATTCGGCCGAAATCGGCGTCTCAGTCAAGGATGGGATCGTGACGCTCAATGGCGCTGCAAAGAGCTTTCCTGAAAGATGGACAGCCGAGGAGGCCGCGTTGCGCATCGCCGGCGTCAAGGCGGTCGCCAATGAGATCGAGGTGAAGCTGATTCCCGGCGGTGAACGCAACGATGCTGATATCGCCCGGTCAGCCCTCAATGCCCTGGAGTGGAATATCTATGTTCCCTACGACCGCATCAAGGTGGAAGTGGAGAAAGGTTGGGTGACGCTCAAGGGAGCCGTGGAGTGGCAACACCAGAGGGAGGCAGCGGGGAATGCTGTCCGCCACATGACGGGCGTGAGAGGAGTAACCAACTTGATCGACGTCAAGCCCTCGGTGAGGTCCGCGAATGTGAGAGAAAAGATCGAGAATGCGCTGAAACGCAGCGCCGAGGTGGATGCGCAACGGATTACCGTGGAGACCATCGGTGGCAAGGTTATTCTGCGGGGAAGCGCACGCTCGTGGGCTGAGCGAAAGGAGGCAGAAAGAGCTGCCTGGTCGGCGCCAGGCGTTTCGGAGGTAGAAAACCATATTGTGGTGGTCTTTTAGGACAGATTCTCCCAGCGCCGAGCCCGACAGGGCAAACCGGGTTTGAGCTCGTTCGTCGGGCCGGCAGAAATGGACAATAGTGGTCGGTAAAGAGGCAGCAGTCCGGTGATCCTTGCTGCCGGAACGCTCCACAGTCATTAGACAGGAGGTGCGTCATGGCAAGAAAAGAATCAAAGGAATTGGCAAAAACTGAGCCGACAAAAGTCCCGTCAGCTTTTTTAGACGCGGAGAAGTGGTTCCAGGACGTCTTCAGGAGACCCTTTTCCTTTCTGGGGGTTGCCGGGGTTGAAATTCCCGTCAACGGAAGAGCTGAGCCCATCGGTAGATATCTTCGAGGAAAAGAACGATGTGGTAGTAAAGGCTGAACTCCCGGGCATCAAGAAAGAGGATATCGACGTCACCTTGACCGACGACACCATTTCGATTGCCGGAGAGAAGAAGAAGGAAGAAGAGGTCGAAAAGAAGAACTACTACCGGTGGGAGTCTTCATATGGCTCCTTTGCGCGTACCTTCACCTTACCCGCTGAGGTACAGATGGAGAAGGCAAAGACGCAGTTCAAGGACGGGGTTCTCGAGATACGGATACCGAAGACCGCAGAGGCGATCAAGAAGGAGAAGAAGCTCAAGATCGAGTGAAGTTGATGTCGAGCGGTTTACACCATGTAGGCCGCCCGACATCAGCCATGTCGTGAGAACTTGATGCAGCAAGGCCACCTCGCGGACGCTTAGAGCATGCATGACGCCGGGGTGTTGAGGAGTTGGGCGTAAAGCCCGGCTCTCACTGTGGACCTCTGTCATGCGCGCGTATGGTGCAGGTGGGTATTTTCGCGATTATCTTCCGCGTTCTGGCTCGGATATGGCCAGGTACCACGCTGGCGGTCCTTGGCTGAATGGCAGGAGCAGCCGAAATTCGCAGAACCGCCGCTGGCACTGGGAGGGGCGGCAGATCACTGGAATTTCCGTGAAGACGATGATGACTACTACGCCCAGCCCGGCAAGCTCTTCCGGCTGATGAGCGCCGCCCAGCAGAAGGTCCTCTGTGAAAACACTGCCCGGGCTATGGGCGATGCGCCGAAGATGATTAAGATTCGCCGCATCGGCAACTGCCTGAAGGCCGATCCGGCATACGGCAAAGGGGTCGCCGACGCACTGGGCATCCCGCTCAGTGAGGCGCCCAGATAGACGTGGCGTAATCATAGCACCGGGGCTCGCGTGTGACAGGAAGAGAATGAGTCACGCAAAAACAGGATCTGAAGAGGATGTTCTTTATGTCGAACAAAGATGAAGTTTGTTCAAACGGAGAGGACAAACACCAAACGGTCCTCATTTTCCGACCCTATCCGTTCGAGGTTGGTCAAAAGATATTTGTCGAAAGCGGGCCTCGTCATGGAGATTGGGAAGTGTTGGCCTTGGGCGACCAGAAAGTCAGGCTGCGATGTCCTGTATCTCACCGGGAGGTGGAGTGGGACCGTTTTTGCTATCTCGTGGATGAGCGCAATGACCCTTGGCCCCATCCCGATTAACCGGACTACGCCTGCCGTGGACAGGCGCTGCGGGATGTCGGCAATACCCGGACGATCGGCAAGGCTGGAAGGCTATGGAGATGAAGCGGCAAGACAACGAGAGTCTTGGAGACGCGCATAATGGTTTTTGGAGGAAAACTTCTCCTTAGGCCGTAACAGAAGAATAGGGAGGAACACGATGGCAACCTTGAAAGGATCGCAGACGGAAAAGAATCTGCTCAAGGCGTTCGCGGGCGAGTCCCAGGCAAGAAACAGGTATACCTTTTTTTCGTCTCAGGCGAAGAAGGAGGGTTACGAACAGATCGCGTGGATATTCGCCGACACTGCAGACAACGAGAAGGAACACGCGAAACGGTTTTTCACGTTTCTTGAGGGCGGGGACGTCGAGGTCACCGCAAGTTTTCCCACCGGCCCCATAGGCACGACCGCCGAGAACCTTAAGGAAGCGGCGGCCGGTGAACACCTGGAATGGGGTGCGCTTTATCCCGATTTCGCCGAGGTGGCGGAAAAGGAGGGTTTTGCCGAAATCGCAAGGGTTTTCAGGAACATATCGTCCGTTGAGTCGGGACACGAAAAAAGGTACCTTGCCCTTCTCAAGAACATTGAAGAGGGGAAGGTCTTCAAGAGGGATGTCTCAATGACGTGGCGCTGCAGGAACTGCGGATATATCCATGAAGGCCCAGGAGCGCCGGAGGAATGCCCTGCCTGTGCACACCCCCAGGCCTACTACGAACTGATAGGGAAGAACTACTAAAGCCCCCGGGCGCTGGCGTGAGGGATAGCGAAGGATAGCCGTTATGTCCTTGCGCCAGCGCCCCAGACCGTGACAACCTACGGCTCTCGAAATCGTCGGGCGTGTGCAAAGAGGCCGCTCACGACGACGCACCCCTGCGACACTCCCGAGAAGCGGCTGCTCGGCGCCACAGGGATTTCAATAACCTGTAACGTCAATTCAATCGCCGTCCATAGTTGTTGGCCTTGGCCACCCGTGTGCACTGCTCGACTCATGCTCGCATTGTGGTTCCGCACGGGTACCCGGCGAAAACAGACACCGTGAGCCGTGTAGACCGGAGGCGTCGATAGAGGTTGGGGGGACACTCCTCTCGCCGTTGCGCCTTCGGAGGGGTGTCCCCCCTCCAATCTTGATGTCGGAGGCCGCGCGGCGAGCAGGGCGCCGCAGATCGCGATTCCGACCGTGAGGCCCTACTCCGCGATGCCTAGGCGCTTCATCTTCTCAATCAGGGTCGTCCTGTTCATACTCAGAATCTGCGCCGCCTTGCTCTTCACGCCGTTTGTCTCGTTCAGGGCCTTCAGGATCAGGCTTTGCTCGAATTCGGATACCAGCGTGTCATACCCCCGGTGCAGGTCGACGCGCTCATTTTCCGGTCTCTGCTGGATATAAAATTTTTCCGGAAGGTCCTCGATGCCGATGAAGCCTTTCTTCTTCAGCACTACGAGCCTCTCGACGAGGTTCTGCAGCTCCCTGACGTTGCCGGGATAATCGTACTCCATCAGCACTTCCATGGTCTCCTCGGAAAAACCTTCCACATTCGCGCTGTTCATGGCGTTCGATTTTTCCAGAAAGTGCGCGAAGAGCAAGGGGACGTCCTGCTTCCTTTCCCGCAAAGACGGCATATGGATGGGAACGACGTTCAGCCTGTAATAGAGGTCCTCCCGGAATTTCCCTTCCCGCACGAGATCCTCCAGGTTGCGGTTTGTCGCCGCGATGATCCTCAGGTCGACATCGATGGTCTTCGAGCCGCCTACCCTCTCGAATGCCTTCTCCTGTATCGCCCGAAGCAGCTTGACCTGGAGATTGAAGCTCATGTCCCCTAACTCGTCCAGAAAGATCGTACCGCCGTCAGCGAGCTCGAACCTGCCGAGACGGGTCGCGTTCGCCCCGGTGAAGGCGCCCTTTTCATATCCGAAAAGCTCGCTTTCCAGCAATGTTTCGGGTACAGCGCCGCAATTGACCACCACCAGAGGCTTGTCCCTCCTCGAAGAATTGAAGTGGAGGGCCCTTGCCACAAGCTCCTTGCCCACGCCGCTCTCGCCGCTAATCAGGACAGTCGCGTTTGTATCGGCCACTTTCTCTATCAGCTCGAACACCTTTTGCATGCCGAAGCTGACCCCTATGATGTTCTCGAACTTGTACTTGTCCTTAAGAAAACTCCTCAGCAGGGCATTTTCACGGACCGCCCGGTTTTCCGAAAACCTCCTGAGCAGGTTCGCTTTGGCCGTCAGTTTCTTGGGTATGCTGTCGCCCGTGAGGAGCCTGGAGTACTGCATAGCGGACTCGACGCTCGACAGGACCTCCTCGAATTTGAACGGCTTGAGAAGGTAATCGAAGGCGCCGCACCTCAACGCTGAAATTGCCGTGTCAAGGCTCCCGTAGCCCGTGATAACGATCCCGAGGGTGTTCAGATACTCCTTCTGAATGAAATTTATCAACTGGAGTCCGTCGACCTTCGGCATCATGAGATCCGTGATGAGCAGTTGATAGGAGTTGTTCTTGAGGGCGATCAGCGCGCCCTTTGGGTCAAGGAAAGGATCTACGGAATACCCTTTCGCAGTCAGCAGCTCATCGAGCATGCCCAGGATATTCTGCTCGTCTTCAACGATTATTATCCGGCCTTTTTCCATGAGCGCCTCTCGCGTCGATGATTGCGTTGTCCAGCATGTTCCATGCTTTATCCGCGTCGTCTTTCCCTTCGTCCTTGGGACGGGCGCCGATGCTGTATACCGTCTTATCCTTGTCCCTCTGCACATCGATCACCGGCGGCTGCGCCGAAGACTGACCCGGCGCCTCACCCCCATGCGCAGCGGCTGCGGGCAGCAGGCCCGCGAGAGCGCACGCAATGCAAAGGAGCCGCATCGCCGCCCACCGCCTCCAACGCCGTCCTTTCATGCCCCACCTCCCGGTCCCGAATCGATGGGTCTCGCGGACCTTGCTATTCTTTTCTCACATTAGCGTCAAGAATGCAACAATAATGTCAACACAGGCATAGCATTATTGAACAATGTCGTCATGGTTCAGGGGTGAAGCAAAAAAAAGGGGCCGCAAACGGGGCCGATAAGGGAACGTCAACCCGTTGACGGTCGCGCCAACGCACTGACGAGCCGCGCCTTGCCGGACATTTTTCGTCCGCGTCGGCCGGGACGGCCGTTATTGGGGCTAAAGGCCGGCTTAACGACGCCCTTTCCCGTTATTCGAAGGAAAAATCGAGATGCACGACCTCGCCGTTTCCATTGTTCACAGAGAACGTAAAGGGCAGTGAGATAATGGGTTGGTTGGTAATGAAATTGGTCTTGACCCCTTTCCCGACAACGACCAACGGGATGGACGCTCTCAGGTCGACGCCGTTTTTCTCGAACTCTTTCCGCACCTGACCGGAAACGATATTCGTCAGCTCGCCGATTGCGTCGACGACCTCGGGCGAGATCGAAGACGCCTCCTCGCCCATCAGGCTGTTAAAGACAAAGAGCGCCCCTTTTTCCCTGAAGCTGAGCGCAAGCGTGCCCTTCTTGTCTCCCATCATGGACATGATCCCCGTCACATCGCCGGAAGTCGTCTTCAGCTCTTTGAGTCCCGGCGCGCCCAGGGCCAACTCAATATTGAGCATGGTCTTGAAAACCATCCGGGCCGCTGCAACAAAAGGGTTGACAAACTTTACTTCCATCTTCTCCTCCAACAGCCTCCGTAATTTGGCGAATTCGGACAGGGTCCATCCACGCTTTAGATTGTTATCGTGCTGCAGTCCGAAAACTTAAGAGAACGGTCGCGGGAGGGGCGGCGCCGGTGCGCCTTAAGAATGGTCCTCGAGGAATGTTTCTATCGCCTTGTTCACCTCATCCGGTTTTTCCAGCATCGCCATGTGCCCTGCGTCCTTGACCAAAGCCAGTTCCGAACCGGCTATCTTCTCCTTGAGAAACCGGGAATACCTTACCGGCGTCAACACGTCGTCTTCTCCGCAGAGGATGAGAGTGGGCATTCTTATGGAATCGACTGAATTCCTGATGTCGAAACGGTCGCAGGCGCTGAGATCTTTATAGATCGCCTCCGCTCTACAGCTCATCATCATCTTGAAGGCCTCTTCTTTCGTTGTCGCCGATGTTCCCTGCGAAAAAGACAGGGAGTTAATGTCCGCCATGGTGCGCTCCTTTTCTTTCAATACGCCGTCGAGTATCGAGGGCAGCACCCTGAGCTTCGCGCCGGTCCCGATAAGGATAAGCCCCTCGACGGCATCAGGATGAAAGAGCGCCAAAGACATGGCGATTGCGCCGCCGAGCGAGTGACCCGCAACATAGTATCTGTAAGGGTTGAGACCCCTCATGGCCTCGTATACGGCATCGCCGTACTGCCCTGCGCTGTCGCACCCGTCTCCCGGCGATTTTCCGTGTCCGGGCAGATCGACGAGCACCACTTCCATCGATGCTTGCAGGCATTGTTTCTGCCCGCGCCATATCTCCGAGTGTAAGCCCGAACCGTGTATAAAGAGCACCTTCCGCCCCGATCCATATCGTTCAATATGCATATTCACGTCCATCTTTGAGGGCCCTCCCATAGCGCCGTTCTTTTCGGCGCCCCGCGGCCTCTCTCTTGACTTCCATCGGCTAAGGCCGCCTTCCCGAACCGGAGAAATCGTAAAATCACTTCAAAGGACGGAGGATGGCCCGGCAGGGGGCGCCATCGCCGTGCCACATCAGAAGCGGCAGGCACAGCAAATCATACTCGCCCGGCGGCACGCCGTCCAGGGCGCAGTCTTCGAGAATGTAAATCCCTGCGCCGAGAAGCGTCTCGTGCGTTAGGCGGAGGTTTTCCGAGTTTTTGAAATATCCTATGCTAAGGCTGTCAAGGCCGAAGAGTGTTATTCCCTTGGATACGAGGCAACTCGCGCCGTCGGCATCCAGGTAGACGTAATCTTCGACGAATTTCTCGCTACTGTAGACCCTCGGCGAGTTGCGAGTCTTGAAGAGGACCCGTTCACCCTTCTTGATATCATGTCTTTCCAGTTCCCCTGCCGTAATCTTCTCCGGGTCCTTAATCTCAATCACACGGCAGGGACCGATGGCGGCGTCAAGAGGCATATCGGATATCGAGGCGCCTCCCGGGATGAAGTGAAGAGGGGCGTCGATGTGCGTGCCGGTATGGGAGACAATCTCCATCATGGACACGTTGACCCTGCCGCCCAGGTCTCTATCAAGGCAGCGATAAATCTTAGGGGGATCGTCCGTGGGGTAATAGTTCATCCCTTGCTTGACAGGAACCGAAATATCATACCAGCCATCCGGAACTTTGCCGGCCATGAGACCTCCTTAAATCGCTGTTTTTCAGATACATACCATTGCGAGAAAAAGGGTGTCAAGAGATATTTCTCGCCTACGGCAAAGTCATGGACCCGTAATGCGCGAAATTAACCTTCGCCGCCTTATGGCCCCTGTCTTGAACGCCGCGTCTCAAGCTGTTATAGTTATACGTCATGGAATTGTTCAAGACTGAGAACGTGGGCAAGAAGGTAAAGAAGCCCCTGGCCGACAGGATGCGGCCCACTACGCTCGAAGAATTCGTGGGTCAGGAGCACCTTCTTGGCGAGGGCAAGTTCCTGAAGATCCTCCTGGAGAAGAAAGAGATCCCCTCCATGATCTTCTGGGGCCCTTCGGGCGTGGGCAAAACCAGCCTGGGCTGGCTCATAGGAAAGCGCCTCGGCCTGCCGTTCGTTGCCGTGAGCGCCGTGACGATCGGCATCAAGGAAGTGAAGGAGATCATTCAGAAGTCGAAGCTCCTGAAGACTATCCTTTTCATCGACGAATTCCACCGGTTCAACAAGCTCCAGCAGGATACGTTCCTCCCTTACGTGGAGGCCGGGGAAATCATCCTCATCGGGGCAACGACCGAGAACCCTTCTTTCGAGATCGTGGCGCCCCTCCTTTCCAGGATGAAAGTGCTCACCCTCTCGCCTTTGACCGAGGATGAGGTAGTCGTCATACTGGAGCGGGCCCTCCAACAGGACAGCGAGCTTAATTCTCCCCTCACCCTGGTTCAGGGAAACGCCCTCCGCGAAATCGCCTCTCTGGTCACGGGCGACGCGCGCAAGGCCCTCAACCTCCTGGAGATCTCCCACACAATGGCGGCCCGGCGCAACGCCCTCAGGCCGGTAATCGACCATGAGACGGTGCAGGAGGCATACCAGAAGAGGGTGCTCGTCTACGACAAGAAAGGGGAGATGCATTACGACCTGATCAGCGCCCTCCACAAGAGCATGAGGGGGTCCGACCCTGACGCGGCCCTCTACTGGCTTGCGAGGATGATAGAGGCGGGCGAGGACCCGCTGTATATCGCGAGGCGCATGACCCGCTTTGCGTCCGAAGATGTGGGGAACGCAGACCCGCAAGCCCTGTCGATGGCAATCGCCGGCATGCAGGCATTCCACTTTCTCGGGGCGCCGGAAGGTTATTTGGCCCTGGCCCAGGTCTGCGTCTATCTCTCCTGCGCGGAAAAGAGCAACGCCGTCTATGCCGCTTACGACCTTGCGGCCGCCGACGTGCGAAGACTCCCGGAGTATCAGGTCCCCCTCCATATCCGCAACGCCCCTACGGGATTAATGAAGGATCTCGGCTACGGCCGCGACTATCTTTATCCCCACGACTATGAGGACGCCCTTGTCGGCCAGACCTATTTCCCCGAACAGTTGAAAGGCAGAAGGTACTATGAGCCGAAAAACTCCGGATACGAGATGAAGTTTAAGGAATTTCTGGAGAAGGCTGGACGAATGAGGGGGAGGATGCGTGAGATGCCCCCCAAAGAACGAAACAAGGAGCGCGAGTGAAACGCCTGTATGTTGCCGACATCGCCAAAGACGCCGAGGTCAAGGATTTCTTTCTCGTAGTCAAGAAAGGCATCTATTCCAGCAAGAACAATACGCGGTACGCGAGCGTCAGCTTGAAGGACAAGACCGGCGCCATTGAGGCGCGGATCTGGGACCGGGTTGACGAGTTGTCGGCCTGCTTCGAGAAAAACGACATCGTCTACGTCGAATCGAGGGCTAGGAGCTATCAGGACCGGCTGCAACTCAACGTGACCGATATACGCAAGGAGACACGCGTGCTCTCGGCCAGGGAGATTCTGTGAGTTCTATCCCCAGGCGGGCGGGGGCACCGAGCGGCTGAAAGAGGCGTATTTCAGGATAACGAGCGAGATAAGCGATGTCCACCTTACGCGCCTCTTTGAGGAGATAAAGAAGAGGGAGGAGATGCTCGACCGGTTTTTTCTCCTGCCTGCGTCCGTGGCGGTCCACCACATGTCTATCGGGGGCCTCCTCGAACATTCCGTGTCGGTGGCCGAGATGGCAAGGTACGCGGCTGCCTTTACGGGGGCGGACCCGGACATCGTGACGGCTGGCAGCCTCCTCCACGACATCGGCAAGATCGAGGAGATCGTCTTCAAATCGGGCGGGTTCGGCTATTCCGACCAGGGAAGGCTCCTGGGACACATCACCCTGGGGATTATGCTGCTCGACAGGCTTGTGCCGGCGATAGACGGCTTTCCTGATTTCCTTGCGGACGTGCTGAAACACATCATCCTGAGCCATCACGGCCAGGCGGAGTGGGGATCGCCGAAGAATCCCATGTGCGCCGAGGCCCTCGTAGTGCACTACATCGACAACCTGGACGCAAGAATCATGGGCGTGAAGGAGCATATGGAGGCGGCAATGGAAGATGAGAAATGGAGTCAATTTCATAGACTTTATGAATCCCGTTTCTATAAAGTCCCGGAAAGGTGACCAATGGGAGTGAGAAGGATTCTATCTCGACAAGCTGAAGATGAAGAACGGCATGGTCCTCGTCGCGGGACCTAACTGTAAATATATTCTTCAGGTCTTGAGAAAAACCGTCAACGACCGGATCGACGTGATGGACGGCAAAGGGTACCTGTATCGCTGCGTCATCAACGCCGTCAAGGGCAGAGAGCTGTTCCTGCACGTCGTGGACGCGGCCCTCCATCCCGAGGAAAAGAAAATGAAAGTGACCCTCCTGGTCAGCCCGATAAAAGGCCCGAGGATGGATTGGCTCGTGGAAAAGGCAACGGAGCTGGGCGTCGACCGGATCCTGCCCACCATTTTCAGGAGGACGACCGTCAAGTTCACGGACGGGGAAGCGGAGAAGTGCGCGCGATGGAAACGGATCATGATAGAGGCGTCCCGGCAGTCAGGCAGGTTCTCGGTCCCGGAGGTGGGTCCGCCTACCCCGCTGAGAGGCGTCCTCCCCTATATCAACGGCGCGGAGAGCCGGTGGCTTCTATACGAGTGCGAGAAGCGCACGACTATGAAAGAGGTGATCGCCGCGCGGAAGGACGGCGAGGTCTGCGTTGCCGTCGGACCGGAAGGCGGGATAGAGGAGGCTGAAGTCCAATGGTTTACGGACAACGGCTTTGTCCCCTGCACGTTGGGCGAGAACATATTGAGGACCGAGACAACGCCCCTCGTCGTCCTGTCGGTAATCTTCTATGAATGCAACACGCGATGAAAAGGGCGTCCCTGGTCAAAAGATTCCTGGCTTTCCTATTCGACCTGCTATTTCTCCTTGCCGTCTCCGCGCTTCTGCTCGTCTCGGGAGCCTTAGGCGTCTATGCGGGCGCCGGAAGCGAGCTTTCCGCGTCCGATCTGCTCGTCGCCCTCGTTGCCTTTGCCTACGTTTTCTTTTTCTTTGAAATTTTTCTCTTTCTGTTCTATTTTACGTATCTGACGGCAGGGGGAGAGAATACGTTCGGGAAACAAATGTTCGGGATCAGGGTCGTGCGCAGAGGAGACTGCGCGCCTTGCGGCGTTGCGCGGTCCCTGGCAGGGGCCCTGGCGTACTGGTTATCGGCCCTCCCCCTGTTCCTGGGCTTCATGATGGCGCTCATTCCCGGCAGCCTCGCGCTGCACGATCTCGTTGCAGGAACGAAGGCGGTAGAGGAGGAGTAATGCCTAAAGCTAAAAACGGGAGGGCGGGTTGCGGGTGCCTCATCTTTGTAGTCGTGCTCTGTATGATCCTCGCCGGGCTCCTGGTCCATCCTTTCTCGCTGCGGATCATGGCCGGCCGCTTCCGCCATGAGGACAGGGTAGTCCCCTGCGATGCCATTTTCGTCCCACGTTTCCCGGAAGACAAGAACGGAGAAATATACGCCGAGGCTTTCAGAGAATACTGGGCGGGCGACGGCAAGGCCATATGGGTGGAAGACGACCGGGTCCTCGGATTGAGCCTGAAGGATCTGGTGGCGAGGATGGCCAAGGAGAGGGGCATTAAAGAGGCCGACATCCACGGCTTGACGCTCGTGGGGGATGACGCGGCAAAGGCGCGGGAAGCCCGGGCGGCGCTGGCAGGGAAGGGGATCAAAAAGGTCGTCCTCATAGCGCCCGGCTACGCGTCGAAGAGATGCCAACTGCTCTACGGGGCGGACAATTCGATGCTCGTGCTGGTGAAGCCGGTGAGCGTCTCGTATTTCAAGTCGGACAAGTGGTGGAGCGACGGCCCTTCCAGGCGGCTGATGGAGAGGGAGTTCTACCAGGTCGGTCTCTACTACGCAAAGCTGTTCAAACACGACGAAAAAGGGGATAGCGGGAAAAAGCAGGACAATCCTCAAGGGCGCCGTTAAAGAAGCTTTAAGACGCCTCCCGGTAAGCTCGCCATGGAAGAACTGTCGGCCCTTCTGGCGCTGTCGCGGCTAGACAAAATCGATAGGGTGCGCAAGAAAAAGCTGGCGGAGGAGCGTACGCGCGTCGCGGCCTTGTTCGAGGGGAAGGAAAGGGCCGTAAATGAGGCAGAAGAGAGGGCGATACGCACTTTTGACGGATTCAGGGCGATCGAGGAGGACCTGGAGCGCCTCACCCGGATGGGCGGGGCCGTCCTCACTATAAAGGACGCCGACTACCCGCCGCTCCTGCGGGAGCTGCCCGACGCGCCTCTCGTGCTCTTTAAAAAAGGTCCTCTCCCTCTTCCGCGGGAGGCTTTCGCCGTAGTGGGGTCAAGGAAGGCGAGCTTCGAGGGGATGCTGCTTGCCGAGCGCATTGCCGCCACCCTCTCCTCGGCGGGGATAACCGTTGTGAGCGGCCTCGCCAGGGGGATAGACGCATCGGCGCACAAGGGGGCGCTCGACGGCCGGGGCGGCACGGTGGGCGTGCTGGCCTGCGGCCTCGACAGGTGCTACCCGGCCGAGAACTGGACGCTCTTCAACGCCATGGCCCAAAAAGGGTCCCTGCTGACGGAATACGGACCCGGGGCAAGGCCCATGAGACACCACTTCCCCGAGCGGAACAGGATCATCGCGGGCCTTTGCAAAGGCGTGCTCGTGGCCGAGGCATCGCAAAAAAGCGGCGCCCTCATCACGGCGCGGCTGGCCCTCGGATACGGGCGGGAGGTGCTGGCCATACCCGGCAGGGTCTTCGATGACGCCTATAAAGGCGCGAACAGCCTCATCAAGCAGGGGGCGCTCCTTGTGGAGGACGTCAACGACATCCTGACCAGTTGTTTCCCAGGGATGGAGTTCCGTGCGAAACAGGCTATTGATATGGATGGCGAGGAGGATTATATTTACAGACTGCTGGGCGCAAACAGGCTGCACGTGGATGAGCTTATTGAGAAGAGCGGGCTCGGGGCCAAGAAAGTAATGGCGGTCCTGACGAGGCTGGAGATGAAGGACATGGTAAGCACGGCCCCCGGTGGATTCTATGTGAGGAAGGCGTAATGGCGAAATTGCTGCTCGTTGTCGAGTCGCCGACGAAAATGAAGACCCTCTCCAAATTTTTGGGCAAGGATTACATAATCAAGGCTACGTACGGCCACATCAAGGACCTGCCCAAGAGCAAGATGGGCGTCGACGTGAATCACGGCTTCACGCCGCAATTCGCAATCGTGAAAAGCAAGGCGAAAATCGTCGCCGAAATCAAGAAAGCCAGCAAGGAAGCCGACAGCGTCTATATAGGATCGGACCCCGACAGGGAAGGCGAGGCGATCGCGTTCCACGTGGCGGAAGAGATCGGCCGAGACACCCCCGTAAAGCGGGTATTGTTCAACGAGATTACCAAGAAGGCCGTGCTTGCGGCAATGGCGTCGCCTCAGAGTCTGGACGGGCCTAAGTATGACGCGCAGAAAGCGAGGCGCATACTCGACCGGCTTGTCGGCTACGAGATAAGCCCGCTCTTATGGGAAAAGGTCAAGTACGGCCTCTCGGCCGGCCGCGTGCAGTCGGTGGCCCTCAAGCTCGTCTGCGAGAGGGAAGATGAGATCGAGGCCTTTGTCAGGGAGGAATACTGGAACATCGAGGCCGAGCTGGCGCGTCGAGACGGGCGAAAAGATAAACGCGAAGCTCGAAAAGATCAACGGCGCCAAGGCGCGCATAAGGACAAGAGAGGAGGCGGAAAAGATCAGGGCCAACCTTTCGGGCAAGCCCTTCGTCGTTGCCGGCTTCGAAGAGAAAGAGCGCTTCTCGAGCCCCTATCCCCCCTTCAAGACAAGCACCCTCCAGCAGGACGCTTCGAACAGACTGCGGTTCTCGCCGAAAAAGACCATGCTCCTCGCCCAAAGGCTCTTCGAGGGAGTGGAAGTCGGCAAGAATGCGACGACAGGGCTCATCACCTACATGAGGACAGACTCGGTGCGCATCTCCGGCGAGGCCCTGAGCGAGGCCAGAAAACTCATCCAGGCGGAGTTCGGGGCGGCCTATCTCCCCGGAAGGCCGAACGTCTTCAGCAACAGCAAGACGGCCCAGGATGCCCACGAGGCGATCAGGCCCACGAATGTGAAGCTGACGCCCGAGAAGCTGAAAGGCCATCTCGATAAGGACCTGTTCGCCCTCTACGAGCTGATATGGCGGCGGTTCGTGGCCTCGCAGATGGCGCGGGAGAAGCTGCACGTCAGGGTTGCCGAGATATCGGTGAACGGCTACACTTTTATCGCCCGCGGCTCAAGGGTGATCTTCGACGGTTTTACCAGGGTTTTTGAAGTGGAGAACCGTGAAGAGGAGCGGACCTACCTGCCCGACATGAAGAAAGGGGACATCCTCAGCCTTGCGCGCCTCGAAGCGAGCCAGCATTTTACCAGCCCGCCTCCCCGCTACTCGGAAGCGACCCTCATAAAGACCCTGGAAGCAAAGGGGGTCGGGCGGCCGTCTACCTATGCAGCCATCGTGAGCACCATCCAGGACAGGGAATACGTCCATAAGGAAAAAGGGAGTCTCGTTCCCAGGCCGCTCGGCAGGACGGTCAACCGGCTGCTCGGGGAATTCTTCCCCAGGGTGATAGACGTCGATTTCACCGCGAAGATGGAAGAAGGGCTTGACCGCATAGAGGGGAAAGAGGACGACTGGGTCGGCGCCCTGCGCGAGTTTTACGGCGTCCTGCAAGAGGAGATGGGTTCCGCCAAGACAAAGATGAAGAACCTGAAGCAGGAGGAGAAGGAGACTTCGATCATCTGCGACAAGTGCGGCAAGCCAATGATCCTCAGGTGGGGCAAGAACGGGGAATACCTCGTCTGCAGCGGCCGCCCGGCGTGCAAGAACAAGAAAAACGTCTCCGTCGACAAAGACGGCGGCATCTCTGTGGTCGAGGAGACGAGCTACGGCGTCTGCCCCCGGTGCGGCGGGCCCTTAGAGAAAAGAGCGGCCGTTTCGGCCGTTTCGTAGCGTGCGCGAACTATCCCGAATGCAAGTATACGAAGCCGTTCACCACGGGCCTGCGCTGCCCCCAGGAGGGCTGCACCGGCGAACTGGTAGAGCGGGTCTCCAAGAAACGAAAGAAATTCTACGGGTGCTCCCGTTATCCCGACTGCGCTTTCGCGACGAGCTTCGGGCCGAAGCAAGGCGAGTGCCCTGTGTGCAAGGCGCCCGTGCTCTTCTCCTTCAAAGGAAAGCTGAGCTGCCTCAGGAAGGATTGCGGTTGGAAATCAGCATAATCGGGGGCGGCCTGGCCGGAAGCGAAGCCGCCTATCAGGTCGCCCGCATGGGCGGGGACGTAGTGCTCTATGAGATGCGGCCCGCCTCACGCACGCCGGCCCACAAGACCGATCGGCTCGCCGAGCTTGTTTGCAGCAATTCCCTGAAATCTAAGGAGCCGACGAACGCTCACGGTCTTTTGAAGGCAGAGCTTCGCCTGCTCGGCGCCCTTATCCTGCGGGCGGCCGATGAGTGCGCCATACCGGGCGGCAAGGCCCTCGTGGTCGACAGGAACCGGTTCGCGCAGAGAGGTCACCGACGTGATTTCAGACCATCCCCGGATCAGGGTCGTGAGGGAAGAGAAGACGGACCTGCCCGAACGGGGTGCAGTGATCGTCGCCACCGGCCCTCTCACCGCGCCGGCCCTCTCCGAGCGGATAAGGGCGCTCACGGGCATGGCGAACCTCCATTTTTTCGACGCTGTATCGCCCATCCTCGACGGCGACAGCATCGACATGTCCCGCGGCGTTCTTCGGCGCGCGCTATTCTCCCGGCGCGCGGCGACTACCTCAACTGCCCCCTCACGAAGGAAGAGTACGACGTCTTCTACGACGCCCTCATGACGGCCGGCAGGGTCGATCTGAAGGAGTTCGAGGAGACTCCCTATTTTGAGGGATGTCTGCCCATAGAGGTGATGGCGGAGAGGGGGAAGGAGACGCTCCGCTTCGGCCCCATGAAGCCCGTCGGCCTGGCGACGAAAGGACGGGAACCTGCCCCACGCGGTCGTGCAGATGCGGCGGGAGGACGTCGCGGGCCGGATGTACAACATGGTCGGCTTCCAGACGAAGCTCACCTACCCCGAGCAGGAAAGGGTATTCCGCCTCATCCCCGCGCTTGCGCGACGCGCGGTTTTTCAGGCACGGCAGCATCCACAGAAATACCTTCATCAACGCCCCGTCGCCTTTCGCGGCCTCAGCTCGAACGGCGACGAACGGATATTTTTCGCCGGGCAGATCACGGGCGTGGAGGGCTACATGGAATCGACTGCCATGGGGCTGCTTGCAGGCATCGCCGCCCTTTGCCGCGAGCGGGGAAGGGAGTTCGAGCCGCCCGAGCCGACTACCTGCATCGGGCGCGCTCTACCGGTACCTCGGGACGGAGAGGAAGGATTTCCAGCCCATGAACGTGAACTTCGGCCTCCTCGAGGGGTATCGCAAGACGAAGAAGGAAACGGCGGCGCAAACGGCGCTGGCCTCGATCGCCCGGTGGAAGGAAAAGGCGGAGGAAGAGCTGAAGTAAGATTTTGGCGCCGTCAGCGTCCTGTTCTGACGAGATCCGCCAGGGCCTCGTAAGACGGAAAGCCGACGATTTTCCGGTTGTCGAAAAGGAAGGTCGGGACCGCGTTTAAGCCGAGGGCCCGGGAGCGTTTCCAATCGGCGTCCACCGCATCCCGGTATCTTCTCGACAGGACCACTTGCCTGGCTTCCGCGGCCGGGAGTCCCACCGATTCGGCAAGACCCACAAGCTCGTCCGCAACGGCGATATTCTTGCCATCCACGAAATAGGCCCTGAAGACCGCACGATGGAACTCGTCCCCTTTCATTTCAGATTCCGCCCATTTCGCAAGTTCCTGGGCCGGACGGCTGTTGTAAATCCTTGTACGGTCGGCCAGGGGCAGACATAGAGAAGCTGCCGCCCGTTCGAGGCGTTTCCGGCTGGCAGAAACGTCGAAATCCCGGCCGGCGAAGAGTTCTTCCAGGGTCAGGCCTTCTTCCGGCGTGTCGGGATGCAGGGGGAAGGCGAGCCATTTGATCTCGACGTCATATTCTTTGACCAGGCGATCAGTACGCACCGTACTGAAGTAACACCACGGTCAGATGTAGTCGGAGAATATTTCGAGGATCGGGCGTGGCCCGTAGTCGTCCATGGGCGCCTCCTTATGCCGTTCCTACGGCCTATCTTATCTCCTGAAGCCGCATATGTCCATAAGAAAATGGCCGCAGGCGGGTTTATTCGAGCATCGGTATTTTCTCGCCATCCTCTCTTGCGTCCATGGCCTGGACGCGCTCTATCTCGCGCAGCTTCAATCTTAAGAGCGCGATGATGACGATGATCGCGACCCAGAACAGGGCCAGGTTGAGGTAGATGGCCGAGCGGTCGTAAGCCGAAGGGGGCAGGAGGTTGATCTTCTCGGCCGCGAAGACGCTTGCCGGGCCGAAAAAGAAGAGGCCGAGGACGGCGGCGCCTGACTTGAGTCTCTTCATAAACCGCTCCTTCACGTGAGATAGCCCACTATCGTCATGACGACGAAGTAGAGAAGGTAGGCGACGCCGATGACGGTAAAGAGGGGGCTTCTCTGGCCCAGGCCCGATTTCCTGTCAAAGAAGGGCGTCAGGAAAAGGAAGAGGATAGCGAGGCTGACAAAGACGACGGCAATCGTTTCCCCGTTCATGCCGGCGAGCGTCCCGGGGAAGAGCTTCAGCGTCTGGAAAAGGAAGAGGAAATACCACTCCGGCTTGACGCCCTCGGGCGCCGCTGCGAGGGGGTCGGCCTTTTTTGCGATCTCCGGGGGCAGGAGCGTCGCGAGGGTGACGATGACGCCGAGCACGCAAAGCCAGACCATGAAGTCCCGCAGGAGCACGTTCGGAACGAAGGGGACCATTTTCACGTCTTTGTCCTTACTCGCCAGAGGCACGCTCATGCCGTGGAGCTGGACGAGAAGGACGTGGAAGACGATTAGGGCGAGGGCGAGCAGGGGAAGGACCGAGACGTGAAATGCATAGAAGCGCGTAAGGGTCTCCCCGGTCACGTCGATGCCGCCGCGGAGAAACGCCTCGATCCACCCTCCGATCAGAGGCAGGTTCCCGGCGCCTCCGGTGGCGACCCGCACCGCGGCGAAGGCCCTCTCGTCCCAGAGCAGAAAGTACCCGGACAGGCCGAAGAAGATAGAAATGGCCAGGAGGCAGAAGCCTGACATCCAGAGGAGCTCCCGGGGCTTCCTGTACGACTTCAGAAGGAGCGTCGCGAATACGTGGATAAACATGAAGAGGATCGCAAGCTGCGCGCCCCAGTGGTGGAGAGAGCGGAAAAACCAGCCCATGTTGAGCTTCGTCACGATCTCGATGACGCTCTCGTGGGCTGCTTGAGGTGACGGCGCATAGTAGAAGGCGAGGGCCATGCCGGTGAGAAACTGGACCGCGAAAAGGAAAAGGATGATGCCCCCCGTGTAGTACCAGATGTCCAGGCTGTGGACCGGCACGAGCTTTCGGCTCGCCAGGGCCCTGAACTCCCCTGCGCCGCCTAAGCGCTCGTCGATCCAGCCTCTAAGCCTTCGGGAGTTCAACCTTTACCCCTTTCCTGTAGACGATCAGCTTTCCGTTTTCAATCCTGTGGTCGAACGTTTCGAGGGGTCTCGGCGGAGGTCCTGCCACATTCCTGCCTTCCTCATCGTACCAGCCCTTGTGACAGGGACAGTAAAACTTCCTCTCCTCCGGTTTATAGACGACGTTGCACTCCATGTGCGAGCAGACGCCTTTGAACACAACGATCCGCATGTCCGCCCTCTTGAAGAACAGGCCTACCTTTCCTCCCCAGGCGAAGGGCTTCGTCGAATTTGCGGGTATGCCCAGGAAGTCGTCGGGATTGAGGATAACGAAATCGGGCTCTTTTCCCAGGGTCGGGAAGGCAAAGCGGTAAAAGGCATAAAAGCTGCCCGCGGCGAGCGACGCGAGCCAGCCGCCGATGAGGGTGTTGAGAAAGGTCCTGCGGGTGACTATGGAGTAATCAATCTTCACTACCCACCCCGAAGGCGCGCTTCAGCCTGTATTTGACCAACCTCTTTCGAAGTCCCACGATGGCGTCAGTGGGCCTTACCTCCTTTGGACATGCGTCGATGCAGCGGAAGAGCGTGTCGCACCCCCACACGCCCGCGCCCGAATCGACGGAGGCGAGGAACGAATCCGGCCTTTCGTCCCTGGAATCGAGCATGAACCTCTGAAGCTTGGCGAGGGCCGCCGGGCCCAAATACTCCGGCGTGCGACGGAGCACCTCGCAGGCGCCGTAGCAGCAGGCGCAGAGTATGCAGTTGACGAACTGGTCGATCCGCTTCCTATCCTCCTCGCTCTGGAAGGTCTCCTTCTCCGGGTCCGGACTCTTCCTTACGAGGTAAGGCTTGATCCCCTCATACATCTCCCAGAAGGGGGTCATATCCACCACGAGGTCTTTGATGATCTCGAAGTTCGGGAGCGGCTCCAGGATGATCGTCCGGGAGCCGAAAGAGGCTATTTGGGTCCGGCAGGCGAGGTCGGGCCTGCCGTTTATGACCATTGCGCAGGAGCCGCACGTGGCCGCCCTGCACGAGGCCCTGAAGGCCAGGGTCCCGTCCAGCTCGTCCCTGATGCGGTTGAGGATGGTGAGAACGGTAAGGCCGGGGATCGCGCGCACGCGCCAGGAAAAGAAGCAGGCCTTTTTCTCCGGCGCCTTCGCGTCATACCGGAGCACCTTGATGGTGTAGATATCGTCCGTCAATATGTCCTCTCCATGGGCTGGTGCCTGGTAATCACGGGCGGTCTGTACGAGACGGAAGGCTCGCCGCCCGAGTCCCTGGCGACGAGGGTGTGCTTGAGCCAATCCAGGTCGTCCCGCTTCGTGAAATCGCGCCTGAAATGGGCGCCCCTGCTCTCCTCTCGAAGGAGGGCGCCCAGGGTCGTCGCATGGGCCACGTCGATCATCGATTCCAGCTCCAGGGCGCCGATAAGCTCATAGTTCATGTGAAGGGCGCATGACGACAGGCTCACGCGCCTATACCTCTCCCTGATCGCGAGGACCTTCTCGAGACCCGCTTCCAGCTCTTGCCTGGTCCTGAAGATCCCGACGTGCTCGTCCATCGCCTTCCTCAGGTCCTCGAGGACCCTGAAGGGCCTCTCGCCGCCTCCGCCGGACAGCTTGCCGACCTTCTTCTCCATCTCTTCTTTCTTTCGGGCAACGACGCCCTCCGAAGGAGCGGCCGAATGTCCCTGAAGGTATTCATCGATGCTCGCCGCGCAGATCTTTCCGAAGACTATGGTGTCGAGGAGAGAATTGCCCCCAAGCCTGTTCCCGCCGTGAACGCTGACGCAGGCGCACTCGCCGGCGGCATAGAAGCCCCTGATTGCCGTCTCGCCCCTCTCGTTCGTGTCTATGCCGCCCATCGAGTAGTGCTGGCACGGCATGATGGGGATCGGCTCGACGATGGGGTCGATGCCGGCGAAATCTATCGATATCCTCCTTATCCCCGGCAGGCGCTCAAGGATCTTCTGCGCCCCGAGATGCCTCAGATCAAGATGGATGTATTTGCCAAGCTCGTTTTCGAAGCCGTTGCCGATTTCTATCTCCGTCTGGATGCTCCTCGAGACGATGTCGCGGGGGGCAAGCTCCATGGCCTTCGGCACGTACCGCTCCATGAAACGCTCGCCTTTGTTGTTGATGAGGTAGCCCCCTTCCCCGCGGCAGGCTTCGGTCATGAGGATGTTCGTGCCGAGGAGCGTGGTGGGATGGAACTGGACGAACTCCATGTCCTTCATCGGCGCCCCGGCCGCATAGGCCATGCCGATGCCGCTCCCGTTATTGATGAGGGCGTTCGTGGAGTGGAGATAGATGCGGCCGTAGCCGCCGGTTGCAAAAAGGGTCGTCCGTGCGGGGATAGGGATGATCGTTCCTTTGACCTGGTCGATCACGACCACGCCGTGGCAAACCCTCCCTCGACGGCGAGAGCGATCGCCACGTATTCATAGAAGACCTTTACGCCCTTGGCAACAGCCCTCTCGTAGAGCGTGTTGAGGAGCACGTGGCCTGTCAGGTCCGCCGAATAGCAGGTCCTCGGGAAGCCCGCTCCGCCGAAGGGACGCTGGGCTATCGTCCCGTCCGGGAACCGGCTGAAGGGGCAGCCCCAGTGCTCCATCTCATAGACGACGTTGATCGCCTCCCTGCACATGATCTCCACTGCGTCCTGGTCGGCGAGGTAATCGCTCCCCTTGACCGTGTCGAACATATGTTTTTCCCAGGCGTCGTCCCTGCCGTCGGGGTTGTTCCCAAGGGCCGCGTTGATCCCTCCCTGAGCGGCGACGGAGTGAGACCTTATGGGATGCACCTTGGAAACGCATGCGACGTCGTACTCGTCGGAAAGGCCGACGGCGGCCCGCAACCCGGCCAAGCCTCCTCCCACGATGAGTACGTCGCAGCCGGCCATGCTATGCGACTTTGGCATAGATGAAGACGAGCGCTGCGGATATGATGCAGCCAAGCATGTTAGACAGCCAGAAGAGCTGCTTCTCCTTCCTGTAGCCGAGGTCGGCCGCAATCGTCCTCAACCCGTAAAGGCTATGGAAGGTGAAGAGCACCAGGATGAGGATATCGAGGACCGGGTTCCGGTGGATGCCGAGGGCCCAGTCCGGCTTCTTGTCCTTCGTATAGAGGAAGTAGGCGGAGAAGATTTTCATCGATAAGAGGACTATCAGCAGAAGACCGCTCGTCCTGTGGAAAAGCCAGATAAACATGACTCCCTTACATATCATTTGATCTTGATAAAGTCAACACGTTTTCGACCGACCCAATCCGACCGCTAAAAAACTCCCCGCCCCTTATCGCCGGCCCTTGTCGCCGGCGGATCCGCTCCCCATCGCCGTCATTTCATCTGCCGCCGAGACCGAGAGGATCCGCCGCGACGGGACAAGACCCGGCCGGCCGGAAGGCCGAAAAGGGCGCGGCCGGGCCCATCCGGCCGGCGAATCTGCTAATCGCTTTATATGGCAGGCTCTCCCTTTGCGGATGCCGATGCGGGCCTGACCTTGCCGGAGGAAGGGGCGACATCGGCGAGTTCGATGCCCTTCGTCTCCGGGCTGTAGAGGAGACTGACAAAGGTAATGACGGCGCCGACCGTCAGTATGACTGCCGGGGAGAGCCACATGTCCTGCCCCTCTATCGATCTTATAAAGCCGATGTTGTGCGCCCACCAGACATAGAGGCTGAATCCGGCCCCTATCAGCGCCCCGGCGGAGTAGCCGAAGCCGACGCCAACGGCGCGCCTCCTCGTGGGAAACCGCTCGCAGAGGTAGGCGGGCACTACGCCCCAGGCGAGCTTGAGCATGGCGGCCATGACGGTCCCCACTATGGCGAGGACGATGTTGCGAGCGACGGCGGCATGGTAGAGCACGTAGTAGACGGGAATGCCGAAGACTACCAGGAATGCGCAGTACCACATGGTAAGCGGCTTCCTCCCCGTCTTGTCGGAGAGCCAGCCGTAGAAATTGTAGCCCAGAAAGGCCATGAAGAGGGCGAACCCGTAAATGAGGCTGTAAGTGGTCGGACCGAAGCCCCGGCCGCCGAGGGTGAGTATGTTCGGCAGGAATCCGTAGACCGCGTAGTCCGTGAGGAAAAGACCCGTCATGAAGACGAAGACCTGCAGGAAGGTCCAGAGCGCCGGGGGCCTGAAGAGGCTGAAAAATGGCGCCTTCTCCACTTCGCCCCTCTTCCTGGCCTTTTCGAACTCGGGCGATTCCGGCAGCATCCGCCTCACGTAGAGGGCGAGGACCACGGGCACGATGCCTGTCATGAAGGCGATGCGCCAGCCGTAGGCGGCCATGGCGTCCTTTCCCGCGAAAAACGAAATGAGGGCGAACATGAGAGACGCGAACACGTAGCCCAGGGGAAATCCGGATTGCACGAAGCCGCCTATCGCCCCCCTCCTCGGCGCAGGCGCGTGCTCGATGGCGAAGGCATGGCCCACCGCGTATTCACCCCCGAAGAAGCAGCCCATGAAGAACCTGAGCACGCAGAAAATGACGTACGACCAGACGCCCACTGCAGCGTACGAGGGGAGAAAGCCGGCGACGCCGGACATGACGCCTACCCCCGCGATGGTCATCACGAGCAGGTTGCGCCGTCCTATCTTGTCCGCGTAGTGGCCGAAGATCGCAGACCCGACGGGCCTCGCGGCCATGGTGATCGAATAAGTGAAGACTACGGTTATGTACTGCCAGGCCTCGCTGCCCTTCGGCGAGGCGAAGACCTTTATCAGTATGGGCGCCATAACTAGGACGAGAGCCATGTCGTAAGCATCGAGCATGAAGCCGAGAAACTGGGAGATCATTGCCAACTTTGTGTCTCTGGTAAGCTTCGTGGTCTTGTCAGCGCACATAATTACCCCCCCTGTTTATGTGAGAGTCTTCACGACTTTTGCCGCCCAACTCATCGCTTTGCGCCCTTTCCTTTCCACCCGGGCGCGAACAAGCCCCCGGTCCGCATCTTATCCACTAATACCACGTTAGAACAGAAGCGTGCAACAAAAAAAACAGAGACGGAGCCTGCTTTTGTTTGTTTTGTGCAAGAAAGCGTCGCTTCACGCGGCGGTTCGGGCTTAAAGCGTAAGGGGGCCGGGCGGCGACGCCCGGCCCCGGGGAGGGAGGAGCGGCCTATCATTCAGGGGGAAGGCCGCGGAAGGCCATGGGAGGAACAGCGGTTCTGAGCCGGCCGATCTCGCACTCGCGCCGGTCCAGCGGCGACGCTAACGGCTCACAGCGGCGCCCCGTACTTCTTTCGAAGCTCCAGGTTCACCTCCAGCACGTTGACGAACTTCTCGCCTGCAAGGCCGTACCAGGGCGCCTCCGCAGCCGTCTCCAGCATCAGGGAGATCTCTTTTTTAACCTGAGCGGGATCGCGCTTAAGGTCGGAGGCCCACTTGGAGGCAACCCTGTCAAGCTGAAACTCTGCGTTCCGGAGGGTGATGTGGGGGTCGAGACCCGAGGCGGAGGTGGCGACCAGGTCGCCGGGGACGTCCCGGAGATCGGCTTGAGGATGCTCCTGACGCCACATGTCGAAGAAGGTCGACTGAATATCTGCACCCTCCTTGGCCGGCTCGATTGTCGTGACGTCCTTGCCGTCGGGGCCCTTGCTCGTCACAGGGCAGGGAAACTCGCCCGGGTAGTCTTTGGAGAAGCTCTCGAAGAATACGACCGCGAGGTCCGCACTTTGAGGCT
>CAVTDX010000121.1:0-5097 GCA_963733345.1 uncultured delta proteobacterium
TACTTTGTGTGTATGTGAGGACCCGGACACGCCCCGGCGACAAAGTTAGACGCAAAAAGCGCGCGGCGGCCCTACAATTTCAGGAGGCCCAGGACGTCTCTCACCTCCCCCATAGTCTTCACGGCGAGCAGCCTGCATGCGGCGGCGCCCTCGCGGAGCGCATCGAGCACGAAGCCGGGGTCCTTCTTCAAGGAGAGGGCCTTTTCTCTGATGGGGGTAAGCTCGGCCATCATGTTCCTGAAGAGGACGCGCTTGCAGTCTATGCAGCCTATCGCGGCGCTTCTGCAGCCGCTGTCCACCTCCCTGACGTCGTTTTCGGGGGAGAAGGCCCGGTGCATCGTGAAAACGTTGCATACTTCGGGGTTGCCGGGGTCGGTCCGTCTCACCCTGGCCACATCGGTCACGGCTGTTCTCAGCTTTTCCCACACGCTGCTTTCATCTTCCAGGATGCCGATGTAATTGCCGAGCGTCTTCGACATCTTGTTTTTCCCTTCCGTGCCCAAGATTCTCGGCGCACGAGACAAGACCGCCTGGGGCTCGGGAAATACCTCTCCGAACCTCGCGTTGAATTTCCGGGCGATCTCCCGGGACAGCTCGACGTGCTGCACTTGATCTTCGCCTACGGGCACGAAGCCGGCTTTGTAAATAAGGATGTCGGCGGCCTGCAGCACGGGGTAATCCATGAGGCCCATATTGACGTTCTCTTTGTGCTGCCGGGATTTGTCCTTGAATTGCGTCATCCTTTCCAGTTCTCCGATGGGCGTGACGCAGTTGAATACCCACCCGAGTTCCGTATGCTCGGGGACATGGGACTGGACCATCAGACGGCACTTCGCCGGGTCCAGGCCGCAGGCAACGAGTATGACGGCCGTGTCGAGAGTCCTTTGACTTAAAGCATCGACGCTGTGTTTGACCGTGATGGCGTGATAATCGACAACGCCGTAGATGCACTCGTACTCTTCCAGGAGAGAGACCCACTGTCTGATCGCCCCCACGTAATTGCCGATATGAATATCCCCCGTGGGCTGGATGCCGCTGAAAACTCTTTTCATGAAACCTCCCGGAAAAACTTGATAAAAATACACCGGCCCGCTTTGAAAATCAATACTAAAATGCGCCGTTTCGCGCTGCTTCAAGGGCGGACGACGGTTTGAGCAAAAAAGCGCGAAAGACCTACGCGCCGCTGGAATTCGGCGCATCCCTCCACACAAATGTCGGTTATTTGGTCGAAAGTTGTATACAGGTGCGTATCTTTTTGTGCTACAATATATCGTTATTGCGGAAGGGAACGGCGAAGCGAAGCGGGTCGTGGCTTTGCCGCTGGAGGGGGCGACGGTGAGCCCCAGTAATAGCCAAGGAGGAGATTAATGAAAGCCAAGGGAAAGAGCGAGGATCGAAAAAGAAAGAAGAAAATGCTCTTGAGAGAGCAGGTTTATGCCGGCATAAAGAACGCCATTATCGGCGGGGAATTTGAGCCGGGAAAAAGGCTCATAGAGGAAAGGCTTGCCGAGGACATGAAAACGAGCCGCACCCCGGTCCGGGAGGCGATACAGAAGCTTGAAAAAGAGGGCCTTATACAGAGGCTTCCGAGGGGCGGGTTTGCGGTCAAGGGGGTCAGCGAAGAAGAAGTGGAAGAGGTGTTCGACCTGAGGGCCGTCCTTGAAGGATATGCAGCCTACCTTGCGACGGCGAGGATAAAGGAGGAGGAGCTGAATGCCCTCGAAGCGATTATCAACGTGGAAGAGGCGGCCCTCGAAACCATGGACGTGGAAGAATTCATCAAGCTGGACACCGAATTTCACGACAGCCTGTACAAGGCCGCCAAGAATAATCGTCTTTACGATTTGCTCAACGACCTGCGCGACTACATGTATCGGTACAGGGTGATACTCGTGCGGTACGGGAGAAAGGCGGCCCTCGCCGTTCAGGACCACAAGGAGATGGTTTCGTCCATAAGGGCGAAAAACGCGAGGCAGGTTGAAAAGCTCGTGAGAAGACATACGACCAGAGGGAAAAATCTTATCAAGAGGAAGATAAGGCAAGGCCAGGAACCGAGGATATAAAGAGCAGATGCCAGGCATGGCAATCAAAATAAAAGGAGGCAGCCTTGGGCGCCATCGTTGAAGAATGGGTAGAGGAGCAGGCGAGGCTCGCGAAGCCTGACAAAGTGCACTGGATACAGGGTACGGAAGAGGAGATGAGGAAACTGGTGGAGATCGGCATAAAGGAGGAAAAGACCGCAGGTCGTCCCACCTTTCAGGCTCTCAACGCGAGCGTCTTCCCCAATTCATACCTCCATCGGAGCCACCCCACAGATGTGGCAAGAACGGAGCACCTGACCTACGTATGCCTCCCGAAAAAGGAGGAGGCGGGACCGAACAACAATTGGATGGAGCCCTCGGAGGCCCTGAAAATGCTTCGCCCCCTTTACGACGGGTGCATGCGCGGCAGGACCCTCTATGTCATACCCTATATGATGGGTCACCCCGATTCCCCCTATGCGAGGGCCTGCATCCAGATCACCGATTCTATTTATGTGGCGGTCAGCATGTATATCATGACGAGGGTCGGGACCAGGGTGCTCGATATTATCAATTCAACAGGCCGTTTTGTGAAGGGTTTCCACTCGCTCGGGGACCTCGATCCGCAAAGGCGGTTTATCATGCATTTTCCCCAGGACGATCTTGTCATGAGCATAGGCTCCGGCTACGGGGGGAACGCTCTTTTGGGAAAGAAATGCATTTCCCTAAGGATCGCCTCCTACCTCGGCTATCAGCAGGGCTGGCTCGCGGAGCATATGATCATCATGGGCGTTCAGGACCCGGACGGCGACGTCACGTATATCCTCGGCTCCTTCCCTTCGGCGTGCGGCAAGACGAACCTGGCCATGCTCGACCCGGTCATGGAGGGGTACAAGGTCTTCACGTTGGGCGACGACATCGCATGGATCAACAAAGGACCCGACGGCAGGCTGTACGCCATAAATCCTGAAGCTGGGTTTCTTCGGCGTGGCGCCGGGCACCTCCGATAAAACGAACCCGAACATGATGAAGACCTTGAGGGGCGACAAGTTCTACCCCACCCTTTTCACCAACACGGGCCTCGATACGAGCGCCAATTCGCCCTGGTGGGAAGGTCTGACCGACGCGATTCCGGAAAATATGCTCGACTGGCAGGGAAGACCGTACGACAAAAAGAGCGGCGGCAACGCGGCCCATCCAAATTCCCGCTTCACAGTCGCCCTTTATAACTGTCCGACCCTTTCCCCCGAGGTCGATAATCCCAAAGGCGTGCCTATATCGGGAATACTCTACGGAGGCAGAAGGTCTGCAACGATACCCCTGGTTGTCGAATCCTTCGATTGGGAGCACGGCGTCTTCAAGGCCTCCGCGAACGGGTCGGAGACCACCGCGGCAGCATCCGGCCAGGCCGGGGTCGTGAGGAGGGACCCCATGGCGATGCTCCCGTTCTGCGGCTACAACATGGGGGACTATTTTGCCCATTATCTCAGGGTCGGCGCATCTCTTCCTCAGCCGCCGAAGATGTTTTTCGTCAACTGGTTCAGGAAGGACAGCCAGGGCAAGTTCATGTGGCCCGGCTTCAGGGACAATTCCCGGGTCATCAAATGGATGGTCGACAGGATAAAAGGCAAAGTCCCGGCGAGGCAGACCCCTGTGGGCCTCATGCCGCGCCTCGAAGACCTCGACATGACGGGCCTGTCCCTGCCTCCGGGTACGATGGAGACCCTCTTCGAGGTCAACAAGGCCGACTGGCTGAAAGAAGCAGCAGAGATCGAGGCGTTTTACGCGCAATTCGGCGACAGACTGCCTCAGGCCCTGAAGAAAAGGCTTGCGGACCTGAAAGCCGGCCTGTCGGGATAGACAAAAGACGAATGGTAGGAGTCAGGGGCGCTAAAAAGGGCGCCCCTGATCTTTTCAACTGAAAGTGAGGCCGCAGCCTGAACAAGAGAGGAAAGGGCGTCACGCGCCAAGGAACTTTCTGAAGCGCGCCAGGGCCTGGCCTCTATGGCTCACTCCGTTCTTCTCCTCCAAACTCAGCTCGGAGAGGGCCCTGCCCGATTCCGGCAGCACAAAGACGGGATCATAGCCGAACCCGTTCCCGCCGCGTTTTTCAAAGCCGATGTATCCTTTGAGGGCGCCGTAAAACATAAAGGTCTGCCCCATGCGAGGGAGGTAATAGACAAGGTACGCCCTGAAGCGGGCTGCGCGCTTATCTGCGGGCACGCCGGAAAGCTCCCCCAGAAGCCTGTCCACCCTCTCCTGATCGTTCGCTCCATATCGCGCGGAGTAGATGCCGGGAGAGCCATGGAGCGCTTCCACCTCCAGGCCCGAATCATCGGCAAGGGTGGGGATGCCGAACCGGTCGCCCACCTTCCTTGCCTTTTTCCAGGCATTCTCGTAATAGGTCGGCCTGTCTTCGACCACTTCCACCTTTTCATCAAAATCGGCAAGGGAGAGACACGCGGCGAACGCGTCCCCGACGCACCGTCTGATTTCCTCGAACTTGCCCTTGTTGGCGGTTGCCGCGAGAATCGCTTCCAGGCGCGCTGTGCCGGTCATCTTCCCTAAAAAAGAGGGAAAAGGGGGCCTAGGGCCGCTTTCTGGGCCCGGGTGATCTCTGCGATGCCCTTTGCGGAGCATTCGTACATCATGTCAAAGAGCTCTTTCGAAAAAGGCGACTTTTCGGCGGCGCCCTGCACCTCGATGAGCAAGCCTTTGCCCGTCATTACAAAATTCATGTCCACCTCGGCAATTGAGTCCTCTGATAGACAAGGTCGAGGAGGGCACGCCCGTTCACGATCCCGCAGCTCACGGCGGCAACGGAATCGCGCAAGGGGAACTTTTGGATGACGCCCCTTTTTTTCAAATTCCACAGCGCCTCGACGAGGGCCACAAAACCGCCGGTGATGCTTGCGGTCCTCGTGCCGCCGTCTGCCTGGATGACGTCGCAGTCGACCCAGATCGTCCGCTCGCCGATGACGTCGAGGTTTACCACGGCCCTGAGCGCCCTGCCTATGAGCCGCTGGATCTCCTGGGTCCTGCCTCCCACCCTGCCCGTTGAGGATTTCCGGACGGT
>CAVTDX010000122.1:0-31914 GCA_963733345.1 uncultured delta proteobacterium
GATGTATTGCTTGGGCGGCTTTCTTTCCGGCCGCTATAGCGTCGATCACGTAAGCCGGCCCGGTGACAGCGTCGCCGCCGGCGAATACGCCCTCGATGCTCGTCGCTTGAGTCGAGGGGTCTACCGAAATCGCGCCTTTTTTGCCGGTTGCCACGCCAAGCCCCTGAACAAAAGAGGGTTCGGCCGCCTGGCCGAGGGCCGCGATCACCGTAGAGGCGGGCACGCGAAATTCGGAACCGCCGACCGGCGCCGGCCGCCTGCGGCCCGATCCGTCAGGCTCGCCGAACTCCATGCGGATGCACTCCATCCCGGAGAGCCTCCCGTCTTCTTCGCAAAACCGCACGGGCGCCGCCAGGAATTCTATTTCTACGCCCTCCTGCAAGAGCGCCTCCACTTCTTCACGGGCCGCGGGCATCTCGTCGCGGCTGCGGCGATAGACGAGCGTCACGGACGCGGCCCCGAGCCTGCGGGCGGTCCTCGCGCAGTCTACGGCCGTGTTCCCTCCGCCCACCACGGCGACGGCCGGCCCTAAGGCGATGGGCGCACCCGTTGCCGCAGCCCGGAGGAACCGTATGCCGTCCGTCACGCCCGGCAGGTCTTCACCCGGAATGGACAGGGGCATGCCGGCCGGGCGCCCGTGGCGATAAAGACCGCGTCGTAGTCGCGTTTAAGCGCATCGAAGGTCGCATCCCTGCCGATCTCCACGTTGCACCGTATGTCTACTCCGCAAGAGCGGATGTAGTCGATCTCCTTCTCCACCTCTCGCTTCGGCAGCCGGTATTCCGGTATGGCCCAGCGCAGCATCCCGCCCGGCTCGGGGCTCGCCTCGTAAACGGTCACGTCGTGCCCGGCGAGGGCCAGGTCGTGGGCGCAAGCGAGCCCCGCGGGGCCCGCCCCTATGACCGCCGCCTTTTTCTCCGTCTTCTGGACCTGGGGCGGCGCCATGGCTGCGAGGTCGAAGCGGTCCGCGGCAAAACGCTTACACTCGCGGATCGCGATCGCGCCGTCGAGCTGCCTTCTGTTGCACGCCTCTTCACACGGCGCGTAACAGACGCGTCCGCACACGGAAGGGAAAGGGTTCGTCTCCCTGATGAGCAGGTAGGCCTCGTCGAACCTGCCCTCGCTCAAGTGCTTCAGGTAGCCTGGCACGTTGGCGTGGACGGGGCACGCGTCCATGCAAGCCGCCCTGCACGGCCTCGATGCGCGCTTATCGATGCTCGCCTTATTGGGTATGGCTTGCGGAAAAGGGATATAGACGGCCTTCCTCGGGCCGGTCCCCATGTCGAATTCGCTCTTCATGACCACGGGGCATCCGGCAAAGCAGGTCCCGCACGCCGTACACTTCTTTATATCGACGAAGCGCGCTTTCTTCAGGACCGTGACCGCAAACTTCCTGCCCTCCTTTCGCACCGTGAGGGGCCGGGCCCAGGAGAGGAGGCTCTATGTTCCGCTGGAGCGCCGTTTCCACCATCTTGGGGGACAGGGTGCAGGTGGAACAATCGAGGGTGGGGAAGGTCTTGTCGAGCTGGATCATCCTTCCGCCTATGGAGGGCCCCTCTTCGAGCATGGTCGTCTTGACGCCGCAGGAGGCGAGCTCCAGGGCGGCGGTGATGCCGGCTATGCCGCCGCCCACGACCAGGACGTGTCTCTCTTCTCCTTTCATCCCTTCTTTGCAATATCTTTCATCTTGTCCCGCAGCTTGTTCGCGTCGCAGACGACGCCGAAATGAGCATACTGGAAAATCGGCGCTTCCGGGTCCTTGTTCACGGCGATGATGCAGTCCGAGTCCTTCATCCCCGCGATGTGCTGGAACGCGCCGCTTATGGCCATGGCAAAATAGACCTTGGGCTTGACGGTCTTGCCGGAGGTCCCGACCTGCCGGGGCTTGGGAAGCCACATCTTGTCGATAACCGGCCTCGAGCCGGAGAGCACCGCCCGCAACGCGTCGGCCAGCTCCTGGTAGGCCGGTATCTCGTCCTTGCTGCCGATCCCTCTTCCCACCGAGAGGAGAAAGTCGGCCTTGGCTGATATCGATCTCGCTTTTCTCCTCCTCCACATATTCGATGAAGCTCCGGCCGGGCGCAGGGGCGATGCCTTCGAGGACCTCGACAACCCCGGCCGATGCCGCCGTCCGCGCGTGCTCCTTGAAGCTCCCGCTCCTTACGGTAAGGACGAACGTCCCTTCCTTCGGCTTGAACTCCCCGAAGATCTTGTCGGCATAGTAGCTTTTCAGAAAGACGCCCTTTTCTGCGTCGAAGCCGCTCACGTCGGTGATGAGGGGAAGGTCGAGGGAGCCCGCGAGGTACGAGGACGAGCTCCACCCGGATGACGAGCCGGTGAACAGCACGACATCCGGTTTTCCTTTCGCCTCGATGACCTTCCGCACGATCTGCGCCATGACGAGCGGGTTAAGGAAGTCCGTCTCCTCCACCTTCGCCCTGATGATCGTATCGGCCAGTTTCCGCTAGACCCGTAGGGCCCTTCCGGCATGAGCAGGAGGGTCTCCTTCCCGAGCAGGCGCGCCAGACCCAGGGCATCGAGGTTCCTCTCCTCGAAGAGGCCCCGCCTCACTTCCGCGACAACGAGTGCGTAGCTCATTGATACACCCCCTTCTCCTTCAGGATGCCGAGCAGGTCTTTGCAGACTGTCGTCGAGATCCCCCTGAAGCATCGCCGCCCCGCCCTTTTTCGGGGGATAGACCCATTTCACGACATCGATCATGCCTTTCACGCCGTCCTGGTATGCTGCCGCCTTGAATACCTTCCGCTCCACCTTGGACGCCTTCCTCACCCCCATGATGGAGACGTAGCGCGGCTCGTTGATGCCGCTCTGAATCGAGAGGACAGCAGGCAGGGCGACCTTGATGCGCTCCTGCAGGCCCCCCTCGAGCTCCCGCCGCACGACCGCGCGGCCGGCCTGCAACGGCGTCTATCCCTATCACCATCGACGCATAGGGGAGGCCCAGCTTGGCGGCCAGGATGCCGCCCACGGCCGCGAACTGGTCGTCCTCCGATTGGACGCCCGTGAAGATGGCGTCGTAGGGCAGCGCTTCCTTCTTGAGAAAATTGCAGATGAGGCCGGCCCGAAAGTGAGGGTCATGGACGACCTGTTCGGTCTCGATGAGAGAGCCGTCCTTCGCGCCCATGGCGATGGCGCGTCTCAGCACCTCGTCCGATTCGGCGTCGCCCATGGAGACGGCCGTGACCGCGCCGCCCGTTTTCTCAACCGTCCTCACAGCCTCTTCGATCGCGTATGCGTCCCAATCGTTCACCTTGAAGGGGACCCTCGAAAGGTCGACCGCCGCGCCGTCGCCGAGTATGCGGAGCTCTTCCTCCTGAGTCGCCGGAACCCTTTTTGCGAATACCAAGAGATTCATCCTATGGCCTCCATGAGTATTTCCGACACCTCTTTCACGGTTTGTCCCTTCTCTTTCGCCGGGTCTTCCAGGGTCATGACGCAGAAAGGACAGCTTGTCGCGATTATGTCGGCGCCTTTTTCGATTGCTTCGAGCACCCGGACTTCCGCGTTCCTCACGCCTGTCTGCCCCTCCGCCTCGAAGAACATCCTGCCCCCTCCGCCCTCGCAGCAAAGGGAGGTTTCTCTCGATCTGCCAAATTCGAGGAGCTGAAGACCCTCAAGGGAGCGGAGCAGGCTCCGGGGCTGATCGAAAACCCCGTTTTGCTTGCCCAAGAAACACGGATCGTGGTAGATCACCTTCTTTTCGTACTTCCCCTCGATCTTCAGCGTCCCTGCTTCGATCAGGTCCGCAAGGACCTCCGTGTAGTGGGACACCCTGACCCCGAGGTCTCCGTACTCCTTCTTCAGGGCGTTCATGCAGTGGGGCGAAAGGGCGATGATCTCCCGCACACCGTATTCCTTGAAGTTCGCCCTGTTCTCTTCCCGCAGCTCTTCGAAGAGACCGGCTTCGCCTATCCTCCTGATCTCGTTGCCGCAGCACGCCTCATCGCTGCCGAGCACGCCGAACTCGACGCCCCCCCTTTCGAGCAGGGCCGCCACGTTCACGGGGATCGTCATGCAGCGGGGGTCGTATGCCTGAATGCAGCACGCAAAGAGCAGTTTTTTCGACTTCGTTTCACTGACATGGGGCGGCGGGCTTGTGAGCTTCTCGACCCACGATCCCCTCTTCGCCCGCGAGCGGCCCCACGGGTTCTTGTGGACAAACGTGTTTTCCAGGGCCTTCTGGAGCGACACGGGGATCTGCCCCTCCTCGACAAAGGCGGACCGGATGTCGATGATGACTTCCGACGGCTTTACGTCCCTGGGGCAGCGAAGCGTACAGGCCCCGCACGAGGTGCAGTGCCAGGGGATCGATTCCTCGATTTTACGCTGGAATTGCCTCTTTCTCATTACCATGCGGACATTGAAGTCCGTCCGGCCCGCCTCCGGGCAGCCTCCGGTGCACTTGCCGCATTGAATGCAGGTCAAAACCCTGCTCGGGCTCAAGCTCGTCATATGTTTATCTGAACCTCCCGAGAAGCTCCCTGCCGATGAGCACCTTCTCGACTTCCTTCGTGCCCTCGAAGATCTCCAGCACCTTCGCATCCCTCCAGTAGTGCTCTACACCGTACTCCTTCAGGATGCCGTACCCCCCGTGCAACTGGATCGCCTCATCGGCCACCTTCACCGCCACTTCGCACGTGTACCACTTCGCCATCGCGATCAGGGCCGGATCGATCTCGCCTTTATCGACGCCGATCGCGGCCCTATACAGCAGGCTCCTGCCCGCTTCGAGCATCGTCGCCATTTCCGCGATCTTTGCCTGGACGATCTGGAGCCCGGCAAGGGGCCCGCCGAAGGCCTTCCTCTGTTTCACGTGGCTTATCGCCTTTTCCAGGGCGCCTTGGGCCGTGCCGACGGCAAGGGCGCCTCCGCCGTCGAGGCGGGCCCGGTTGAAGAACTGCATGAGCTGGTAAAAGCCTTTTCCTTCCACCCCCACGAGATTTTTCTTCGGCGCCCGCACGTCCTTGAACGCAATCTCTCCCGTATCGGAGCACCTGATCGACAGTTTTCCATGGAGCCTGCTTGCCTCATACCCGGGCCTGTCCGTTTCGACGATGATCGTGCTCAACCTCTCGTGGCGCTTCGGGTTTTTCGGGTCCGTCACGCAGAGCACCACGAGAAAGTCGCCTATGTTTGCGTTGCTGATGAACATCTTGTTCCCGGAGATGACGTATTCGTCCCCATCGGCCACGGCTGTCGTGGCAATGGAAGCCACGTCGCTGCCCGCGTCGGGCTCCGTGGACGCCATGCCCGCTCTCCAAACGCCGGCGCAGACGGGGGGAAGATATTTTTGCTTCTGCTCCTCCGTGCCGAACATCTTAATCAACTGCGTGCCGAAATAGCTCGCCACCAAACACTGGGCAACGCCCGTATCGACGCGGGCGAACTCCTCTATAATCAGGCACTGCTCTAAATGGCCGAGCCCTGCTCCTCCGTATTTCTCTTCTATAAAAACGCCCAGGAACCCGAGCTCTCCCGCCTTCTTCCAAATCCGGTCGTCAAACTCCTCGCGCTCGTCTAAGTCCCTTGCGATATCCTGGAACTCCTTCTCGGCAAACTCCCTGGCCGCCCGCTTTATGTCCTGCTGCTCCGGGTTGAGCCCGTCGTACATGCTTTCTCCTCTCATTTCCGTTTGAATGCGCGGCTTAGGCCGAAGATCGCATACCGTTTCAGGGCGGCCTAATATGTTACCTTTCCGACTGCTGTGGTGTCAAGGGGCCAAAAGGAGGGCAGCCGACCGGTGTCGCCTTTTCTTGCCTTTTTCCTCTGTTTAATGTCTACTTTCGGTGTGGCTTACGCCTTTTAGGGCAGCCAAATGAGAGTAACCGCAAAAACCTTCGACAAAATCGTGAGGCGGGCCCTTGCCCGCCTCCCTGAGGAGATCCGCAGTCATTTAAACAACATCGTCGTTTCGGTGCTGATGAGGCCCTCCCGGGCAATGCGAAAGGAGGCAGGGTTGGCGCCGGGAGACAAGCTGCTCGGTCTTTTTCGGGGCGTCTCATTGATCGAGCGCTCCGTTGCTTCCCCGCCGCTCTACCCGGACGCCATATTCCTGTTCCAGAGACCCTTGGAAGAGACGGCCGGCGCCATAGAAGA
This sequence comes from uncultured delta proteobacterium, assembly GCA_963733345.1. Classification (GTDB taxonomy): domain Bacteria; phylum Desulfobacterota; class Syntrophorhabdia; order Syntrophorhabdales; family WCHB1-27; genus BOG-1155. Next base: position 6,118 of record CAVTDX010000122.1, read on the forward strand.
GCTGGAGCGGCAGATCGAGATCACGGTCGTCCACGAGGTCGCGCACTACATCGGGATGGACGAAAAGAGGCTGGCCGAGCTGGGGTATGGATAACTTTAGGCGCCTGATCCCGCAGGGGAAAAAGAATTATTAAAGGTCTTTAACATTTTTCTTGACATAGAGTCCGAGAATTACTTATCATACCAGCAGCAGTATTAGTTTATTTTTAGAAAGGAGTTCAGCAGCATGCCAGTAGGTAAGGTGAAGTGGTTCAACGATTCAAAGGGGTATGGGTTCATCGAGCAGGAAGACGGGGGGGACGTATTCGTGCACTATTCTGCAATAAAGCAGAACGGATTTAAAACGTTGAAGACAGGAGAAGCCGTGGAGTTCGAAATAGTAAGCGGGCCGAAAGGGCCCGCAGGCTTCAAATGTCGTGAAGGTAGAATAAAAGGGGAATCATTCCCCCTTTTTCTCCTTTTCCTTTGTCTCGTTCCAAAGGGCGTCCATAGCGTTCGGATCGCCTTTTGCCTCATCAAGGTTCTTCTCTATGCGGCCGAACCTCCGGAGGAACTTGTCGATAGCCAGCCGCAGGGCGTTCTCAGGGTCGACGGCGTGCCTGCGAGAAATATTGACGACGGTGAAGAGCACGTCGCCTATCTCTTCTTCGATCTCCTCACGGACTGCGCGAGCCTCTGCCGCTTTCAATTCCCCTATCTCTTCCGCAACCTTTTCATGGATGTCCTCGAGCTTCTCCCAGTCGAATCCCACTCTTGCCGCCCTCTGGGAAATCACATAGGCGCGCAACAGGGCGGGGAGTGTTTTCGGCACGCTGGAGACCGGGGAATAATTTGTCTTCTCCGCCTTTTTTATTTCTTCCCACCTCTTCTCCACCGGCGTTTCGTCCGCCTCCGGCGAGAATACGTGGGGATGTCTCCCATGCATCTTCTCGAACGCTCCGCCCACGACGTCCCTGATGTCGAACTGCTGCTTCTCCTTGCATATCTGGGATATAAACACGATATGGAAGAGGAGGTCTCCCAGTTCCTCCTTCATTGCGCCAAAATCCCGGCGTTCGATCGCCTCGATCAGCTCGTACGCCTCTTCCAGGAGGAACGTCTTGAATGCCTGCTCGGTCTGTTTTTTGTCCCAGGGGCAGCCGTGCTCGCCCCGGAGGGTTTCCATCAGGCCGACTAGTCTGGCGAATTCTTCCATATCCTTATCCTTGATTGTTATTCCTTATTGCCTCCAGGAGAAGGCCGACGCTCTTTTCCATGACGTTTCTTTGCCTGTCCAGCACGCGCCGGCCCGCCTCGACGAGGGCGGCCCTCAAGGAAGCGTCGGTGAGTACAAGCCTGATCTTCTCGAGGAGCTCCGGTCCGTCTTGCACCATGAAGCCCGCGCCCTCCGATAAGACCTCGCCTGCGATCTCCCTGAAATTTTCCACGTGGGGGCCGAAAATCACCGGGGCGCCGACGAAGAGGGGCTCAAGGAGGTTTTGCCCGCCGTAGGGGGCCAGGCTTCCTCCGACGAAGGCGACGAGGCTCCTCGCGTAAAGGGCGACGAGGTCTCCCACTGTGTCGACGAGGACCACCGCCCTCCCGACATCGGCGTCGGCCTCTTTGAGGCTCGAGTAGCGGACGGGTGCGAAGGCGTCCGGAAGCTCCCTTTCAATCGCGGCGATCAGGGTCAGCTCCCTTGGGGCCACGAACATGCCCAGGCGGGGGAATTCGTCTCTGAGCGCCTCCATTACGCGGATGAGGACGGGGAGGCTCTCTTTCCCGTATGCTGCCGAAGACGACGAACTCCTCTTTGGGGCGCGGCGCTGGGAGGTCCTTTGCCTCGCGGCAGTACTTCAGATTTCCCGTGACTACTACCTTGGAGGAGGGCATGCCCAGGGAGACGAACCTTCGCGCGTTGTCTTCAGACTGGGCAAGTACGAGGTCTACCGAGGAGAAGAGGCGGCGCAGGAAGAAAGAGAGGCGCCGGTAGCGGATTAAGGAGACGTCGGAGACGCGGCCGTTGATGATGAGGACCGGTATGTGCATGCGCCTCGCAGTCCATATGAGGTTCGGCCAGATCTCGGTCTCTACGAGAAGCAGGGCCGCGAAAGAAGACGAGCCGATAAAGCGCCTGAGAGAGTAAGGGAGGTCGAAGGGAAGGGAGAAGACGTCTACCGACCCCGCGAACTTCTTCCGCAGAAGGTCCCTCGTGTAATAGGTGTTCGTAGTGACGACGAACGCATTTTTCATCCTTTGCCGAGCATGGTTGATGAAGGTTTCCGCGACGACGGCTTCTCCCACCGAAGCGGCATGGACCCATACGGCGTCTTTGAGGCGCATCCCCGCTGGGGCCGGAATGAGGCGCTCGCGGAAATTCTTCCTGATCTTCTTTTGCGTGAGGGAGAAGAGAAAGAAGAAAGGGAAAAAGGCGTGGATGAGCAGGTTGTAGGTCAGTCGCCACATGCCATCCGGTCCGCGGTTTCCGTAAGCATTATGAGGGTCTTCTCTATCTCCTGCCGCGTGCGCTCCAGCGCGTCGACCGGCAGGTCCGGGGGCACGTGGACGGGGTCGCCCCACAGGAAAAAGACCCTGGAGAAAGGATAAGGAAGAAGGAAGCGGTCCCAAGAGCGAAAAAATTTCTTCCTGCTGGCGCTGTACGTCACCGGCACGATGGGCTTCTGGGCGAGCCTTGCAAGCTCCACTATCCCCTGCTTCATCCTATGAGCCGGTCCTTTCGGGCCGTCAGGCGTGATCGCGATGTCCGTCCCTTTTTTCAGCTCCGCGAGCATTTCTCTTACCTGGGAGACCGACCTCTTTCCGTATGAGCCTCTCACCGTTCCGAGGCCGAAATATCTGATGATCCTGGCGATGAATTCGCCGTCCCGGTGGCGCGAGATGAGCACCTTCGCCTCTTTCCCCTTATAAGCAAAAGGCATGGCGAGCAATCTGCCATGCCAGAAGCAGGCGATGAAGTTGTTTCCCTCCCTCCACAATCGTTCGACGGGCCCCCTGTTCGTATGCCTTATCCTAAGCGTGGCGCGCAGGACGACGAGGAATATGTAAGCAACCGGAGGCAGGACGTGGAGCAGCAGGGCATACTTGAGGTCCTTACGCATTTTTCAGTCTTTTGTTGATCCGTATGATCTTTTTCCTGGACTCGTCTCTGAACTGCAGCTCGTAGAGGCTCTTATACCTGCCCTCCGCCGCTATAAGCTCATCGTGAGTCCCTTCCTGGACAACGCCGCCTGCGTCGAGGACTACTATCCTGTCGGCGTTGATGATCGTCGAAAGACGGTGGGCGATGACGATAGTGGTCCTGCCTTTCATCAGGTTTTCGAGGGCCTTCTGCACCTCTACCTCGGAGGCGGCGTCGAGGGCGCTTGTGGCTTCGTCCAGAATGAGGATCGGCGCGTTCTTGTAGAGGGCCCGCGCTATGGCGATCCTCTGCTTCTGCCCGCCGGACAGCCTGAGGCCTTTCTCGCCCGCGATCGTATCGAGCTTCCTGGGGAGCTTCTCGATGAACTCGTGGGCATAGGCGGAACGAGCGGCCGCCTCCACTCGCTCCATGTCCTGCTCCTTGCCGTGCGTGATATTGTTGAGGATGGTATCGTTGAAAAGGATGACATCCTGCGTGACGAGGGCGATGTTTTCCCGGAGCGACTGCAGGGTCGCGTCCCTTACATCGATCCCGTCGAGCCGGATGGACCCCTCGGTAGCTTCATAGAACCGCAGGATCAGGTTGACCAGCGTGGTCTTCCCGACCCCGCTCTCGCCCACGACCGCCACGGTCTCGTTCCTGGCTATGCGGAGGTTTATATGGTTCAGGACCATTTTATCTTCGTACTTGAAGGACACGTCGACGAAGTCGATCACCCCTTCGACGCGGCCAAGCGCGACTGCCCCGGGTCTGTCGCCCACCTCCGGCACGCGGTCGATTATCTCGAACACCCTCTGCGCGGCCGCAAGCCCCTGCTGGACATTGTGATTTTCCTTGTTGAGCCGCTTGATCGGCTCATAAAGCATGAGGAGGGCGGCGGTAAAGGAGAAGAAATTGCCAGGCGTCGATTTTCCGGAAATGACGGCGGCCCCGCCGTACCAGATGATGAAGGCTACCGCGATGCCGCCGAGGACCTCCATTACGGGCGAAGAAAGCGCCCTCACCTTGTACCGTTTCACCACGATGCGGAAAAGGCTCTCATTTTCTTCATTGAACTTACCGTCCTCGTAGGCTTCCATGGTAAAAGCCTTCACTATCCTCTGGCCTGTTATCGTCTCATGGAGAAAGCTGGTCAGCCTCGCCATCGCCCTCTGGTTCTGCACGCTGATCTTCCTGAGTCTTCTTCCGAACGCTGCGATGGGGTACGTGGCGAAAGGCAGGACGATAAAGGCAATGATGGCGAGCTTCCAGTCGCGGTAGAAGATCACGAAGGCAAGGGTGCATATAGTGAAGGCGTCTTTCAGGATCGCGGTGAAAGAGTCGGCTACGGCGCCCTGGACCAGGCTGATGTCGTTCGTGATCCGGGAGATAATGAGACCCGTGGGCGTCTTGTCGAAAAAGGCAAGCGGCTGCATCTGGAGGCGTTTGAACAGGAGGTTCCTGATGTCGGTTATGATCTTTTGCCCCACGAAGCCCATTAGGTATGCCTGGAGGTAGTCGAAGACGCCCTTCGAGAAGTAGAGAATCACTACGCCGAAGGGGATGAGGATGAGGAGGGTCCCGTTCTTTTCGAAGAAGATCTTATCCATCACGGGCTTGACAAGATAGGCGGTCACACCGTCCGTGCCGCCTACAAGGGACATGAAGGCCATGGCAAAGGCCACCTTCACCCAGTAAGGCCGGAGAAATCTAAGCAGTCTCTTGTAGAGGGCCATATCTTTGCTCTAAAAATCGAAGAATTTCTGCGCGCGCGACGCGGTACGGATCGTGGTCGGGCGTGGCGAGTCTATTTCGCACCTCGTCCATCTCTTTCTGAATTGCAGACTTATCATTATTTACCATAGAAACCACCGCGTTGGCAATACGCTCGACGTCGAGGGACTGGATGAACTCCGGGAAGATCTCGCGGCCTGCGATGATGTTGGGCAGGCTTATGCGACTCACGCGGACCGCCATCCGCGCGATCAGATACGAAAGCGCGGAGATCTTGTAGATGACGACCGAAGGGACGCCGAGGACGGCGGCTTCCAGGGTCGCGCTGCCGGAGGCGATCACGGCCGCGTCGGAGTGGGCCAGGCAATCGTACGGGATGCCCTTTATGGGAATCACCCCATCCAAATCCCCGATGAAGGGGGCGAAGAAGGCCTCGTCAATGCTGTCGGCAACCGGAAGAAGGACAGTCAGCCCTGGCATGCGCCCTTTCAAACGCCGGACTATCTCTATGAGGACAGGCATGTGCTTCCTTGCCTCATTCCGGCGGCTCCCCGGCATCATGGCGATGAGGGGCGCGTCGGCCCTGATGGCGAACAGGGAGAGGAATGCCTCTTTCGTGTAGCGAGGTCTCACAATGCTCAAAAAAGGGTGGCCTATATATTTCACCGGCACGCCGTGCTCCCGGTAAAGAGCTTCCTCGAAGGGGAGGATGCAGAGGACCAGGTCGATGCGCGACTTTATCTGCTTTATGCGGCCTTCCCTCCACGCCCATATCTGGGGGGGAATGAAATAGACCGTGGGAATGGCGAGGCGTTTTGCCGCCCTGGCAATCTTAAGGTTGAAGCCCGGGAAATCGACGAGGATCAGCAGATCGGGTCTCGCCTCCTTGAGATGCCGCATGAGGCCGCGGTATGCCTTCCATATATGGCTTGCCTTGAAGAAGACCTCGCTAAACCCGGTGATAGAGATGTCCCGGTAATCGTGAACCAGCTCGACGCCCGCATCGGCGAGTCTTGTGCTGCCCATGCCGCTGAACTCGATGTCGAGAGATTCCGCGACGGCCCGGACAAGATGGACGGCGTGCATCTCGCCCGAAAGCTCGCCCGTGACAATCACCGCCCTCCTTCTCAAGGCCTTCCGCTCGCGCCCAGGGTGAGATGCTGCTCGATCTTTTCTTCTATGGCGTTTGCGACGATGAGAGCGGCCAGCCCGTCTTCGCCGCTCACTGGGGCATCCGTCCCGAGCCTTACCGCCCTCACGAACGCCTTCAGCTCATCGCGCACGGGGTCCGGACGGCCGGCCTTGTAGGTAGAGCGCCGCCCGGCGCCGTTTTTGTCTTTTCGGGCCGAGATCATGCTCCCTGCGGCGAGGTCGCAGTAAAGATACCCATCCTCCTCGACTACCGTGAAGATCCTCTCCCTCGTCCGGGATACCCTGCTCGCCACAAGGCTTGCGATGCAGCCGCCCGCAAAATCGATACGCGCGCGGGCCGCATCGGTCCTTTGCGTCAGGCCCGGCGCCCCGCGAGCGTCTATGCGGACGATGTCCCTTTTGACGAGGGAGAGGACAAGGTCGATATCGTGGATCATCAGGTCATGGACCACGTCGATGTCCGTTGACCTGCCGGTAAAGGGGCTTACCCGGCGCGCTTCTATGAGGAGCGGATCGCGAATGGCCCTTTGCGCCCTGCGAAAAGGCGGGCTGAAGCGTTCGAGATGCCCTACCTGCAAGACAAGACCCTTTCTTCTCGCGAGGGCGATAAGCTCCCGCGCTTCGGCCTCATCCGTCGCAATGGGCTTTTCTATGAATACGTGGACGCCGTTTTCGAGCATAGACCGGGCGACGGCGTAGTGGGTTTCCGTCGGCGACGCGATCACGGCTGCCTCGAGGCCGTCCTCGAGGGCCCGGCCGTAGTGGTCGGCTTCGACGCACCCATGCCGCCGCGCCGTCTCCGTTGCACGGCCGAGATCCGCGTCCACGACGCAGGCTAGGGTCACGTCCTTCATGGCGGCAAGCTTCTCCGCATGGATCCTTCCCATGTGGCCTGCGCCGACGAGGCAGACCCTTAGCGGCATATGCCCCTCTCCGACGAGCGGATAAAAGCGACAAGCTCTCTCACGTGTTCCCCCTCCAATTGCTCCTCGATCTTCTCCAGGGATGCCTGGAGCGAGAGGGACGATCTGAAGAGGATCCGATACGCCTTCTTGAGAGTCGCTATCTCTTCCTTCGAAAAGCCGCGTCTTTCGAGCCCCTACTATGTTGAGGCCGTAGAGGGCGGCCCTGCCTCCCGCGGCCATCATAAAAGGCGGAAGATCCATGGTGATCCCGGTAAGGCCGCTGATGAAGGCGTACTTCCCCACCTTGCAGAACTGATGGATGGCGGAAAAGGCGCCAAGGCTGGCGAAATCGTCCACGTGCACGTGGCCTCCGAGGGTCGCTCCGTTGGGCATGATGACGTTGCAGCCGACCACGCAGTCGTGGGCGATGTGGCAATAGGCCATAATGAAGTTGTTGCTGCCGACCCTTGTGGCCCCGCTCGATTTTGTGCCCCTGTTCACGGTGACGTATTCCCTGATTACGTTGTTGTTCCCTATGAGACAGGTCGTCTCCTCGCCCATGTACGTGACGTCCTGGGGAAGGCCGCCGAGCGACGCGAAGGGGTGGATGGTGCAGGAATTCCCTATCTTGGTGCGACCGTCCACGGCGACATGGCTTATCAGCCTTGTTCCGGCGCCGATCGAGGCGTTTTCGCCGATCACGCAGTAGGGTCCTATTTCCGCGTCTTCCGCTATCTCGGCCCCTTTTTCGATGATGGCCGTCGGGTGTATCATATGTTCTCCTGGCGCTCCTGGAGCGTTGCCATAATTTGCGCTTCCGCCGCTTTGGCGCCGTCGACAAACGCCTTTCCGTCGAAGACCCATATCTCTCTCCGGTGCTTGACGACTTCGAGCGCAAGCTTCAACTGGTCGCCCGGCGTCACGGGTCGCCGGAACCTGGCCTTGTCGATGCCGATAAAGCGCACGTCCCCCTTCAAATGAGGGAGCGACTTGAAGGCAAGGATCCCCCCTGTCTGCGCGAGGGCCTCGATAATCAGCACTGCCGGCATGATCGGCTTTCCCGGAAAATGACCGGGGAAGAAAGGCTCGTTGAAGGTGACGTTCTTTATGCCCACTATCCTTTTCTCCGGCTCAAATTCGACGATCCGGTCAACGAGGAGAAAAGGATAGTAATGCGGGAGCAGCGCCAGTATCTCGTCAATCTCGATCATTGCTTTACTCCCTTCCGCAGCGCCTCTTCGAGTGTGTCGATCCGTTCGAAAAGCTCCGGCAGTTTCTTCAGATAGCCCTGGAGCCTCAGCCAATCGCGATGGGCCATGTGAGGCGTGCCGGAGATGACCGCGCCCTCTTTGACGTTCTTGGTGATCCCCGTACCCCCTGCGGCTCTGACTCTGTCGCCGATGACGACGTGGTCCCTCACGCCTGCCTTGCCGCCCAGGATGACGTTTTTTCCCAGGGTTGCGCTGCCGGCGACGCCCACCTGGGAAACGATGATCGAATGCTCGCCGACAATGACATTATGACCGATCTGGACAAGGTTGTCTATCTTGGTCCCCTGCATGATCGCCGTTCTGTCGAGGGAAGCGCGGTCTATGCACGTATTGGCGCCTATTTCGACATCGTCGCCGATCTCCAGGATGCCTAGCTGGGGTATCTTTCTATGTTTTTGGCCGTCCCATACGTAGGCGAACCCATCGGCCCCGAGCACCGAGCCCGCGTGGACAATGACCCTTTTCCCGACGATCGTCCTGTCATAGACGGAGACGTTCGGATAGAGTATCGTCTCCTCACCGATCCTCGCGTCCCGGCCGACAAAGCAGAAGGGATGGATCACGGCGTTCTTTTCGATCACGGCGCCCGCGTCGACATAGACGTACGGAAAAATTGCGGCTTCCGGGGAGACGACGGCGTCGGGCGAGATGTTCGCATTGTTGCTTTCGCCTACTGGGAACCGCTTATGGGGCTCGAAGAGCCGGGCGACCTCCACGTAGGAGAGGGCGGGGTTTTCGACAATGACGCAGTTTCTGCCGGCGAGGAGCTTTTCGTCCGCGGCCCGGCCCGCAACAATGGCGCCCGCCCTTGATGCGGGCACATGTTTTTCGAAGCTCCGGTTGAGGAGAAAGGCGATATCGCCCTCTCGGGCCTCTTTGACGCCGGCAACGCCCTTTATGTCGGCTTCGCCGTCGCCTTCGACGCGCCCCCCTATCCTGGATGCGATCTCTTTCAGCTTCATCGCTTCTGACCGGCGTTTCGTCAGTGCGGCGCCCTTATTTCTTTGGCGCAGCAGCCTTATGCTGTTTCGACCATTCGTTATAGGCGGCTATCACCCTATCGGTTATGTCCGCTGTCGGCGAGGCGAAGAGAATGCCTCCCTGAGTCTTCTCAAGGATAAATGTGTATTTGTCTTTTTCCCCCATGCTTTTTATCAGCTCTTCCAGGTCTTTCAGGATGTTTCGCGTAAGCTCCTGGTCCTTCTGCCGCAGCTCGTTCTGGTAGTCGGTCGTCATCCGCTGATATTCCGTCAGGCGGGTCTGGTATTGCTTCTCCTTGTCGGTGCGCGCCTCCGGAGTGATCGCTGCGGACTGCTTTTCCAGAGAGTCTTTCATTTTTTGCAGCTCGTCCTGTTTCTGGGTCACCTCTTTCTTCCGTTTCTCGAGCTCATCGGTTAACGATTTCCTCGCTTCCTTCCCCCTCTCCGATTCGAGCATCACCTTTTGCAGGTCAATGTAAGCCAGCTTGAGCGAAGGCGATTGAGCCCTTGCCAACACGGGCGTAAGCATCATTATCAGCAACGTCGTGAAAACTGCATGCCTTTTCATTAACTCCTCCTGTTAGAACGGCTTCCCCATGGAAAAATCGAACACGTCCCCCTTCTCCCCGGCCTTCCTGTTCAGGTTTAAGCCGAGTTCCACGGTGATGGGGCCCATGGGCGAGAACCACCTCATGCCGAATCCTGCCGCCGGCCGCAAGGGCTGGAAGAACGTGTTGTTAAACCCTTTGCCGTAATCGAGGAAGACGAAGCCTTTCAGCCCTGCCGGCTTGTATACAGGGAAAATCCACTCATTATTGAAGTACACCTCCTTCGTCGAGCCGATCGGATCGCCCGTCGAGGGGTCAAGGGGCCCCGCGGCGCCATACTCGAACCCCCGCATTGTATGGATGCCGCCCACGAAGAACCGCTCGAAGATCGGGATCGTCGTCCCCCCGTAAGGCGTCATATTCCCTGCCGTTCCCCTGAGAAAGAATGTGGTGTCCCACTTGAAGGGGATGTACTGGCCATAGGAAGCGACCTCCTTGACAAACTCGTTCTGCCCTCCGAAGGGGCCGCCCGCGACCTCTACCAGGACGGTCGCGATCGAGCCCCTGGTCGGGTTGAGGACGTCGTCGATAGTGTTCCTGGTAATAGACGCGGAGACGGCGCTCGTGCTGCTCGACCCGGCTTGCGACGCGATCAGGGGCCCCGCATCCGACGAGATGTTGTAGATGTCCATCTTTTGGAGCCTGTACCCGACCGCCCCCCTTATGTACTCGGTGAAGGGGCGGGAGACCGTGACGCCGCCGCCCGACCCTTTCCAGTCATAGTCGCTGAAAATTTGCGTCGTGTTAAAAATGTTGTAGCTGGTGGAGAAGTTCTTATCAAACGTATAAGGGTCTACGAAAGTCAGGTTGTAGAGCCGCATGATGGAGCTTAAGGACGCCGACAGGTACACCTTGTCGCCGGTGCCGAATATGTTCTCCTGACTGACCGAGCCCGTGGTGATTATTTTCTCATACGTGCTGTAGCCCACGCCGAGAGATAGGGTGCCTGTCGGTTTTTCATCTACGATCACGTCGACGTTTACCTTGTCAGGCTCGTCCGTCTTGATCGTTTTCAGCTCCTCTTCCTTGAAGAACGTCGTGTTTCTGAGCCTTCTCTTGGTCAGTTTCATGGCTGTCGCGGAATAGAGGTCGCCTTCGGCAAACTTCAGCTCCCGCCTGACGACCTTGTCTTTCGTTCTCACATTGCCCACGATATTGATGCGATTGAAGTATACCTCCGACCCTTTCGCGATATCGAAGGTCACATCCACCGTCTTGTCGGCGTCATTGATGAGCGTTAGGGGGGCCACATCGACAAAGGCGTATCCCTTGTCCTGGTAGAGGTCGTTGAGGGTTGTCACATCTCCCTGAAATAAAGAAGCCTTGAACGTATCCCCCGGTTTGCCCTTCAGCTTGCTCCGGAGCTCCTCCTCCCCGAAGATGATGTCGCCCTTGAAGTCTATCTTGCCGAATTTGTGGAGGTCTCCTTCCTGTACATCAATCGCGATGGAGATCGTTTTTCCATCGGCGGAAATCCGGACGTCGGGCGCGCCGACTTTGACCCGCACGTAACCGTACTCGTGGTACAGGGCCTCGATGTTGTTTTTGTCCTCTTGCAGAGTCTCCTCGTCCAGGATGCCGGAGCCGGTAGCCCATGAAAACCAGCCTTTTTCCCTGGTCCTCATGGCGTGTTTGATCTGGCTCGCCTTGAGATGTTTGTTTCCGGTGAACGCGATCTTCCGGACGTAAGCCCTCTGGGGTTCTTCTATAACGAACCTCACTTCGGCCTTGTAGCCCTCTTGCGTATTAATCTCGTACCTTACCTTTGCGGCATAATAGCCCTTGCCGGCATAGAACTTCCTGACCTCTTCCGCGCTTTCCTTAACCTTTTCGATGTTAAGGACGGTTCCTGCTTTTATCTTCAGTTTGTCCTTTATGTCCGCGGTCTTCAGCTTTTTGTTCCCGGCGATGTAAATACCGCTTATGGGAGGCCTCTCGACCACGATGAAAGAGACGGCCTTGCCTTGAGGCGAATCCTTCACATCGACCATAACGTCGCTGAAAAAACCGGTCTTGTAAATGTTCTTGATGTCTTCCTCGACCTTCGCGGGATCGTAGACGTCTCCCTCTTTGGTCTTTGCGGCATTAGAGACGACCCCCTTATCGATCCTCTCATTGCCGACGACCTCTACCTTCGCGACCCTGTCGGTTTCCGCTGCGTAGAGAAGATTGCAGGAGATGCAGCAAAAAACAAGAAAGAAAGCCAGCTTCTTCATTCAGATAGGAAAATTAACAGATAAACTGGAAATTGTAAAGGTAAAAAGCATCGGGGCGTCCGATCTTTTAGTCTTTGCGCCCTCCCGATCTGCAATCAGTCCCGACAGACGCCGCACCTGCCGCACCTGCTCTCCTCGCCGTCGTCCCTGTAGGTCCCCTCTTCGCCATACAGGTTTTCCATGAAGACCAGCCGGCCCTGCCTTGCCTTGACGTAACCGTTTTCCAGGGGGATTTTCCCCAAGCCGCCGGTGATGTCGAGGGCATAATGGGGGATGCACAGACCGGAAGCCGATCCTCTTAAGGAGCGCATAATGGCCATGCCGGTCTCGAGGCGGACCTTGAAATGGGTTGCCCCCGCGACGTCGTCGAGCTGAAAGAGGTAGTAAGGCTTCACGCCCAAGGCCGCCAGTTTTTGAAAGAGCCGCGCGAGAATGTGGGGGCAATCGTTGATTCTTCTCAGAAGCACGGTTTGGCTGAGGATGACGGCGTCCGCCTCCCGCAGGGCCCTCACGACGCCGGCGAACTCAGGGGTCGCTTCCCTGGGATGGTTGATGTGGATAATGAGCCAGAGCGGTCCGTGTTTCTTTATTGTCTGTCTGTGGCGCTCAAAACCCTCGGGGAAAACCACGGGGACCCTGGTGCTCACCCGTATCACGCCGATGCGCCCTATCTTTCGGAGCCTTCCCAGCACGTAATCGAGCTCCGGGGCTTCAAGCATCAGCGGGTCTCCTCCGGATATAATGACTTCCCTTATCTCGTCGCATCGCTCCAGGTAGGCAAGGGTCTCTTCTCTCGAGCCCTGAGGCCGGAACCCACTGCCCACAAAGCGTCTCCTGTTGCAGAAGCGGCAGTACATGGCGCATTCGGCAGTGACGAGAAAAACGCCGCGGCCCGGATAACGTTTCAAAAAGGAAGGAGTGACGGAGATCCGGCCCTCTCCGAGCGGGTCCGTCACGCCCTGTCCTCCCAGCTCGGCCGCCGTTGGCAGCGCTTGTTGCCGTATGGGGCAGAAAAGGTTTTCTTTCTCCATGAGGCTGGCGTAAAAACGAGGCGCCCTGAAAGGGTAAACCGCCGAAACGCGCCCTATTTCCTCTGCCGTCTCACTGTTCAGGCAAATGATGCGAGAAAGACTTTCGACGTCCGATATCAGACTATGTTCGTTCATACAGCTTTGCCGCCTGCGTCCGCGCCTCCCTTGCTAAGGCGTTGTCCGCCTCGTTTGCGGTCCAAGGGGGCAGACAAGACAAAAAGACCCGGACGCGGGAGCGCCGTTCCTTTCAAACGCAAGCAGCATGCCACAGGGCGCTGCTTCCCTCGCTTAAGGCTCAAGATCGAGAGTAGAGGGAGGGTAAGGGGGTTACCCTCCTCGCCTTTCTTCTCGTCTATCCTTTCCGCCAATTGCTATTGAATCGAGGTGAAATCGTCTCTTCTGTTTTTCGCCCATGCCTCTTCGTTGTGTCCTGGGTCTGTAGGCTTTTCCTTGCCGTAGCTGACCGTTTCCAGACGGCTCGAATCGGCGCCGAGGTTTACGAGATAGCCCTTTGCCGCATCGGCCCGTTTCTGACCGAGGGCCAGGTTGTACTCGACGGTCCCTCTTTCGTCGCAATTCCCTTCGATCCTCACCTTAACGGGATTCGCCTGCATCCACTCATAATCCTTTTTCAGTATCTCGGCATCCCCCGGTCTTATGTTGTACTTGTCAAAATCGAAATAGATCGGCTGCTTTCCCGCAACGGCAGCTTCGGCAGCGGGCGCGGGGGCGGGGGCGGGCGGCGCTTCCTTTACTTCCATTTGTTCTTTTTGCTCAGGCGCCGCGGCCATCTTTTGCTCAGGCGCCGCCGGCGCCGCGGCCTCGCCCTTCATCTTCTGCTGGAAGCATCCGCAGGCGGCGAGACTCAACCCAACTAACACGACGAAAAGCAATAGACCTAAAGTTTTGATTTTCATAACCGCGATCCTCCTTGATAAGGGGTATATCCATGCGGACATACCCCTTTCTGGAATGAAAACCCAGACTATTTTGTTGGTGCTGGCGCCGGTGCAGGCGCTGGTGCCGGCGTCTCGCCCGCTTTTTCGGGGGCAGGCGCGCGGAGTCTCCGGAGCCGGAGCGGCAGGAGCAGTCTTGGCTTCTTCTTTTGCCGCCGGTGCCTTCTGTTCGCCTGACGGCCCGCAGGCAACTAAGGTAAAACTTGCCAAAAACAACATAGCTATAAACAGCACTAAAAGCCTCTTCATTGTGTTCACCTCCTTTCTCTTGGCATTTCTTTTTCAACCACGATGCAGCGCATATTTATGCATATACTACAATATAACGATCAAAACAAGAAAATTATACAATTTTCGTCACGATTTCCTTTTTCACTGCATACACATAGTCCCTCATCCGTAAAAGGGCCCGGCGCGCACGAAGCGTCGATGCGGTCCCGCATGCGCTAAGGGGTCGGGCATCTTTGGCGATTTGCCCTCATTGACCTAAACTATAGCACAAAATCGGGCCTGAAGACCAATATTGCGACAAAAATGTTGCGGAAATAAGGCAGCCCCGGCGGACACGTTGGGTGCAAGGCGGCGAATGGCCGACGCGACGGCGCGTGCATTGGGCGGCGATGTCTGCTATAATTGCAAAAATATGCGCCCGGAGGGATCATGAGAAAACTTTTCCTCTTTGTGCCCCTGACCATCATTCTGGCCGGTCTTTGCAGTTGCGGCTACAATGAGATGCAGGCAAAAGAAGAGGCTGTTTTTGCGGCATGGGGGGACGTGGAGGCTGCGTATCAGCGGCGCTCAGACCTCGTGCCCAATCTCGTTGAAGTGGTCAAGGGCTACGCGCGGCACGAAAAGGAGACGCTGACGGCGGTGACGGAGGCCCGGGCAAAGGTGGGGAGCGTGCAGGTTTCGAAAGAGGCGCTCGATCGGCCGGATGCGGTCGCTCGCTACCAACAGGCCCAGGCGCAGCTCGGCTCGGCCCTTTCGAGACTCCTCGTCGTTGCCGAGCAATATCCGAACCTCAAGGCAAACGAGAATTTTCTCGACCTTCAGAACCAGCTCGAGGGCACGGAAAACCGGATAAACGTGGCAAGGGTCCGTTACAACCGGGCGGTGGAGGAGTTCAACGTCGGCATCAGGACGCTGCCCAATTCGCTCACCAATTCGCTTTTCCTCCATCTGACCAGAAAAGAGCCTTTTAAGGCAGATGAAGGCGCAAGGGCCGCGCCTAAGATCAAGTTCTAGGGCTTCGGGGGGCGTCATGAAGAGACAGTTAACGGCACTGCTGCTTTTCCTCGCGACGGCCGCGCTTCTTCTCTGCTCCGCTGCATGGGCCATGCCTGTCCCGCCGCTGGTCGCCCACGTCAACGATTACGCCCGGATGATCTCCGCCACCACGGCCCGGGAGCTGGAGCGCGAGCTTGCCGAGCTTGAGAAGAGCGACTCGACGCAGATCGTGGTCCTGACTGTGCCAGGCCTGGAAGGGGAGGACCTCGGGGAATTCTCCATAAAGGTCGCCGAAGCCTGGAAGATAGGATCGAAGGGCGTCGACAACGGGGCGATCCTTCTCATCGCGAGGGATGATCGAAAGGTGAGGATAGAGGTGGGAAGAGGCCTGGAAGGCAAACTGACCGACCTGGTTTCAGGGCGGATCATCAGAAACAGCATCATACCCAGATTCAGGGCGGGCGATTTTGACGGCGGCGTCGCGGCGGGGGTGAACGACATCGTCGAGGCGGCGAGGGGAGAATACAGCTCGGGGGACCGCGAGCAGAGACTGGCTCACCGGTCGGCGACGCCGATCTTCACGCTCCTCATTTTCCTGTTCATCGCCCTCGTCTTCGCCGGCGCCATCTCGAAGCTGTTCGGCGCCGGGGTGGGCGCGGTCGGACTGCCCATTGCCGCGAAATTGTCCTTCCCCGCCCTAACGTATCCCATCCTCGGCGGGCTTGCATTCCTGGGGATAGTCGTCGGGCTGCTCCTTCCTGCCGTGTTCGGAGGAGACCGGCGGGGCGGCTCATCAGGCGGCTTGCCGGGAGGCGGTTTTTGGGGAGGCCCATTCTTCGGCGGAGGCTCTTCGTCAGGCGGGGGTTCTCCGGGAGACTTCCTTGGCGGCGGAGGAGGTTTCGGGGGAGGCGGCGCGTCAGGGGACTGGTAGCTAAGGGACGCGCGGCGGCTTTGCCGCTCGGAAGGGGGTTGCAGCCATGAAAATCAGGGCAAGAGAATTGTTCAGCAAGGAGCAAAAGGAGAAAATCCGGCGCGCCGTACAGGCTGCCGAAGGCTTAACGCGCACGGACATCTCGGTCATGCTCGTCGACGAGAGCGACCGCTATCGAGAGGCCGAGCTTTCGGGGCTCTCGCCTTGTCGGCGCTCGCGGCGCTCGTCCTTTCCATGGCCTTGGGCTACGCGACGATCTGGTTTTACGTTCCGGTCACGGCGGCGCTCCTCTTCCCCTTCATCGGTCTCTTCAGGGCCTTCCCTCACATGAAGCTTGCCTTCCTCCGCCGCAAAAGGGTCGCGGAGGCCGTGCGGGAAAGGGTTGTATATGCTTTTTTTCAGAGAGGGCTCCACAAGACCGACGAGGAGACGGGCATTCTCATCTTCATTTCTGTCCTTGAGCGCAAAGTCTGGATCCTTGCAGACAAGGGCATCGACTCCAGGATCGCGTCCGACTCCTGGAAGACCCTCGCCGGAGAGCTTGCCGCCGGAATCAGGGAGGATCACGCTTTCGAAGCGCTCTGCGGCGTCGTCGAGAAGTGCGGCGCCGAGCTCGCGCGCCATTTCCCCGGCGCCCATGGGAAGGACCAAACGACCGACGAGATAATCTGCTAGGGCCCGGTCCCGAACGCCCATTTCCACCGGCGCCGCCTTGCCCGTCGCGTTTGCACGGCTTACATTTGAATTGTTGCTTTTCACGAACGCATCAGCCATGTCATGCGGGAGCGAACAGCCGATGAGACTGAGAATGGGCAGCGACATCCTGAAGTCGGCGCCGAGAGGCGCCCTGGCCGTATGGTTCAAGGCCGTTCGTTTCCATTATGTGCCGCCCAGCTTTCTGCCTGCGATCCTTTGCAGCGTGATCGCGTGGTCGTCCCATTACAGGGCAGACGTGGTCGGCTTCATACTCGTCGTGGTCGGAGTGACGATAAATCACTTCGGGCTTAACATGCTCGACGACGTTTGCGATTACCTGCAGGCGGTCGATACACGCGGCGACGGCGACAGGAACCCGTATACGGGCGGCAGCGGCGTTCTTACGGACGGATTGCTCACGCCGAAGCAGGTTGCGACAGGGGCAGCCGTCTGTTTTTTTGCGACCGCGTGCATCGGCGTCTACCTGGCCCTGACGCATGGCTGGCCCGTTCTGGCCCTCGGTCTGCTCGGCGTTTTCTGTTCCGTATGCTATACGCTGCCTCCCGTCAAGTTCGGCTACAGGGGCTTAGGCGAGATTGGGTTGCTCGTCAATTTCGGTCCTGTCATAGGGATGGGCGCCTACTACGTGCAGACGCGGACGTTTGCCCTCGATGCGCTCCTCATGTCGCTCATACTCGGCATGATGATGTGGTCCATGATCATCATTAACGAGATACCCGATTACGAGGAGGACAGGCGCGGGGGCAAATGGAACCTGGTAGCCCGCTTAGGCAGGAAGAAAGGCATCCTCCTTTACGCAGCCGGTCTCGTCGCGGCCTACCTTATCCTTGTGGCGACCGTGGTCGCAGGTCATGCCGTCTGGTTCGCCCTGATCGGACTCGCGAGCGTGCCGCTTGCCATAAATTCCGTAGTCATCCTTGCACGGAACTACCTGGATAGAATGAGCATGAGCCCGGCAAACCTGGCCATGATCAAGATCCATTCCCTCACCGGAACGGCGCTGATCGCCGCGTACGGCGTCTCCTGCCTTCAAAATGCCTTTGTCCGCTGGTGAGGAGGCGACCAGATCTGGCGAGGGAGGAGCGCGACGGGCGAAGCCGATTGAAGAACAGGTTGATTGTCCGTTCGAGGTGTGGTATTTTCAGGCATGGACGAATTCTACCGCATCTCGCGCCTTCCGCCCTATACCTTCAACATAGTCAGGGACCTTCTCATCGAGGAGAGGCGCAAAGGAGAGGACATCATCGATCTCGGCATGGGCAATCCCGATATGCCTACGCCGCAGCCCATCGTCGATAAGCTGGTTGAGGCCGTCAGGAACCCCCGCAACCACCGCTATTCCGTGACCCGCGGCATCCCCAAGCTGCGGAAGGCGATCTCCGATTGGTACGACAGGAGGTTCGGGGTCTCCATAGACCCCGAGACGGAAGCAATTGTGACGATGGGCGCGAAAGAGGGCATCGGCCACCTGGTGCTCGCCACGGTGCATACGGGGGAGGTCGTCTTTGTTCCGGATCCCACGTACCCCATACATACCTACTCGGTAGTCATCGCGGGCGGGGACCTGAGGACCATCCCGCTTCTGCCTCTGAACGGGTTTATAGAGAGGCTGTCCGTCGCCGTAAAGACGACCTGGCCCCAGCCGAAGATGCTCATCCTCAGTTTTCCGAACAACCCCACCACCGAGGTGGTCGACGGTCGGCTTCTTCGAGCAGATCGTCGACTTTCGCGAAGGAGCACAACCTGATGGTCGTCCATGACCTGGCTTACGCGGACCTCACTTTCGACGGCTATGTCGCCCCGAGCTTTCTCCAGGTGAAAGGGGCCAAGGACGTAGGGCGTCGAGTTTTTCTCCCTTTCCAAGAGCTACAGCATGCCGGGGTGGAGGGTAGGTTTTGCGGTGGGGAACCAGAAGATGATCGCTGCCCTCGCCAGATTAAAGAGCTACTTCGATTACGGCGTATTCCAGCCCATACAGATCGCTTCTATCATCGCCCTCAACGATGCAGACGCCAGCGTCGCCGAGATCGCCGAGGAGTACCGGAAAAGAAGGGACGCCCTCTGCCTGGGGCTCTCACGGTGCGGGTGGCGCGTGCCCGCGCCGAAGGGGACCATGTTCGTCTGGGCGCAGATCCCCGAAGAGCTGCGCGCCATGGGGTCCCTTGAGTTTTCGAAGCTGCTGCTGCAGGAAGCAAAAGTTGCCAGCTCGCCGGGCATAGGCTTTGGCGAGTACGGCGAAGGCTACGTCAGGTTTGCCCTCATCGAGAACGAGCACAGGATCAAGCAGGCCGTCAAGGGAATCCGGAGCGCGCTGGCAAAAAGAAAGCGATGATACGGGTAGGCATCATAGGTCTCGGCACGGTCGGCCGGGGCGCATACCGCATACTCAGGGAACACGGGACGCTCATCTCGCGAAAGACCGGGTTGGAGATAGCCCTGGTCGGGGCGGCGGAAATAGACGCTCAGCGCAGATGCGGGCCGCCGGAAGATGATCCCCGCTTTTTCCGGAGCGCGACGGAGCTTCTCGACGATCCGGCGATAGACATCATAGTCGAGCTGATAGGCGGCACGGGGTATGCCTACGAGCTGATCACGACCGCCCTCAGGAAGGGCAAATGGGTGGTGACGGCAAATAAGGCCCTCCTCGCCGAAAAAGGCAGCGAGATATTCGATCTTGCCGCGGAAACCGGGTGCGAGATAGGCTTCGAGGCCTCCGTGTGCGGCGGGATCCCGGTGATAAGGGCGATACGGGACGGCCTGGTGGGGAACCGGATCGACTATCTCCTCGGCATACTGAACGGCACGAGCAACTACATCCTGACCAGGATGACCGAAGAGGGGGTCCCTTTCGACCGGGCTCTCGGCGGACGCGAAAGCGGCCGGTTTTGCGGAGGCCGACCCGACGCTTCGACGTAGAGGGCCTGGACGCCGGCCACAAGCTTTGCATCCTCGCGCGTCTCGCCTTCGGCTATCCCCTTTCCATGGACGATATAGGAAGAGGCGGCATCTCCAGGATCGAGCCTATCGACATCGCCTTCGCGAAGGAGCTGGGCTACAAGATCAAGCTGCTGGCCGTCGCAAAAGAAGAAGACGGGGTAATAGAGGCGAGGGTCGCGCCGGCCATGCTGCCCGCGACGCACCTCATGAGCAGCGTGAACGGCGTCTACAACGCGGTCTACGTCGTGGGCGACCGGGTCGGCCCGAGTCTGTACTACGGGAAAGGCGCCGGCGGCGACCCGACGGGCAGCGCGGTAGTGAGCGACATTGTCGACATGGCGGCGAGGAAAAACGGGCCGCTGCCATAAGCCGGGCATGCGCCTCTGGCCGGGAGAAAGAAAGATAAAAAAGAGCGGCGAGAGCGTGGCCGCCTTCTATATGAGGTTCAGGTGCGAGGACCGGCCTGGCGTGCTTTCGAAGATTTCGGGCATACTCGCAGACCACGGCATCAGCATTTCGGCGGTGAGCCAGAAGGGCCGGAAAGAGAACGAGTACGTCCCTATCGTAATGGTGACGCACGAGGCGGCAGAAGGCCGCCTGCTCCGGGCGAAGGCCGAGATCGACAGCCTTCCTTTTATGGGGAGGGAGAGCGTGCATATCAGGATCGAAGCCGTATGAGTCGCGTAATGCGGGATTTTATATGAAATATATAGTAGTCATAGGCGATGGAATGGCAGATTTTGCGCTCCCCGAGCTGGGCGGGAAAACCCCCCTGATGGCCGCGAGGAAGCCGAACATAGACAGGATCGCCCGCGAGGGGTTTTGCGGACAGGTAGTTACCGTGCCGTCCGGGTATCTTCCGGGCAGCGATGTTGCCTGCATGTCGCTCTTCGGCTACGACCCTGAAAAGCACTATACGGGCCGTGCGCCCATAGAGGCTTTCGGCATGGGGATCGCCATGGACGAAGGGGACGTTGCGTTCCGCTGCAACCTGGTCTGCCTCGACGTGCGCGGACCGAAGGTCTTTATGGGCGACTACAGCGCCGGACACATCACGACCGAAGAGGCGAGGGTCCTTATCGAGGACTTCGGCAATGCAGTCGGCGGCGGCGAGTTCAGGTTTTACCCCGGCGTCGGCTACCGCCACCTCATGATCTGGAAGGGCGGATCGGCCGACATGGCGACAACCCCTCCCCACGACATACTCGACAGGGAGGTAATCGACCATATGCCGGCAGGCAGCGGGTCGCGGCGCATCATCAAGCTGATGAGCGATTCGCAGATATTCTTGAACGGGCATCGGGTCAACAGGGACCGGATAGGCCTGGGGCCCGTCCGGCAAACAGCATCTGGCTTTGGGGCCAGGGCAAAAAACCGTTTTTCCCCCCTTCCGGGAAAAATACGGGCCCGACGGGGCGGTAGCAGCCGCGGTAGATCTGGTAAAGGGCATCGGGGCGCTCGCGGGCTTTGAGACGCCCCTAGTTCCGGGCGCAACCGGGTACCTCGATACCGATTACGCCGCCAAGGCCGCAAAGGGTCTGGAGCTGCTCGAGAGACGCGATATCGTCTATGTGCATATAGAGGCGCCTGACGAGGCGTCGCACGAGGGCAGCCTTCATGAGAAGATAAAGGCCATAGAACAGATAGACGAGAAGGTCGTGGGCTATCTCTTGGAAAGGATCGGCGGCGACGTCCGTCTGATGATCGCGACGGACCACGCAACCCCCCTGTCGATGCGTACCCATTACGCATGCCCCGTTCCGTTCGCGGTATTCCAAAAAGGGCAAAGGCTTGGTCCGGGAGGCGCCTACGACGAGCAATGCGGCGGAAGGGTATTCACGGGCGAACAGATGGTCGAGTTCTTCCTGAAGGAGTCGCACTCATGAGACAAAAGTTCATATTCGTCACAGGCGGCGTGGTCTCTTCCCTCGGCAAAGGGCTTGCATCCGCTTCCATCGGCGCCCTCCTCGAATCGAGGGGGCTTACGGTGACCCTCAAGAAGCTCGACCCTTACATCAACGTGGACCCCGGGACCATGAACCCCTTCCAGCACGGGGAGGTGTTCGTTACCGAGGATGGGGCGGAGACCGACCTCGATCTGGGCCACTACGAGCGCTTTACGAATGCAGCGATCTCGAAGAAGTGCAACTTCACCACGGGCCAGGTTTACGATTCCGTGATCTCCAAGGAGCGGCGGGGCGAATACCTGGGCGGGACGGTCCAGGTGATACCGCACATCACCGATGAGATAAAATCGATGATCCTGGACGTCGATGAGAGGATCGACATCGTCATCGTGGAGATAGGCGGGACGGTGGGCGATATCGAGAGCCAGCCCTTCCTCGAGGCGATCCGCCAGCTCCGCAACGACCTGGGCAAGGAGAATTCGCTTTTCGTCCATCTCACCCTTGTGCCTTTCATCAGGACGGCCGGCGAGATGAAGACGAAGCCGACCCAGCACAGCGTCAAAGAGATGCGCGAGATCGGCATCCAGCCCGACATCCTGCTGTGCAGGACGGAGGAGTTCCTGCCGGCGGCGCTGAAGGACAAGATAGCCCTCTTCTGCAATGTCGAGAAGGACGCGGTGATCACGGCGAAAGACGTGGACAACATCTACGCCGTGCCCCTTTCCTTCAACAGGGAGGGCCTCGACGAAAAGATCACCCAGATGCTCAACATCTGGGCCAAGAAGCCCGACCTCACCGAGTGGCAGCGCATCGTCGACGTCATGGCGGACCCGAAAAAGCAGGTCGAGATCGCTATGGTCGGGAAATACGTGAAGCTGACCGATGCCTACAAGAGCCTGAACGAGGCGCTGACGCACGGGGGCATCGCCAACGCCTGCAAGGTGAATATCCGCTACGTCGATTCGGAAGACCTGGAAAAAGACGTGGAGAGGCGCCTGGGAGACGTCGACGGCATACTCGTCCCCGGCGGCTTCGGGTCGAGAGGCATCGAGGGGAAGATCAACGGCATTACCTTCGCCAGGGAAAACAGGATCCCCTATTTCGGCATCTGCCTCGGCATGCAGCTCGCGGTCATAGAAGCCGCAAGGAACCTGGGAAAGCTCAAGAACGCTCACAGCACCGAGTTCCGCGAAGAGACCGACTGCCCCGTTATCTACCTCATGGAGGAGTGGATCGACCGCAACGAGCGCCTCCAGACGAGGGATGAATCGTCCGAGAAGGGGGGCACCATGCGGCTCGGCGCCTACCCTTGCAAGCTCAAAGCGGGGAGCAACGCCTTCAGGGCGTACAACCAGGAGCTGATCCACGAGAGACACCGCCATCGCTATGAATTCAACATGCGCTACAGGGAGCGGCTCGAGACCTGCGGCGTGGAGATCACGGGCGTCTCGCCGGACGGGAAGCTGGTCGAGATCGTCGAGCTGCGCGACCACCCGTGGTTTTTGGGGTGTCAGTTTCACCCTGAGTTCAAGTCGAAGCCCTTCAGCCCCCACCCGCTCTTCCGGGAGTTCATCAAGGCTGCGCTCAAATACAGCGTGGAGAAAAACAAATGCCGAAAGAAGTGAAGGTGGGCGGGCGCGTCGTTGACGGGAAGCCCTTCACGTTCATCGGCGGGCCCTGCGTGATCGAAGGAAGGGACGCAACCCTCGCCGCCGCCGAAAAGCTTGCCCGCATCTGCGCGAGCATCGGGGTCCCCTTCATCTTTAAATCTTCTTACGACAAGGCAAACAGGACGTCCATCGGGGCTTTTCGGGGGCCAGGGATCGAGCAGGGCCTGAGAGTCTTACAGGAAGTGAAGGATTATTTCGGCGTGCCGGTGCTCACGGACGTCCATTCAGTCCCGGAGGCGGCCCTTGCCGCGGAAGTGGTCGACGTCGTCCAGGTCCCGGCGCTCCTCTCCAGGCAGACGGACCTCCTCGTCGCCTGCGGAAAGACCGGCAAAGCGGTCAACATCAAGAAAGGCCAGTTCCTCGCGCCCGGCGATATGGTCTACGCGCTGCAAAAGGTGGAATCGACGGGCAATACGCAAATACTAGTCACCGAGCGCGGGACGTGCTTCGGCTACCACAACCTGGTGAACGATTTTCGCGGCCTGCCGGCCATGCGGGAGTTCGGCTATCCTGTCGTCTTCGACGCCACCCACAGCGTGCAGCTTCCGGGCGGGGCAGGCGCGTCTTCGGCGGGCAGGAGAGAATTCGTCTTCCCCCTCGCGCGGGCGGCCGCAGCCGTCGGCGTCGAGGCGATATTCATGGAGGTCCACGAAGACCCGGCCATTGCCCTGTGCGACGGCGAGAACTCGGTCCGCCTCGACGACCTCGCTGGGATGCTGGAAGTCCTCAAAAGGATAGGGGAGGCCCTGTGAGCAGACTCGTCGATGCGGGCAAAGAGGTGCTGGAGAAAGAGGCCCGCGCTATTTTGCAGGTAATGGAGCGGCTCAACGACGATTTTGACCGGGCGGTCGTTGCGATCAACGCGTGCAGGGGCAGGGTAGTCTTTTCCGGAATCGGCAAATCGGGTCTCGTAGCCAAGAAGATCGCCTCGACCTTTTCCAGCGTGGGCATACCGTCCATCTACCTCCATCCCTCGGATTCGCTCCACGGGGACCTCGGCATCGTGCAGAAGGAGGACATCTTCTTCATCATCTCGAACAGCGGGGAAACGGACGAGGTGATTAAGGTCCTACCGTGGATAAAGCGAATGGGGATAGCGACCGTGGTCGTGACCGGGAACAGGTCTTCAACTATTGCAGGATACGGCGACGTTGTCCTCGATGTGAAGGTCGAAGAAGCCTGTCCCTACAACCTCATCCCCACGTCAAGCACGACGACGGCCCTCGCCCTCGGCGACGCCATGGCGGTGGTCCTCATGAAGGAGCGGAATTTCACCAGAGACGATCTTGCCATGCTGCATCCGGGAGGGACCATCGGCAGGCGCCTGCTTTTGAGGGTCGAGGACCTGATGCATACGGGAGACGCCGTCCCGAGGGTCTACGAGGACATGCTCATGAAGCACGTCATCATGGAGGTCACGTCGAAGAGGCTCGGCGTCGCCGGCGTCTTCAGCAGGAATGAAGAGCTGACCGGCGTAGTGACCGACGGCGATTTGCGCAGGGCCCTCGAAAAATACGACAATATGCTGGAAAAACGGGCCCGGGACGTGATGGCGGGGAACCCCAAGGGGATCGAGAAGGGGGCGCTGGCCGTGGCGGCGCTGCACACGATGGAGGAGTTCTCGATCACGTCGCTCTTCGTCTTTGAGGCCCACGATAGGGTCAGTCCTATTTCGGTATTATCCACATCCACGATCTCCTGAAAGCGAAGATGCGTATAGTCAGTCATACCTTCCTCAAAAAAACATTTGTTCGGCCTATTGACAAAAAAGCATTATAGCAATTATATTATTTTTAGCAATCGGCATAGGCGATTGCTAAATTCCTTTAAAATCATGAAAGGAGCGTGATAAAATGAAGGTGAAACCGTTACAAGACAACTCGTAGTCAAGAGGATCGAGGAGGAGGAGAAAACGAAGGGTCAGTATTACATCCCTGACGCAGCTAAGGAAAAACCCCAGGAAGGGCGCGTGATCGCCGTAGGAGAAGGGAAAGGTCATCAACTTCGGGAGCTCCGTTACTCGAGGCCGTACTTCTCCGCGTAATCGGAAGCGAGCCGAAGACCCCCCGGCGTTGCTGAGGACGACGGTCCGCTTCCCCGCGGGGTAATCCTCGGAGGCGAGGAGCTGCCCCGTCTGGAAGGCTTCCTTGAGCGAGTCGACGGCGATGATCCCCGATTGACGGAAGGCGGCTCGGTACACCTGGTGGCTGCCGGCGAGTGAGCCCGTGTGGGAAGAGGCGGCCGCTGACCCTTCGCCGAGCTGCCCGACTTCGAGGGCGACGATGTGCTTTCGGTCGCGGATGCTGCGGGCGACGTGGAGGAACGTACAGTCCGTCCAGGATCTCCTCGATATAGAGGATGATCGTCTTCGTGTCCGGGTCCGCCTCGGCGAAGCGCAGGTAATCGGAGAACGTGAGGTCCGCCTGATTCCCGACAT
>CAVTDX010000123.1:0-16949 GCA_963733345.1 uncultured delta proteobacterium
CGAACCTCCGCGGGTTTTTCTTTAGATATCTTGACCTCGTTCCGGACAGTATTATTGTGATGCCGGCCGGCCTAACGTCAATACCTTTGTTCGGCTATTCGGAGAGAATCTTGAGCATTTGTTCATAAGCACCCTGCTAAACATCGGACATGTATCTGACGATATCGAAGTCCGTTAATATCCCGACGGGGCGTTTAGGCCCTGCATGCGGATCGATTATGAGCAAATGTTCGATCTTTCGCTTCTTCATCAGTTCGATCGCCTTTTCGACCGGCCACTGCGGATCGACTTCCATGCGGTAAGGCCGCATAATCTCTTGGGCTTGCGTCTGCTCCAGTTCCTTGCCATAGAGCCGAAGCAGGTCGAGCATTGAAACCGACCCCCATACCTCGCCGCTCTCATCGACGACAGCCACGGAACGGATCTCATTTGTCGCCATCATTTCTGCGACGACCTTTGCGCTATCATCAGGGTAGCAGTAAAGCACGCCTCTATGCATGAGATCACAGACCCTGGTCATACGTTCATCTCCTGGTTCTTTGCCATGTCACGGACAAGATCCTCCCCATGAAGGAGGCCGTAAACCACCTTGCTGTCCGGGCGGCCAGAGACAACAATCAGGTGTTCGATCCTCTTCTTTGCCATGAGGTCAGTTGCTTCGGAGAGAGGTGATCTGGGAGTGATGGTAACCGTATAGGGGAGAAGTATGTCTTTGGCCTCTGTACTATCAAGGCCCCTGCCGAATGCCCTGAGGATGCTCCGGGCGGAAATAATGCCCAAGACCTCATGCTTCTGGTTGACTACCACGCAGTAGCGAATGCGATTCACCACCATGATCTGGGCAACCTCGCGCACGGATGCTTCCTCGCTGCACGTTATGGCGCCCCGCTTCATCAGACGCAAGACTGTCTCTTCCACATCGCACCTCACACCGTTTTACCTATAAACAAGTTTTATGCGGCTCTCTCCTGAAGTCAAGGACGAGACCAGAAAAAAACAGTTTTTCAGTTTTGTGGCTGAAAGTGAACGGCCTGTTGCCCGAACGGGCTTTGTAACCGGGAATCATACATCCCTCGCCATTACAGGAAGGCCAGATCCGTAAGACCGGCATCCGGCGCTTGTCTCGTGCAATAAAAAAGATAGACGTTGATGTAGGCCCTCACTGCCCTTCCCAAAGTTGCGAAAGGGGCTGTCCTCACTCCCTTCGTCGGTTTGATTGCGTGTCGGATCAATGTCTCAATGTTCTGAATGGCCGACACAAGGTACTCTTGAATAGCCCCTTTCCATAGCCCTCGCCAACGGGCTCTGTCGAAGCTGAAGCGAGTGCTTCGGGCAAAGGAGCGCTCCATAAGCTGCCGGCGCGTTGTGAGGTCTCTTTTTGCTGCACGGGTCTCGGTGAGCGCAAGCATATGGTCAATCTCTTCCTGGCGGACATGGCGCTGTACCGTTCGCGGTCCTTTTGCCCTGGTGCACTGAGACCGCAAAGCGCATGCAGCGCAGTCTCCCTTTGCCCCCGCGTATTCGACGTTCTGTTTGTCTTCATGGATCGACCTTCTCTTCAGCGTCTTTCCTGCAGGACATGTAAAGGCGTCGTTCTCCTTATGATAGACAAACCGCTCTTCCGGGAATATCCCGTTTCGGGAACTCGTGCCGCTCGTTACGGCCTTAACGGTGGACATGTGGGGTTTTATGCCCTTGTCGCAGCACAGCAGAAGGTTTTCTTTCGTGCCGTACTTGCTGTCGGCTACAACAATCTTCACCGTCGAATCGGCATTCTTTTCATGTTCTTCGATGAGAGAACCCATTTCATGTCCGTCGTCAATCGCGCCGGGAGTGACTTTCACCGCCGTGATTACTTCACGGAGTTCATCAATCGCCCGGTGCGTTTTGTACCGGAGCTTTGCCTTGCCTCCCGCATGGCGGATGATCGAGGCGTCAGGATCAGTGCGGGAGACAAAGCGATTGTTCACGGCGCCGGTCCTTTGGGAATCGTCCAGTCTCTTCTCCAGTTCCCGATAGCCTTCTTTGAGGTATTTTTTCAGAGAATGAGCATCAACAACCGAGTTGTTCGAAGCGTCGGCGTCGATGAGGCTTGAATCCATAAAAATCTTGCTCCCATCGACCAGCTTTGCTTCAACGCACTGCACCGCGATCCGCTCGAAGAACTGCTTGAAGACTTCCTCGCCCCATCTTTTTCTCGCCTTTGAAAGCACGCTGTGGTCAGGTATGGAGGATTCGATGGTGAAGCCAAGAAACCAGAGCCAGTCCAATCGCTCGGGGAGGGTCTCCATCAGTTCTCTTTCCGACCGGACATTGTAGAGTATGAGAAGAAGCATCAGCTTGAGGATGACCGGGGGCGGAATGGAGACGTTGCCCTTATCCCCGTAAGTCTTCCTGACTTCGTCGTAGATGAAGTCGAAGTCGATCAGTTCCTTGATGCGACGGAGAGGGTGGTCCTTCCGGACCCTCGTTTCTAACTGAACATTGAAGGAAAACAGGGGATCATTAGGCGGCGGACCGTAACCCATCATGGGCCGTATCTCCTTGTCTTGAGCGCTTGCAAAGTTTACCGTACTTTACGGGATAAGGCCACATAATTGTATGCAATAATGAACATAGCCCACGAATTTATTGCTCTTCTGCTTACGCTAAAATCATGATTTGGGCAACAGGCCGTGAATATCTGACTTTGAGGACGTCCTTGATGCGCTCCTCCTTCCGGAATGCTTTTATCTTTCGAATGAACTCAATCTTGAGTCTGTGCTCCCCGGCAATGCGCTCGGCATTCTCCCGTAACTTTTCCCGCAGGCTATTTGCAACGGCGGGATAATCGAGATGAAACCCCTCCCCTCAATCTTCACGGCAAGGGTGAGGGGCGGGAATGCCGCTCCCCTATCTCACCACATAATCAGGACGACCCTTGTATCCGCAAGGATTCACTCCGCAAGGATTCAAAAAATATCCCTTGGGGGGAAGGTTCTCTTTGGTCACCAATCTCGGCGGGAACAGGATCATTTTTTGACTCGGCACCTGCTCGCCTCTGAATATCTTGTCGAATAACGCGAATGTTTGAGCGTTAACATCTTTGCCTATGCACGATAACCCGCTTGCCGCCCACATTGTGGGAAGGTTCGCAATCTCGGCATAGGTGTTTGGGCTGTCGTCCAGCGTGGCGACTACGACATCATCGCGTCCGAGCTCGTGAGCGGCCCTGGCGGCGTTAACGCCGAAGCCTTCCCAGGCCGTCCATATTCCCTTTATTTCTTTTTTCGAGTCTCCCAGGAGAACGTTCTTGGCCTGGTCGTAAGCCCACTGAAACGGGTCTCCGGCAAGAGGGTAGAAGAGTTCGTTAGCGACTTTACGATTATAGGCTTGTAAGACGCCTTTCGCAGTAAGCTGCCTAATGGTGTGAAATTCCTGCGCCGAGATATGCATCGTTACGACTTTATCATTCGGACCCAGTTTGCGGCCAATAAATTCGGCGGTAACCGCTGCCATGCCTGCGTCCATAGGGCCGACTTCTGCCACGACGCCGGGGTACTGCGCTCCCATGCATGAAATGGTAACGACGGGGATCCCCTTGTCAAAGGCCATTTTTATCTGCTTCTCACAAAACTTGGGGTTCAACCAATGAATGATTATGGCGTCGTAGCCTGCCGATATCATATTTTCCATATAAGTTGCCGCTTCGGGAAAGTTATTTTTCAGATCAAATGCCTGCAGCTCCCATCCCCTCGCCTTCGCGGCCTCAGTATGCATCGTATCGTAAAGGGCGGCGAGCTCGATAGCCGCGAATGGTTCCACCACCCCGACCCTGATCTTCTTATGGCCTTTTGCCGGTATCTTGAGCATCTCCGGACCGGCCGCGCCCACGATAGTCGCGGTAAAAACCAATGCAAACAATACAATCAACACCCTGTGACCTACCCTGACAATGCTTTTCATCTTTACGCCTCCCAATCTTTTTATTTTGCGCCTTTGGCGTCGAAAGAACCCTTTCTCCTACAGCATGTTGTCGCCTGAGCCCAAGAACTATGCGCCTCCTCTCTTTGCTCACCCCCTTTCCGGCTTCCGGACTGGTTGTTTTCCCGCACCAGGCCATAAACCCCGGCCCCCATCGTGGGAGAGACGTAGTTTTCATACCGACGACCTCGCGTCAAACGAACTATATTGTAGCGTCCGGCGTCGACGACTGTCTACCGGAGAAACCTCAAAAAAACTATCCGAAGCCCCTCGCTTTCCGTCTCACCCTCGCGGATGGTTTGGCTTTTTCACATTGTTTTCCTTATGTTATGCCGAGCACTAAGAGGTGTCAAGAATAAACCTACAGATTTTGGAAGAATAAATTCCTCTCGCTTTCATATTGCAATTCTTGGTTCCTGCCGGTTTATGGAACCAACTCCTCGTAGATGCCGTTTTTCATGTCGAGCCGTTTTTAGTCCGAAGTTAGGATCGAACGGCCGCCCTGACTTCAGCACCCCGAAGATGATGTGAACGAGCTTACGCATGACGGCGCAAACTATCACTTTGCAGTTTTTCGCCTTCTTTGCCAGACGCTGGCAGAAACCGATAACGACCGGCTTATACTGCCTTGAAACCAGGTAAGGCATGTAGAGCGCTTTTCTCATCCGGGCGCTGCCCGTCGGCTGCACTGTCTCGATGGACAGTCATTGCACGGTCTTGCACCCAAGGCATTTCCCCTCCCCTGCGCGGAATCGCCGAGGAGAGGAATGCGGAGGGATAAACGGAACTAACGGAACTACGTCCATACGGCCCCCCATCTCTACCCTCTTATGCAAAAGATTGTTTTCGCGACCGGGCTTGCTCTTGACAAGCATAATAATCGTTGATACCGTACGTAGTGGGCCTACAATAAAAATAGCATGAGCATCAATGACGGATTTTTCTTGTGCGTGAAAAGGAACCTTTGGCGTGCAGCGCCTCTTCTCATGCATCCCTACTCTTTCTTTCCGAAGAAGCACGCTCCGGTCATATTTCGACAGTCACAAAATGTTTCCCTCTCGCGCCACAGCTTTGTCACGCACTCCACGGTATCATGGTCCTGCAATACTCGGATTCATGGGACGCGCAGGGTAGAGGAGAAGACATGAAAAAGCTTATCGTCTTGTCGTTGATCGTGGCAGGGATAGTATTGATGGCGGGCTTCTCCACTCCCGCTCAGGTCCAGAGTCCCGGAGTTGACGCGAAACCGACGTTCATCAGTCCGACGCCCGGTCTCTACGTGAACGGGTGGCCCCCTTTTACCGTTTCCTACCCCAAGGATTGGGAGGAGTTGCCCCCAAAGCCGATGGCTGTTTTTGAGGCCGCGGGGACCAGGCTGGGCTTATACCCCTCGCCCGTACTCGCGATTATGGTCCTTGCAACCCCGCTCCCCATAGAGGATTGGGCAAAGATCTTCATCCCTGCTTGGTCAACCATCTTCACGGACATCAAGGTCCTCTCCGACAAACCGTCCCAGTTGAAGGACGGCGCCCCGGCCCGAGAGATCGAATGGGAATTCGTCCGCAACTACGATGCCCTGCAGATGAGCCTCAAAAACGCTCCCAAGCATAACGGCTTGCTATTCGTGACGAAGAAAGACTCGGGGGCGTGCGTCGCGATCCGGCTGACCGACTACCGGGGAAAGCTGGGGGAGGAACTGAAAAGCATTGCCTATTCCCTTACCTTTCTGCAGGGCAGGGAAGAGCCGGTGAAAGCGCCCCCCGATGTCCAGGCGTTTCTTGACATGTACTGCGTCGACGTAGTGAACCATGATGTAAAGGCAATCATGGAACATTACTCGGATAGGTTTCGTCACTCTAGCGGGAGCAAAGCAAGTATGGAATTGTGGTTTCGGAATGATCCTAACTCTCCCATCCATACGGGCGTCAGCTCACTGAAGGCAATCGTGACGGTTTTCGAGCCTCAGGGAGATAAGGCCTACGTGGACGGATTCTATCTTGCAAAGGCAAAAGGGGACGCCGCCGCTGTGAAGACGCCTATGTACTTCCAGCAGATCATCAACGAACACGGCCATTGGAAGTGGTTCGGCAACCAAAAGTAGTGATACAGCCGAGAATTGAAGGGTGGGTCTAAAAGGCTCCGCGCCTAATCCTGCAACCACGATAATGCTCTCTTTCTCTGCGTAATCTTCACTGTCGGCAGCGGACTCCGTATGTTCTCTTCGTAGGCGCCGCAAGCAAGCGTCGTTTCGCGGTCGGAGGAAATTTCGCGGGGCGCCCGCCCGACCGGAAGCGAGGGGTGGGTCGTAAGCCGTGATCGAGGGGTTGCGAGCGGAGCATCGATAGAGGTTGGGGGGACACTCCTCTCGCCCCCTGTTTGTCTTTCGGAAAGGGAACTCATTTACTTTCTGAACGTCCCCTCCGCCTCCCCCGTTTCACGTCATGACTTGACATCAAAACGATGCTGGCGTACGATATGTGGTACGGTGAGGAGGCAATAGAAGATGACAACACTATCGGCATCAGAAGCAAGGAGGAGACTTTATAACCTGGTTGACGAAGTTAAGGAGACGCACCAACCGGTCCAGATTGTGGGCAAGAGGAGTTCGGCAGTGCTTGTCTCCGAGGAAGACTGGCGGGCGATAGAAGAAACTCTCTATCTTGCTTCCATACCGGGCATGCGGGAGTCCATCAAGAAAGGGCTCGAGACCCCTGTTGAAAAGTGCGGCGAGGAACCTGGCTGGTGAATTGGCGCCTTGTGTTTACCAAGCAGGCCCAAAGAGATGCAAAGAAGATAGCGCGCTCCGGCCTCATGGCCGAAGCATCCAGGCTGCTTGATATCCTCAGGGAAGATCCTTACCGGAACTCTCCGCTTTACGAAAAGCTCGTGGGACATCTCTCCGGTGCTTTCTCAAGAAGAATAAATATCCGGCATCGCCTTGTCTACCAGGTTCTCGACGATATCAAGACCGTAAAAGTGATCAGAAACTGGACGCATTATGAATAAATCGGGGAACCGAACAAGACGCTTGCAGCAAAGCCTTGGCATGAGAGGCAAAGAGAGAGATGAGAGAAAGTGATAATTCAATGAGCGTCCCTCAGGTCTCCCCTATGACAGTGAGAGTTTGCAGACTTAGATTAAAAGAGAGGGTTGCAAGATCAGATTCCAGGAGGTGCAGCATGGCGCGGGAAGCAGTCAAGATTTTGGATACGGGGGACGCCTTTCCCAACCTCGATTTCAGACTGATCAACGGCGAAAGGATGCTTGTTCCTCAAGATTTAGGCAAACGCTGGCGAATTGTGTTGACCTATCGCGGTCACTGGTGACAAATCTGCCGTCAACAGTTGGTTGACTTCACAAACGCCGCCGATGAATTCCAGAAGACGGATATAGGAGTGGTAGCAGGATCCGTGGACAGTCTCAAAGATACCCGCAAAATGGCCGACGAACTCAAGATTTTCTTTCCACTTGCATATGGCCTTGATGCGAAGGAGATATCCCTTAAAACGGGCGGCTTCTATGAAGGCGAGAAGGGCTACCTCCAGCCGAGCGGGTTTGTGCTTAATCCAGATGGGAAGATAGAAAACGCCATCTACGCCACAATGGCAATCGGTCGCCTTGGCGCGAAGGATTGCATCGGACTGATCTCACATTTAAGGAAGACCTGAGCAGATTGAAGGGGAAGTCGGGGATGTTGGTTCCCAGTGTAATTTGTTTTGTAGAAAAGAAGACAAGCGGGGCCGCGAGGCGGGAAGCAACAAATAATGAATATTAGGAACCAACGTCCCCAACATTACCCTTAGAAACCAACGTCCCCAACATTACCCCAATGTCAATATTTCACCACCGTCCCCAAATGCCCGACGGAACGACCCCCGGCTGGGCCGTCCGGGAAGGGAGATAAAAGGGAAATGGAGCTATTCCTCCCGGGCGCGGACCGAAGGGAATAGACGGGCAGACGCATGGTGCACACAGCAGCTATTCCTCCCGGGCGCGGACCGAAGATTAACGTAACGAATGAAGCAGTGTCCCTACCGCCCCTATCGCTTATCCCCCGCCGACGGCGGACAAATTCGTTTCTGCGCGACAATCGCAAAAGTCGTGTATAATACTCTGAAGAAGCAATTCGATGAGGTGAATCATGGGGTGAGGGCTGGCTGCTGCAGGGGATTACTACTTCGAAACTGACCTGTCTTTTTTGATATAATGTGATTAGGCGCCTATTTGAGAGGTGACGCAATGAAAGCTGCCGGCAAACGAATTGACCCTGAGACTTACATCCTCGCTGTTCTTTCTCCTGAAGAGCGCCTCGACGCCGCCTTGGCAATCGCACGTGTGGCGTTTAAGAGTGCAAAGCTCACCATGGCAGACGTTGAGACGGCCGTGAAGAATGTGAGGAGACGGGTCAACGCTGAAGGTTAAGAAGTTCGTGATAGATACGGGGGTCCTTGTCTCGGCTTTTGCCTTTGGAGGCATACCCGAGAAGGCACTCAAGAAAGTCTTTACTCAGGGCGATATTTTTGTATCGCCGCCTCTGCTTAAGGAATACCGGGAAGTGCCTGTAACGCTCAAAGCCGAGGACAAGATCGATGAAGGACAGTTCAAGGCCCTCGTCGTGGGAATTGCGGCGTTTGTTTCCGTGGCGAAGCTGGTCGAACCCCAAGGGAAACTGGCCCTGTGCCGGGATCCCGCAGACAATGTAGTCCTTGAATGTTGCCTGGCTTCCAATACGGATATCCTTATGACCGGCGATAAAGATTTGTTGGATTTGAGAAATCTGCCCTTTGCACTCAAGATTTTATCACCCCGTCAGTTTCTTCAAGAGCAGTAGCTCACCTGAGCCTAAGGACCGGTACGAAAAGAGAAACATACGATAGAGCGCATACCGGACATTTCTACTTTGCTAAGAGTAGGACATTTCTACTTTGCGTTGACACGGCGGAATGTTTTTCTTGCCATGCAGCTCTAATGGTGGTATTGATTAATAGATGCGGCGGGAGCGGAGATGATGAAGGGAGCGCGCAAAAAGTGAATTGCCCCGACGCCCCCTTCTCCCCCTCCAACCACCGAACAATTTTGCCGGGCCGGGCCTGGACCCGAGAGGGAAGGAGAAAGTGCCCGAGATAGGCGAGGATGTTATGAGTGCAAAATCAGCGGCAGTCATATTGGCGCTGTTGACGGTCTTGCTCCTTCTCCCTTCAGGATGCGGGCCTTTTGTTGATGTGGTTAAGCTGGATCAATCCACAAAGGCAGACGTCCGAAGAGAAGTAGGGATCTATAACGGAATTGCGCCCGATAAATATCAGGCAATTAAGGCTGTCAAGGCCACTTCATGCCAGAATAAGATAGAGGACCCTATCCCAAGCTGGGGCGACGCGGTAGACCAATTGAGGTACAAGACGTGGGCGCTCGGGGCCAATGGCATTACCGATCTTAAGTGCGGCCGTCTTGAGGGGGACAGCTTAGCCAGGAACTGCTGGAGCTCCGTTACATGCGAAGCAACGGCGATCAAGATAGAACCAGGAGCGGCCAGGGTCATCATGACGCCGGAAGAAATGCGGGAAGAAATGAGACGGAAAGTTGAGGCCATGCGTGAAAAAGAAGAAATAGCCTGTGCCGAGTGCAAGGAAAAGGCCTCGAGTTTTGTCGAGTCCGTCCAGTGCTCGAACCCGGCGATATTGAACGCCCATCTGGACGCCGGCGATCCGTACATGGATTTGATGCAGCTTTTCGCCGCGCACCGGGCCGGGGTTGCAGAACGCCTCGATAAGGGAGAAATGACGGAGGCCGAGGCCGGGGTTGAAATACAGGAACTAATAGTGAGACTGAACCAGGAAAGGCGGCAGAGAGATGCTCAACAGCGAGCGGATCTACGGCAGGAGGCCCTGGAGCTTGAGCAGCAGAAAGACGGTCGCATGCAGGCGTATGGAGCGCTATTTCAGGAATTGGGGACCTGGCGGATTGAGAGCAAACCACAGCGGTTTTCGTTGTCTCCTGCTCCAAAACCCGACCCCGTTGCCTCTTCCGGGTCTTCATCTGCAACGATCAAGCCTCCGCGCTCCGCCAAAGGGACCGAACGGAGCTGCAATCAGGCTCGCCTGCTGTTGCCGTCGCATGCCTTGAAAAACAAGACCAGGAAGGCTGATGAGCTAAAAACCCGTCTCGCTTCCCGACGACATGGCAATCGCCTGGCGTTTTATTCAAATAAGGGAGGGACCGGGTCTCGCGCAAAAGCAGGTCTCGGCCGGCAGGAAGTTTGCCTTAACCTGTATCGAAAAGATCAGGAACGCCGGGATGGCCTTCGAAACAAAGCCGCAATAGAAACCGCAGCATATATTCCCTATAAGGGGAGCGAATCTGTGAGTAGACCCGAAGCAGGCATCGCAGTCCCAGGCGGCATTGCCGACAGAGGGACGGCCGTGAAGTGGTCGTCGGAGCATGAGGTAAAGTATGCGCCGTTGCTGCCAGGTACGGGCGTGGAACAGTAGTGTCGTCGATACTCTGCAGCTTTTGAGCGGCATTCTTCGCCCGGCTTAAAAAGCCGGGGGCCTTGACCTGTACATACCGTTTTGCTAAGAATAGGATATTTCTACTTCGCGCTGACACAAGCGGAATGTTTTTCCTGCTATACAGCACTAATGGCGGTATTGATTAACAGATGCGGCAGGAGCGTATTTACTTTCTTAGAAAGGCCCCTTCCGCCCCCCGATGAAAGGATCATATGAGACTCTTCGGCGTGCACAACGATGGCAAGTTTAACGAATATATTCAGACGCCTTTTCAGGTGGAGCATGAAGAGGCTGTGCTAGAAGGTTGGCTCGAAGCCAACCCTGACGGCATTGTTGAAGACGGAAAGCTTCTCATTATTGGCCGCCAGGTTGTGACGAAACTCGGGGGTTTCATTGACCTCGTCGCTATCGACAGACAGGGCGCAGTTGTCGTTATGGAACTGAAAAGGAATCGAACGCCACGTGATACTCTCGCGCAAGCGCTCGAGTATGCCTCCTTCGCAGCGCGCCTGGATACCGAGCAGCTTGAAAACATTCTTCGCGCTTACCTCAACGACGAGTCACTCAACCTTTCGGAACACCACCGCCAGTATTTCGAGCTCGGCACTGACGAGGCAGTCGCTTTTAACAAGGACCAGCGGATCGTGATTGTGGGCCAACGCGTCACGTCCGAGATAAGACAAACAGCGTCTTTCCTTCGCTCCAAGGGAATCAGGGTTACGTGCGTCGAATTCTCTTTCTTTAAAGCTGCGGGCGGGACACGCCTTTTGTCCCAAGAAATCGTTGTCGGCAACGAAGCCGACAGACCGGCTCACGTTGCATCTGGTTCCTTGCCGACTGTGACTGAAAGCAAATTCATGGCGTCGCTGGATACCAATGGCAGCGCCGTGTTTTCGCGCATACTGGCTCTTGCCAAAGAAAAATCCATGCCCATTCATTGGGGAACGAAGGGTTTCTCGATGAATGTCGATCTGCATGGCGACCACGTCGCAGTCTGCTATGGTTATCCGGTCGGAGCTGTTTACAAAGAGTCGGTGTACACCGCAATGGCTGGACCAGGCAGCATGGCGAACAAGACGGCAATACCTGAAGAGGTCATCAAGACGCTCAGGACCAAGGCGCAATCAACGGGCTTGTTCAGTCCCGCAGGCCGAGAGCTGAAATGTGCTATCGATCACAGCTTTACGGAGCAAGAAATCTCCGCGTTGCTATCCTGGATTGAGACTGTCGAAGAAGCGATCAGAACGTACGGTTTGAAAGAGTGATTGTCTAACAAGGCAGCATGGGGACGCGAGGCTGACACTCTTGCACCCATAGCATTTCAACATTTGATTCCTGAGAAGCAATCCCCTTTTCTAAAACTATCAAACCTCTAAGAACATGTACAGAGACAGCACTTCGTTTCTCGCAAAAAACGAGGCATTAATAGCGCCGGGGAGCCTCAGACGGACGCAAATAGACGACATAAAGCCGTGCAACAGCCTTCTTAAGGCCCGATAGGCCTTGGCCCATCTCTTTACGTTGCAGGCTGTCAGCTTGCATGCTACGGCAAAGCATACTTTTGCCAACCGACGCACGCGAAGCTTGCCGATTCCATGAGATCGCTTCAATTCGGAGTTCGTCGCCTCTATTCCTGCACGAATCTTATACCGGTCCTTCCATTCAGTTGTTTGCTGGAGGGAATACATCTGATCCCGCAGGCGAAGCTCGGGAGTGATCTCCAGACGAAAGTCCCCGACTGTCTCTCGCGCCTGGCAGCCTTTATTGCGATGGTTGGGAGCTCGCACCGGGCATTGATCCAGCATCGTGCATGAGCGACAGAGCCTCTCCGTCGAAGATCGCATGGCGAGAACGGCGGGTGCTGTTGTTGCCGCTCAGGATGCGATGGTCTATCGGAGCATGGCCCATAGGACACTTAGTCGCAAGACCCTTCGAGTCGAATTGGAAAAGGTCTCTGCCCGCAACATCGTCAGATAACCGACTACGGTTGACGGGCGTAATGAATTCGACGCCTTGTTCTATAACCTTCGGCGCCGAAGGAACGGAAGGGTATCCGCCGTCGGCAAAGAGCGTCTCAGGCTTACGTCCGGCGGCATCCAGACGTTCGACGACCGGAAGAGCTTTGCCGATGTCGGACCGGGCTGCCCCGTGCACTTCATAGTCGGTGATGATCTCGGTCTTGCCGGAGTTGTTGCACGTCTCGGCGATATGAAGGCTGTACCCCGGTCCTTTGTGTCCGCAGGAGGCATCCGGGTCGTAAGGGGATTGAAGGGCGGCGCCTTCGCTTTTCTTTTTAACCCGCACCTTGGATGATTGTTCATCGGAGGAGTCGTCGTTTGCGAATTCGCATTGCTCCGAGAAAAGGCGGTTAAGCAATTGATAGGGCTCGCTGCTTGCTAAGTCTTTCTCAAAGACAACAATAAGCTCGTAGAGATATTGAGCCAGTTCTTGCAGTTTGGCCTTTTGTTCAACCGGACCCAGTCCGAACCAGCCCTCTGGTTCGCTTGCATGCCATTCCTGAATTGCCTTGGGAACCCTCGAAAATTGCTCCTCCTCCAGACTCTTGAGAAACAGATCAAGGGTGTTCGAGAACAGGACCAATCTGCCGCGTACGCGTATATTTGAGACGACATGCGTGGAATCAAGGCGCTGATTGGCGGACGACAGGCCAAGTTTGTTTAGAGCTGAATCTCTGATATTGTCGAAGACATTGCGAACCAGCTTCATTTCAGGGTCTTTGGCGGCCAGCCGCCTTCGAAACTCAACAAAAGAGCGGCGGGATAAATAATCCTCTTCCTCGCCGACGTCCAATGCGTAGCGCCATCGAACGTCAAAGCTGAATTCATCAAGGGCCTGTTGATCGCTTAAGTTGTTCAACTCTTGCAATAGACACAAACCCAAAAGGCGCGCAACGCTGAAATTAGGCCGCCCTGTTTTGCCGTAGAGCAAAGCATATTGATCCTCGTTCTTCAGCAGGATTGGAAGAACTTCGAATCTAAACAGGCGAGCCCATGAAGACTCAAGCCGACTGCGCAATGAGGGAGACAACTGAGTGTCAATGCCGAACAGCTTTTGTTGGGGAGATGTTTTCTTATACATGAAGTAATTCTACCATTGTATGCAATTAAATACAATAGTTATTTGGCAAATCCAGTAATATTTTGCGAGTTGCTTCTCAGGAATCACATTTCAAGAGCGTCCCTTCTGCCCCCCATGGCCCTACTAAGTCAAGGATAAAGATTTGACCCCATGGCCCTCCGGTTGTGGTTGGTCGAGTTCCACCTTTACGGACATATGTCCCTGTTTTCCCGTCTTATGCTTTTCTGCCGGCCTAATGGTCAGCTCTACATCCTGTCCAAGCACCGTTAGAAACTCCATCAAGCGCCCCACAGACACCGACACGGGGCGGCAACGCATCAATGTTGATACTTGCGCTTGTGTCGTACCGAGCAGTTTGGCTGCCTCGTTCTGGTTCAATCCCCGTTCTTTCAGAAGCTGGTAAATCTGTACCGTGAGCTTGGCTTTGACAAGCTCTTGCTCTGAATTGGGGAAGCCCAGGTCAGCAAAAACGTTTCCGCTGCTTTTTTCAGAGTCTTTCTTCATGTTTTCAAACCTCCTTATCTTCGCTGCTGTAGAGACTCTCGGCCCGTTTCAACCGCTCTCGGATCAAGTCCAGTTCTTGCTTTGGGGTTGCGATTCCGTGCTTTGCCTTCTTTTCAAACACATGCAACACATACGCTTTCCTCGCAAAGCGGACGGTATAAACAGCGCGATACGTGTTGCCTCTGTAGTCCTCAATCAGCTCCAACACGTCTGCCCCACCGAAGCCCTTGAGGGGCTTTGCGTCCGGTGGCCTGTCGCCTAACTGCACGGCGTAAAGCCCGTAGCCAAAGACGCGCCGAACAGGGAGCGGTTAAAGCCTGCATGTCCTTGCGGCTCGATCCGATCCATTCAAGTTCTTTGGGTTCCACCTCATCCATATATTTAAATATACATTTTTTTATATAAATGTCAATAACCTTTCATATGTGGGGGGCTTAAGAGGAGGCCTCTTTCAAACGTCGTGTGCCCTTACCGGCGTTATCGCCGTCACCTACGAAGAAAGGGGATCACCGGCCGACGTAAAGGGGGGATTGGGGTCAGCCCTTGACCGAGGACAGGATGAGGCGGGAGGAATAGGAAATATGGCGGCAAAAATGATCTTTGGAACAGTAAAGAAGTTTGTTGTCCCTTGTCAAGGGCTGATAATCATCTAGAGGGCGCCGCCTTCGCATAGCATGTGCTATGTTGAGGGTATCAAACCAATCTCATAAGGAGGCGCCCTATGACAGTATACGTGGGAGTAGATTTGCATTCAAACAATAACTTCGTCGGGATCGTTAATCAAGCAAATGAAGTGCTGTTCAACAGGAGGCTCGCCAACGATATGGAGATGGTCCTTTCCGTATTAGAGCCGTTTCGAAACGACGTGGCAGGGATCGCCGTGGAGTCAACCTACAATTGGTATTGGTTCGTGGACGGTCTCATGGACAACGGCTACAAGGTACACCTGGCAAATCCCGCAGCCATCCAGCAGTATGAGGGACTGAAGAACATAGACGACAAGAGAAGCGCCTTCTGGCTGGCAAACATGCTGCGGTTGGGCATCCTCCCCACAGGATACATCTATCCCAAAGAAGAGAGGCCGATCCGGGATCTCTTACGGAAGCGCCTCCAACTGGTGCGCCACCGGTCTTCTCATATCCTGAGCATCAAGAACATCATGAGCCGGAGCCTCGGACTACCGATGAAAAGCGATGAGGTCAAGAAACTCACGGAGAACGAGGTAAAAAAGCTCTTCCCTGAGGAACACCTCTTTCTCTCCGTGAATGAGAGCGTCACGATCATGCATGAGCTTACGAAAGGAATTAATCGTATTGAGAAGGCTGTCCTCGCGAAGGCAAAGCTCAGGAAGGAGTTCCGTGGTCTCCTTACGCTGCCCGGCATCGGCGACATCCTGGGTCTCACCATTATGCTGGAGGCAGGAGATATAAGGAGATTCCCTCAGGTAGGGGACTACTCTTCATATTGCCGGTGTGTGAAGAGCACCCGGAGTCGAACGGAAAAAGCAAGGGCGAAGGGAACAGGAAAAACGGCAACAAGTACCTCTCCTGGGCTTACGTGGAAGCAGCGAACATCGCGAAGCGATACTTAAGCTTACCCCCGCTGTCAAGACAATTATGAGGCATGCTTAAGGTGGATTCCCTCCTCTGTCTGAAGTGTTGGTTCCGGGGCAAGAGCGGCCCCGCGGTAAACCTCGCTCGGGGTCCTATAGCCGAGAGCAGAGTGCGGCCGCTCCTCGTTGTAGCGCCGGAAGAAGTCTCTTAGGCCCCGTATTGCCTGTCCTACGTTGGCGTAATCTTTGAGATAGACCTCCTCCCACTTGACGGTCCGCCAGAGCCGCTCGATGAAGATGTTGTCGAAGACCCGGCCTCTGCCGTCCATGCTTATGGCGATGCTATGGTTTTTCAAAACGTTGGTAAAATCCTTGCTCGTAAACTGCGATCCCTGATCGGTGTTGAAGATCTCAGGGATGCCGATTGCAAGGGCCTCTTCGAGAGCCTCAACGCAGAAGGCGGCGTCGAGGGTAAGGGAAACCTTCCAGGAGAGGACGCACCGGCTATGCCAGTCCATGACGGCCGCGAGATAGATGAAGCCCTTCCTCATGGGCATATAGGTGATGTCTGAGCAGAAGACCTGGTTGGGCCTCGAAATGTCTACGCCTTTGAGTAGATAGGGATAAACGACGTGTTCCTTGTTGGGCCGGCTCAGCTTCTTCTTCGGGACGACGCCCTGAAGCCCCATTCTCCTCATGAGTCGACTGATGCGTTTCCGGTTGACCTTGAAGCCCTGTCTCTTAAGCCAGGCCGTCATCCTTGGAATGCCCCACGCCGGGTCCTTCGTGTACTGCCGGTCGATGCAGCTCCATGAGATGGAGATTGAAGCCGGAGACCGGGACCGGCCGGTAGTAGAAACTCGACCGGGAAAGCGCGAGGAGATCGCACTGTCGGGAAATGGGGATGATTTTGTGGTTCACGTCGACGAGTCCCCTTTTCTCCTGGAGTGAAGAATCCCCGACTTTTTTTTCAGCCAGTCCACCTCCACCTTGAGCTGGCCGATCTGCTTCAGGAGTTCGTCTCTTTCTTCTTCCTGGGCTTTCTCGTCTTTCGCCTGCTTTGAAGAGAAGAGCGAGGGAAGATTCTCCAAAGCCTGCTTTCTCCACTGGGCGATCTGATTGGGATGGACATGGTATTCGCTTGCCAGCTCGGCGATGGTCTTCTCGTTCTTCAGGGAGTCGAGAACCACCCTCGCCTTGAATGTTCCGTCGTAACGCTTCCGATGATCCGTCATTCGTTCCTTTCCTCCTCCTTGAGATATTTCACTCACAGAGAGGAGAGATTGTCCACCTTAAGTGGCTGTCCAGGTTCTGGGGGTAAG
>CAVTDX010000124.1:0-31834 GCA_963733345.1 uncultured delta proteobacterium
ATTCCTGAGAAGCAACTCGCAAAATATTACTGGATTTGCCAGATAACTATTGTATTTAATTGCATACAATGGTAGAATTACTTCATGTATAAGAAAACATCTCCCCAACAAAAGCTGTTCGGCATTGACACTCAGTTGTCTCCCTCATTGCGCAGTCGGCTTGAGTCTTCATGGGCTCGCCTGTTTAGATTCGAAGTTCTTCCAATCCTGCTGAAGAACGAGGATCAATATGCTTTGCTCTACGGCAAAACAGGGCGGCCTAATTTCAGCGTTGCGCGCCTTTTGGGTTTGTGTCTATTGCAAGAGTTGAACAACTTAAGCGATCAACAGGCCCTTGATGAATTCAGCTTTGACGTTCGATGGCGCTACGCATTGGACGTCGGCGAGGAAGAGGATTATTTATCCCGCCGCTCTTTTGTTGAGTTTCGAAGGCGGCTGGCCGCCAAAGACCCTGAAATGAAGCTGGTTCGCAATGTCTTCGACAATATCAGAGATTCAGCTCTAAACAAACTTGGCCTGTCGTCCGCCAATCAGCGCCTTGATTCCACGCATGTCGTCTCAAATATACGCGTACGCGGCAGATTGGTCCTGTTCTCGAACACCCTTGATCTGTTTCTCAAGAGTCTGGAGGAGGAGCAATTTTCGAGGGTTCCCAAGGCAATTCAGGAATGGCATGCAAGCGAACCAGAGGGCTGGTTCGGACTGGGTCCGGTTGAACAAAAGGCCAAACTGCAAGAACTGGCTCAATATCTCTACGAGCTTATTGTTGTCTTTGAGAAAGACTTAGCAAGCAGCGAGCCCTATCAATTGCTTAACCGCCTTTTCTCGGAGCAATGCGAATTCGCAAACGACGACTCCTCCGATGAACAATCATCCAAGGTGCGGGTTAAAAAGAAAAGCGAAGGCGCCGCCCTTCAATCCCCTTACGACCCGGATGCCTCCTGCGGACACAAAGGACCGGGGTACAGCCTTCATATCGCCGAGACGTGCAACAACTCCGGCAAGACCGAGATCATCACCGACTATGAAGTGCACGGGGCAGCCCGGTCCGACATCGGCAAAGCTCTTCCGGTCGTCGAACGTCTGGATGCCGCCGGACGTAAGCCTGAGACGCTCTTTGCCGACGGCGGATACCCTTCCGTTCCTTCGGCGCCGAAGGTTATAGAACAAGGCGTCGAATTCATTACGCCCGTCAACCGTAGTCGGTTATCTGACGATGTTGCGGGCAGAGACCTTTTCCAATTCGACTCGAAGGGTCTTGCGACTAAGTGTCCTATGGGCCATGCTCCGATAGACCATCGCATCCTGAGCGGCAACAACAGCACCCGCCGTTCTCGCCATGCGATCTTCGACGGAGAGCTCTGTCGCTCATGCACGATGCTGGATCAATGCCCGGTGCGAGCTCCCAACCATCGCAATAAAGGCTGCCAGGCGCGAGAGACAGTCGGGGACTTTCGTCTGGAGATCACTCCCGAGCTTCGCCTGCGGGATCAGATGTATTCCCTCCAGCAAACAACTGAATGGAAGGACCGGTATAAGATTCGTGCAGGAATAGAGGCGACGAACTCCGAATTGAAGCGATCTCATGGAATCGGCAAGCTTCGCGTGCGTCGGTTGGCAAAAGTATGCTTTGCCGTAGCATGCAAGCTGACAGCCTGCAACGTAAAGAGATGGGCCAAGGCCTATCGGGCCTTAAGAAGGCTGTTGCACGGCTTTATGTCGTCTATTTGCGTCCGTCTGAGGCTCCCCGGCGCTATTAATGCCTCGTTTTTTGCGAGAAACGAAGTGCTGTCTCTGTACATGTTCTTAGAGGTTTGATAGTTTTAGAAAAGGGGATTGCTTCTCAGGAATCAATTGCTCTATAACGGTCGGGGAAGGGGGACGTCCTTCAATTGCTCTATAACGTTTCTCCGCGCCTCGACATATGGCTGACGTACTACAACAACGAGCGGCCTCATCAGGGATACCGCAACATGGGGCGAAGACCCATAGAGACCATAAAGGAAGGCAAGAAGGCGAAGGCGCAGATGGCTGAACAGGCGGCATAACCATCACGCCCGAGAGAGGGGCTGACTGTCCGGCGAGAGCTTGACTTTTACAACATTAAACATTGTCTCTTTGTCACTCCTGGTTGTCACC
Source organism: uncultured delta proteobacterium (assembly GCA_963733345.1). GTDB lineage: Bacteria > Desulfobacterota > Syntrophorhabdia > Syntrophorhabdales > WCHB1-27 > BOG-1155. Next base: position 2,140 of record CAVTDX010000124.1, read on the forward strand.
CCTCCTTGTCATGTCTGGTTGTCACCCCTGGTTGTCACTTTGACAGAAAGCGGGAAAAGGAGGAGAATCTTATGAGACTGGGCATGAGCCCCGTCCCGTTTGAGCCGGATTCAAAACGTCGCGTAGTCCGGCAGTGCTCTTTGACAACTGACCCACAATGTCGCCATCCGCCGCCGGAGCTACCGGGTGCGCCGCTTTCGCATTCCGGCCATGACGCCCGCTCCCGGTATCTCGCTTTGACCGTTCGTTCAATTCAACATTCAAAATTAATAATTCAACATTGCCTTTGCTTCCCCCCTACCCCCCCTACCCCCCACAAAACCGTGCCATTTCGTGCACATTCGTAAACCCCCCTTCTGAAATGCCTTGCAAGAAAAGGGAATCGGAAGGGGGCGCGGGTGCACGGTCAGTGTGAAAAGTGCACTTTGAGAGGCTAAAAAGGGGGGTACAAGGCGGCAAAAAATGCTAAAAACAGCCGTTTTTGGACTAGTTCGTGCACAAAGGCCCTCCCTTCCGGAAGATGAGGATGAAGGCCGAGTTGTCCGGGAGGGCCCGAGGCGTGAGGGGCGAGTCCTCAAAAGCGGGTAATAGTCGCACGCGAAACCGAGCGAAGGATATTGCGGCCCCTGGAGTGAGGCGCGGAAAGCGAAAGCGGCAAATGAGGGAGCGCTCGCGGGAGGCCGGCGGAAAAATATAGATTGATGAATAGAGGAATATTTTCTATAATCACTGAAACCTAAGAAAAGCAAAAGGACCCTGATGGTAAAGACAAGATTTGCGCCAAGCCCGACCGGGAACCTCCACATAGGAGGCGCCCGCACCGCCCTTTTCAACTGGCTGTACGCCCGCCATCACGGCGGGACCTTCATATTGAGGATCGAGGACACGGACAGGGAGCGGTCAAAGGACGAGTATACGAAAGATATTGTCGACGGCCTCGCCTGGCTCGGCATAGACCGCGACGGTCCTCTCTGTTTTCAGAGCGCAAGGGACGGCATTTGGGGACGGTGGTGAAATATTGACATTGTGCTGCTTCGGACGGCATTTGGGGACGGTGGTGAAATATTGACATTGTGCTGCTTCTATGAGACAATTCCTTCATGCCTCGTAAGGCACGCATAGATATGCCCGGCGCTCTTCATCATATCATCATCCGGGGAATCGAAAGAAGCATCATCTTTCAAGATAGCGAGGACTATGGAAACTTCCTCGCCCGTCTCGGAAGCATTCTTACTGAAACATCAACCGTCTGTTACGCGTGGGCTCTTTTGACGAACCATGCCCATCTTCTTTTGAGGTCGGGGACATGTCCCCTGACCCTCGTCATGCGCAGGCTGCTCACAGGGTACGCCCAGCAATTCAACCGGCGCCATGCGCGCCACGGATACCTTTTTCAGAATCGGTATAAATCCATTCTCGTTGAAACCGAACCCTATCTCCTCGAACTCGTCCGATATATTCATTTGAACCCCCTGAGGGCAGGGATTATTCATACCATTGAGGCCCTCGATCATTATTCGAGAACAGGTTACGCCGTCATTATGGGAAAGTCCGCCCCGCCATGGCAAGACGCAGGTGCCATACTTAGCTTCTTTGGCAAAAAGACTTCGCAATACAGGAAATTTGTTGAGGAAGGCATCTCCTATGGGGCCAGACCTGAATTGACGGGTGGAGGACTCATCCGTTCGGCGGGAGGGTGGGCGCAGGCAAAGGAATCAAAAACCCGTCTGCAGGGCGACGAGCGGATACTGGGGAGCAGCGAGTTCGTGAATTCCGTCCTAAAACAGGCTCGGGAGACCTATGACAAAGGACTTCTTGCGAAGAGCGCCGGGATCACTCTTAATTACCTCATCACGCACGTCGCCCGCCATTGCGGCATCGACGAGGCGGCGATAAGGAGCGCCACGAAACAAAGGGCGGCGGTACGCGCGCGGGCTATAATCGCCTACCTCGCCACGGACCGGCTCAGAGCGACAGGCTCCGAGATAGGAACGGCCCTTAACCTGACTCCATCCGCAGTCTCTAAACTGGCGGCGAAAGGGCGGGCCGACACCTTGTCTCAAGAGATTGAAGGCACGCTTCCAGGTCTTCGGCGCAACGATTGAGAGAAACGGTGAATGTCAATATTTCACCACCGTCCCCATTTTCGTCCCCATAGGACACTTAGTCGCAAGACCCTTCGAGTCGAATTGGAAAAGGTCTCTGCCCGCAACATCGTCAGATAACCGACTACGGTTGACGGGCGTAATGAATTCGACGCCTTGTTCTATAACCTTCGGCGCCGAAGGAACGGAAGGGTATCCGCCGTCGGCAAAGAGCGTCTCAGGCTTACGTCCGGCGGCATCCAGACGTTCGACGACCGGAAGAGCTTTGCCGATGTCGGACCGGGCTGCCCCGTGCACTTCATAGTCGGTGATGATCTCGGTCTTGCCGGAGTTGTTGCACGTCTCGGCGATATGAAGGCTGTACCCCGGTCCTTTGTGTCCGCAGGAGGCATCCGGGTCGTAAGGGGATTGAAGGGCGGCGCCTTCGCTTTTCTTTTTAACCCGCACCTTGGATGATTGTTCATCGGAGGAGTCGTCGTTTGCGAATTCGCATTGCTCCGAGAAAAGGCGGTTAAGCAATTGATAGGGCTCGCTGCTTGCTAAGTCTTTCTCAAAGACAACAATAAGCTCGTAGAGATATTGAGCCAGTTCTTGCAGTTTGGCCTTTTGTTCAACCGGACCCAGTCCGAACCAGCCCTCTGGTTCGCTTGCATGCCATTCCTGAATTGCCTTGGGAACCCTCGAAAATTGCTCCTCCTCCAGACTCTTGAGAAACAGATCAAGGGTGTTCGAGAACAGGACCAATCTGCCGCGTACGCGTATATTTGAGACGACATGCGTGGAATCAAGGCGCTGATTGGCGGACGACAGGCCAAGTTTGTTTAGAGCTGAATCTCTGATATTGTCGAAGACATTGCGAACCAGCTTCATTTCAGGGTCTTTGGCGGCCAGCCGCCTTCGAAACTCAACAAAAGAGCGGCGGGATAAATAATCCTCTTCCTCGCCGACGTCCAATGCGTAGCGCCATCGAACGTCAAAGCTGAATTCATCAAGGGCCTGTTGATCGCTTAAGTTGTTCAACTCTTGCAATAGACACAAACCCAAAAGGCGCGCAACGCTGAAATTAGGCCGCCCTGTTTTGCCGTAGAGCAAAGCATATTGATCCTCGTTCTTCAGCAGGATTGGAAGAACTTCGAATCTAAACAGGCGAGCCCATGAAGACTCAAGCCGACTGCGCAATGAGGGAGACAACTGAGTGTCAATGCCGAACAGCTTTTGTTGGGGAGATGTTTTCTTATACATGAAGTAATTCTACCATTGTATGCAATTAAATACAATAGTTATCTGGCAAATCCAGTAATATTTTGCGAGTTGCTTCTCAGGAATCACTTTGAACCAACGTCCCCCTCGTCTTCCCCTCGTCCATTCCTATGCTGTAGTTACTTCGAATTCCTCACCCCTGACAAGCGTCGGCATCCATTTGATAAACAGTTCGCAGTATTCTGTAACGAGATTCTCCGTGAAGGCCAGGAGTATCGAAAAGTTCTCGTTAGTGGGTGGCTCGATAACGGCTCCATGTCCGATGCTGTTTCGTTGGCCGACAAGGTCGTGGAGCCGGCCAAGCTTAATCGCCTTGAATTGTGGGGAATTGTCGATTCCGATAGACTCGGCATTTAGTTGAACAACATCTGGGTTAACATTCGAGAATGTCATGACCAGTTTGTCCGTATCGATTACCTCGTCCAGTTCAGATTGCAGCCATCCATGAAATTTTGGGAGGAATTCGCAGAGAATACCGAAATGACCTTTTTTAACCTTCTTTTCTTCCGACATGTGTCCCTCATTACGAATTTGTGATGTGAGGCTTTGGTAGAAGGGAGTCGGTACGAGCCAAATTGCGCGTAATGATGGCGTTAGGTCGTCTGGGGTGGCTTTGATATCGCGGATTAGTCTCAATGCGAGTGCGTGACAAATCGTGAAGCAGCGTTCCCACACCGAATAAAACATTGGAGTTGCCATTAAACGGAAGGTGTCAGAATACTTACCGTTTGCATCGGGCGGCGAGAATTCTTTGAACTTCGTAAGAAGGCCTAGACATTCTCTCTTAAGGCTGACAATCTGCTGCAAGGCGTAGGAGAGCGCGTCATCACTCATCGTATCAATGCTCGAACCACGTTTTTCCGAGAGCAATTCTCCCCTGCAATTTCTTGCGGGTGTTTGATCCGGCCCCTGTGACATCTCTGAGATCCGTACTGACCATGAGACTTGCAAATCTCTCACGGAAGGTGGCTTCATTGATACGGTCTATATTATGAAACACGCCTATGGCCACGACGTCATAAAGATTCGTGCTAAATCCCAGACGGGGAAGCGAAATGCGGTTCCGTTCGGCAACGCTTGCTGGATAAGTGCGAAAGTTCTATCTATTCGCTCTTCTATATCAGGCGTAAGTTTGAACTTTCCTTGCGCCGCATACGCCATGAACTCGTCCAAATATTCTCTTATCTGATGTCGAAGAGGTTTCCCGCTATAATACATCGCTATCAACCGAAGCAGGACTTCTTCGATCCCCATGCTGCGCTCTGACTCCTCGCTCAGCGAAAGACTGTCCCGAATAATCTGTTGTTTTGCCAGCTCCCTTAGTTGTGCGGGAAATTCCTTACCCAACAAACGAGATGTACAATTTCGTATTTCCTGATCACTAAGCGGCGAACCGAGTTTGTTGAGCCGTCGGAACACCTCATACCGAGCCTCGACGCTTGACTCCTTTTCCAAAAGAATTACCGTGATCCTTCCATACCTGATCGTTCTGACAAGGGTTTCTGGTAGGGTTGCGGCGGTAAAGTCCTCTAAGGATGAGAGAAAGGGAGCGCCCACTAGTCTCGTGGGCACTTTGATATTGTTTTGCTCGAGCTCCTGCTCCTCCTCTCCCAGAACAGTTCCTTCCCCAAAGAGTTCAGCAGCGAAAAATTTCAACATTGTGCTTACCCGTTGAAGCCCGTCAATGACTTCGAATTTTCCGTCCGCATTACGCGCAAGAAATAATGGAGGTGAAGGAATTATACTTACCCCCAGAACCTGGACAGCCACTTAAGGTGGACAATCTCTCCTCTCTGTGAGTGAAATATCTCAAGGAGGAGGAAAGGAACGAATGACGGATCATCGGAAGCGTTACGACGGAACATTCAAGGCGAGGGTGGTTCTCGACTCCCTGAAGAACGAGAAGACCATCGCCGAGCTGGCAAGCGAATACCATGTCCATCCCAATCAGATCGCCCAGTGGAGAAAGCAGGCTTTGGAGAATCTTCCCTCGCTCTTCTCTTCAAAGCAGGCGAAAGACGAGAAAGCCCAGGAAGAAGAAAGAGACGAACTCCTGAAGCAGATCGGCCAGCTCAAGGTGGAGGTGGACTGGCTGAAAAAAAAGTCGGGGATTCTTCACTCCAGGAGAAAAGGGGGCTCGTCGACGTGAACCACAAAATCATCCCCATTTCCCGACAGTGCGATCTCCTCGCGCTTTCCCGGTCGAGTTTCTACTATAGGCCGGTCCCGGTCTCCGGCTTCAATCTCCGCCTTATGGAGCTTGTCGACCGGCAATACACGAAGGACCCGACGTGGGGCATTCCAAGGATGACGGCCTGGCTTAAGCGGCAGGGCTTCAAGGTCAACCGGAAACGCATCAGTCGACTCATGAGGAGAATGGGGCTTCAGGGCGCCGTCCCGAAGAAGAAGCTGAGCCGGCCCAACAAAGAGCATACAGTTTACCCCTACCTTCTAAAAGGTTTGGACATTTCAAGACCTAACCAGGTCTTCTGCTCGGACATCACCTACATCCCCATGAGGAAGGGCTTCATCTATCTTGCTGCGGTTATGGATTGGCGCAGCCGGTGCGTCCTCTCCTGGAAGGTTTCTCTTACGCTCGACGTCGCCTTCTGCGTTGAGGCCCTCGAAGAGGCTCTTGCCGTCGGCGTCCCGGAGATCTTCAACACCGATCAGGGATCGCAATTTACGAGCAAGGATTTCACCAATGTTCTGAAGAATAACGACATCGCCATAAGCATGGACGGCAGGGGCCGGGTCTTCGACAACATCTTCATTGAGAGGCTCTGGCGGACCGTCAAGTGGGAGGAGGTCTATCTCAAAGATTACGCCAACGTAGGGCAGGCAATACGGGGCCTACGAGATTTCTTCCGCCGATACAATGAAGAGCGGCCGCACTCGGCCCTCGGCTACAGGACCCCGAGTGAGGTTTACCATGGAGCGGCTATTGCCCCGGAACCAACACTTCAGGCAGAGGAGGGAGTCCACCTTAAGCATGCCTCATAATTGTCTTGACAGTGGGGGGAGGGTTAAATTTGAGAAGTATCGATTCGATGTACTGTGACTGCTGGTCCATGTCCCAACGAAACAACCTTTGATATTCAGGGTCTATTATAAGGTCGCCATCCTTATATTGACCGATCAGCTCGCGCCATGTGATCGTATAAGTGTCGGTTACCATTTCCTTACGATGTTTTGCGACATCATCAATAATACTCATCGTCCCATATCCCCCTTAATCTTTTGGCCGAGCATAGACATGCTATAACTTCTTGTTGATTGGTTGATTTTCCGGACCGATTTAATTGCCATCAGGATACAATTTTAGGGCCGTTGTTTCCTCCGTCGGATACCTTTATTGTTCCCTTGTTTGTTGTTGGGTTTGTCGGCTGACGCAGAAGTTTTGCGCTGCTTGCGCTTGCCGGTAGAATACTCTCCTTGGGCCTCATGGAGTAGGGCAACGCCGCGAGGGTCGTAAGCGGCTTCGAGAAATTCCAAGTTGATGGTGGAATACATGAACTCGGTTTCATGTTGGAGCCGCCCGGCTGCAAGCTGGCAGTATTCGTGATCGAGCTCAACGCCGATGCTATTCCGGCCGCACTTCATTGCGGCAAGCATGGTGGTCCCGGTCCCGCAAAACGGATCAAGAACCGTGTCGCCCCAGAACGAGAACATCCTGACGAGGCGGTAGGCCAGTTCCAGAGGGAAAGGGGCGGGGTGAACCCTTGTTGAGGCGCCGCCCATGCTCCAGACCTGACGGAACCACTCGCTATATTCCTCCTTGGAGATCATGCTGAGCTGGCGCTGTTTAACGGTGGGCTGACGATAGCCGCCCGATTTGCGTTCCATGAGAATGAACTCGATGTCGTTTTTAATTATCGCATTTGGCTCGTACGGCTTGCCTAAAAATTTGGCGCCGTTAGACACCTCATAGTTGGCATTGCTGATTTTGTGCCAGATAATAGGGTTCAGATTGTCAAAGCCGATCTTTCTGCAGATGACGGCAATGTCAGAATGCAGAGGGACCACCACGTGTCTGCCGTTTTGCCTGCGGGACAGACAGACATCGCCGACGACGCACACCAGCCGTCCGCCAGGGGCCAGAACCCTGTACACCTCTTTCCACACTTTCGACAGTTCGTTGAGGAAGGCCTCGTAATCCGCCACATGACCCAGTTGGCTTTCATTGTCATTGTATTTCTTGAGCGTCCAGTAGGGTGGAGACGTCGCCACAAGATGGACCGACTCGTCCTTTATAAAGGGCATTTGGCGGGAATCGCCCTGGATCAGGCGGTGCGTAGTGGCCGTCTCTTCTGGCTTAAGCAGATTCGCTCGCGGCCTCCTAACTCCTGTACGTGGATACTTGTGCAGCAAGTGAGCGGGCAAATATATCAAACGTCAGGTCCTCGCCTGGTTCGAGGTATGCTCCATCTATCCCAGTCTCTCTGCCAGACATCATGAATGCTGCTGCGTCATAATGTCTCTCCCTGACGAGCTTGCGACAGAAGAGTTCATAGCGCTTCGCGTAAGACGCATGTAGGAACTCGGGGAACACCTTAAAATGTGGTTCCTTGACCCTTACCGGCGTATGGGAGGCCGGGCAGTCTTCGAGGAGAAACATATACCCGAGCCAGGGCCTCACTGTTTTGTTGAAGGCGCCCTCACGGTACGCCGTCCAGAGATCAAGCGCACTTCCCATGGCCTCCTCGGTCCGGTTGTTGAAGTTGTTCCCGAATGAGGGGCCTACTTGCGACTTCGCCTCAAGGGCCAGGATCAACTGCCCGCCCCTCACGACTAGGAGGTCCCATTCCTTCGTGGGTCGAAAGAATCCCGGCAACTCCAGAGACTTGTTGTAAAAAATGTGTTCCTCTTGTATGCCGGATCTTAGAATCAGGCCAGTGATTAAGGCTATAAACCCACTCATCTGTGCTCCGCCAGTTACTGCGCTTCTTGCACCGTAATCGGGTCGGCCGGATGCCGCCTGTTTCTTTGCTTGCGCCTCGCGAGTGCGCCAATAGTGCGACACGGCTTCTGTTACGCCACGTTTCAGATCAAACCCCGGGTTAGTCATAGCATTCTTTGCGGTTATACGGCCGGTGGGGACGTTGTTTCTCAGGTCGGGGTCGGGGACGTAGTTGACTAACGCTTCCCCGCCCTCACCTTCTCCACCCCAGCCGCACGCCTTAATCATTACCATTATCAATGCTGTATTGCAAGAAAAACATTGGGCCGTGTCAACGCAAAGTAGAAATGTCCTATTCTTAGCAAGGGCAGGTAAATTCCAGTTCAAAGTGCACCACATGAGATAGAAACAGGACATGACAGGGTTTTCTGGTAGAGTGAAGTACCACCAACACTCTAATCCGGGCGGACATTTGGGGACGGGGGTGAAATATTGACATTGGGGGCATTTGGGCGTTTGTACCTCGTCTCCAAACCCACTTTGAGCCAGATGTTCCTTATCGTCGAGGGGCTTACAAGGATCCTTTCCAGCATGAGCTCATTCGCTATCCTCTTCCGTCCCCATGCCGGGTGGGAAACAGACAAGGCGATGACCTTATCCTTTACCTCTTGGGGCGTTTCATTGGGAAATAACCTCGGTATGGGAGGACGGTCCATGAGGCCCTGAAAGCCCTGTTCCTGGAATGCCCGCTTATACTCGTAGAACTGGCTCCGGGAGACGCTGCGCCTCCTGCACGCCTCCGAGACGTTCCTCAACCTCTCAGCGAGCTGTAGCAATGTCATCTTCCCCTGTGCTATCTTTGCTTCGGCAGTCATGTGTTCCTCCTTTGAGCGATGTTTTCTTACGCAAGAAACATCCTACCCGAAGAGGACGCTGACTGCCAACTGCTTTCCTGGAAAGTGTCCGGGAAGAGCTTAACTTTTACAAAGCAGCTGAAATTCTGCTTTTTGTCACTCCTGGTTGTCATGCCCCCTTGTCGCTCCTGGTTGTCACCCCTCCTTGTCGCTTTGACAGGAAGCTCACAAATGGAGGAAAATCTTATCAGACCGGGCGTAGCCCGGTTGAGTTTCAGCCGGTTTACGAATATCCCGGCGCCGCTCTTTGACAATTGAGCGTGGGGCGGGCGCTTTTTGCGCCTGGCTTTGTCATCTTCACGGCCGCGCCGTCCTCACGTACGCAACAGTACGCTCCGGTGGGCGGCCGCTCGATTTCGCCCCATCCATCAAAAATCTCCTCACCCCGCCGACGGAGATACGGCCGGTAGTGGACCGCCGCCGGCCGGCCGCTTTCGCGTCCCCCCGAACGGGTCGCCCTTTGAGGGGCCGGGGCGAGTTTCGATGAATAATGCGTAAGACAATGGGCCGCACACCGGAGGCGTACTGTACCGTACGTTGAGGATGTTGCGGCCAGGCGGTCGAGCGGATTAGGCGCGGAAGGCGCCCGGCCCGCACGCCCCCCACAAAACCGTGCCATTTCGTGCACATTCGTAAACCCCCCTTCTGAAATGCCTTGCAAGAAAAGGGAATCGGAAGGGGGCGCGGGTGCACGGTCAGTGTGAAAAGTGCACTTTGAGAGGCTAAAAAGGGGGGTACAAGGCGGCAAAAAATGCTAAAAACAGCCGTTTTTGGACTAGTTCGTGCACAAAGGCCCTCCCTTCCGGAAGATGAGGATGAAGGCCGAGTTGTCCGGGAGGGCCCGAGGCGTGAGGGGCGAGTCCTCAAAAGCGGGTAATAGTCGCACGCGAAACCGAGCGAAGGATATTGCGGCCCCTGGAGTGAGGCGCGGAAAGCGAAAGCGGCAAATGAGGGAGCGCTCGCGGGAGGCCGGCGGAAAAATATAGATTGATGAATAGAGGAATATTTTCTATAATCACTGAAACCTAAGAAAAGCAAAAGGACCCTGATGGTAAAGACAAGATTTGCGCCAAGCCCGACCGGGAACCTCCACATAGGAGGCGCCCGCACCGCCCTTTTCAACTGGCTGTACGCCCGCCATCACGGCGGGACCTTCATATTGAGGATCGAGGACACGGACAGGGAGCGGTCAAAGGACGAGTATACGAAAGATATTGTCGACGGCCTCGCCTGGCTCGGCATAGACAGCGACGGTCCTCTCTGTTTTCAGAGCGCAAGGACCGAGTTTTACAGGGAGAACGCCTACCGCCTCCTTGATAAAGGGTTTGCGTACAAATGTTACTGCACCCCGCAGGAGCTCGAAGAAAAGAGGGCGAAGGCCCTATCGGAAGGGCGCAAGCCGTCTTACGACCGGACGTGCAGGGATTGTACGGAAGAATACCCGAACAGGCCATCCGTTGTCCGCTTCAAGACCCCTCTTTCCGGCGTCATCGCCTTCGACGATATGGTGAGGGGAGAGATCTCGTTTAAGGCCGAAGAACTGGACGATCTTATCATATACCGCCAGGACGGGACGCCCACGTACAATTTCACGGTAGTAGTCGACGACGCCCTCATGGGCGTCACGCACGTAATCCGGGGAGACGACCATATCAACAACACGCCCCGGCAGATCCTCATGTACAGGGCCCTCGACTTCGAGGTCCCCCGGTTCGGCCACGTGCCCCTGATCCACGGCAAAGACCGGGCCAGGCTCAGCAAGAGGCACGGCGCCGCTTCCCTGCTTGAATACCGCGAAGACGGTTTTCTCGCGGAGGCGGTCATGAACTACCTTGCAAGGCTCGGGTGGGCGCACGGCAACGAAGAAATTTTCTCCAAGTCCGACCTCGTCGAAAAGTTTGACATCTCAAACGTCGGGAGATCGCCTGCGATCTTCGATATGGACAAGCTCCTCTGGCTCAACGGCCACTATATGAAGACCATCCCGCCGGACGAGATCGCCTCCAGGCTCGTCCCTTTTCTGGAGCGGCTCGGCTGCGAGCCGCAGGATTCGGCAAGGCTCGTGAAAATGGTCCTTATCCTGAGAGAGCGGGCAAAAACCCTCAAAGAAATGGCGCAGATGGCGGAATTTTTCTTCAAGGAAACTATCGTGTACGAGGCCAGGGCCAGAGATAAGCATCTGACGAAAGCCGCCAGGCCGATCCTTGAACGCTTTCTGATCGATTTTGCGGCCCTCCCGAGCCTCGACGAAGCGCGGCAAAAGGCCCTCGTCGAAGGCGTCGCCAAAGACTTCGGCAAGAAACTCGTCGAGGTGGTGCAGCCGGTGAGAGTCGCCCTCTCGGGCAGGGAAGTAACGCCGGGGATATTCGAGGTTATCGAGATTCTCGGAAAAGAGACTGTGGAAAAAAGGATCAAGAGAGCCATCTCTTCCATTGCATGAAGCTGACCTCGCTCGACCTTCTGGGATTCAAATCCTTCCTGAACCGGACCTCCTTCCGATTCGATGAAGGCGTCACCTGCATCGTAGGCCCCAACGGCTGTGGAAAGAGCAACATCGTCGACGCCATCGCGTGGGTCCTGGGGGAAAGAGGCACGAAATCCCTTCGCGTCAAGGAGATGGGCGAGGTGATTTTCCACGGCAGCACGGCGAGAAAACAGGTAAACATGGCGGAAGTCGCGATGGGGCTCGCGAACGGGGAAAAAGAGTACGCCATAAAGAGGCGCATCTACCGCGACGGGACGAACGAGTATTATCTCAACGGAGAGACGGTGCGCCTCAAGGACGTGCAGGATTTTCTCCTCGGCGCCGGCGTCGGTCTCCATTCATATGCCATTATCGAGCAGGGAAATGTCGAATATTTTGCCCAGATGAAGCCGCATGACCGCAGGGTCGCCGTCGAGGAGACGAGCGGCATCGCAAGGTTCGAAGAAAAGAAGAGGGATGCGTACTTCCGTATGGAGGAGGTGAAGGCAAACCTCGAGAGGGTCGAAGATGTGCATCGGGAGGTCATAAAAAACTACGAGAAAGCCCGGGAGGAATCGGCCAGGCTGCGCGCCTGCCAGGACCTGAAGGAAAGACTGAAAGAGTTCGACATAGCCCTGCTGAGGGACGGCGCCGCAAAGCTCGAGAAAAGGGCCGCAAGGCTGAAGGAAAGGGAGGAATCCCTCGCCCGGGAGCTGGAGGCCGCCAAAGAGGCCATCAAGGGCGTCAAAGAGCGGATGCGCACGAAAGAAGAGGAAATGGGGCTGATCGACTCGGTCGCCAGACAGGTGGAGCTCGACATCAAGAGCAAAGAGAAGGATATGGAGACCAGGCGCCTGGAGATTGCCTACATCGAGGAGGAGAAAACGCGGCTCAAGAGAACGGCCGGAGAGCTGCAAAAGGAGATGGACGAGCTCGACGGAAAGATCGGGCTCTACGCCGCGGAAATCGAGGACCTGAACCATTCCGCGGCAGCGGAGACCGTCGCCCTTGCCGAATCTGAAAAAGAGCTCGGACGCCTGGAGGCGCAAAGGGACGAAGAGAGGTCCGCGCGGCAGAGGCTGGAAGACGCCGTCGAGGAACAGAGGAACGAATTCTTCGGCGCCATGACACGCCTCACGGAGATAAAGAACAGCATCCTGGCAAGGGAAAAAATGCAAAAGGAACGCCTGGCCAGGCAGCAGAGAAAGATCGAGGAGGAAATGGCGATCGCCGGGAAACTCCGGCTCCTGGAAGAAAAAGCGGCATCCTTGAGGCAGGGCAGAGACCGCGAGCTGGCGCGAGCCGCAAGCATGCAGGCGGAAGAAAAAGAGGCGACCGAGCGTTGCGACAGAGGCTCGAGGGAAATCGGAGGGCTGCGGGCCGCAATCGAGGGATTGAAAGGCATCAAAAAAGGGAAGGAAGAGATCTTCCGGCAGATGAGGAGTTACGGGAAAAGCGCAAAGGAGTCGGCCATCCCCTTCAGGCAGCTGATCACGATGCTCAGGGCGTCAAAAGAAACAGAGCGCATCATGGAGCGCTTTTTCCCGAGAGAGATGGAGTACCATGCGCTCACGGAGCAGGACCCGGCCCGCCTCTCTCTCATAGCGACAAAGAATGGCGGCAATTTTGTCTTCTTTCCGAAAAAGGGCATGTTCGAGCTCAAAGGGGAAGAGGCGGATGTGAGGCTCATATGCGTCGAAGACTTGCCCGAGGCGTTCCGAAGAATAGACGACGGCGAGGAGGGCCTCTTCCTGTCCGGGGACATCCTCGTCGATTCAAGGGGCTTTATCAGCAGGGGAAAGGAGAAAGGCGCCTTGTCGATCAGGGAATTCAGAGAGAAGATGAAGCTCGAATCGGAGCTCGCGGAGACCGAAGCCGGCCTGAAGACAAAGACGTCGCGGCTCGACGATCTCCTCTCCTCGCAACAGGCGCTTGAAAAGGACCGGCAGGCCGTGCAGGAGAAAAGGAGGGCGCACGCGAGCAGTTTGGCGTCCGCGGAACGGGAGCTTGTGCAGGCCGAGGCGGAGATCGGATCGCTCCGGGAAAGGCTCAGAGAAAGGACATCCGGCTTCGAGGCGGCGCCGGGGGCGGAGGACGGATGGACGGTCCCGGATGAGGAAATAAGGGAAAGACTCACGTGGGAGAACGAGAAAAACAGGCTTGAGGGCGTCCTTTTGGGCTTGAGGAAAAAACTCGAAGAAGCGAAAGAGAGCTGCGACGGCGCCGAGGAGGCGTACCGCCGGATGTCCATCGCCATCGAAAGGACGAGAAACCAGGTCAAGAAATATGAGGAGGAGACCGCCCGAAAGAAATCGGCAATCGAAGCCCTCCACGGGGAGAAACAGACGAGGCGGCAAAAGGCCTCGCAGGCGGAAGCGGAGTTCCGCAGCGCCTGGCTTAAGGGAGAAGAGCTGGAAAAGAGCTGCGCGACGCTCCAGGAAGAGTGCATAAGGATCACGGCCCGATATGAAGAGATGAAGGGGCGGCTCGGAGACGTGCACTTGACGCGGGCGGCGCTTCAGGAAGAGCTCCGGACAGTCGCTGAGGAGCATGAGAAAACCCAATCGAGAAAAGAAAGCGTCGAGAGGGAGAGGCTCGTGCTCCAGGAAAAGCAGGAGGCCCTGGAGAGAAAGCTGCGCGACGAATACGGCGTGGAGGCGCCGACGGAAGGGCCGGTCCCCGTCGTCAGGGACGAAACCGAGCGGGAAAAGATCCTCGAAGAGCTTGCCGGGCTGGGCGACGTAAATTTCAGGGCCGAAAAAGAATGCGCCGAGTTGAAAGAGCGGCACGAGTTCCTCGAGCAGCAGCGGACCGATCTCGCTTCCGCTATGGAATCGCTAAAGAAAACTATCACGAAGATAGATTCCGTCTCCCGTGAGATGTTCCTCGAAACCTTTGCGCGGGTCAATGAGTCTTTCAAGGGTTTCTCCAACACCCTTTTCAAGGGCGGGCAGGGTGTGCTGACGCTCAATTCCGAGACAAACGGCATAGATCTCTTCGTGCAGCCGCCGGGAAAAAAAGTGGTGCGCATGGAGCTCCTCTCGGGAGGCGAGAAAGCGCTCATATCGCTTGCGTTCCTGCTCTCCCTCATGAACACGAGGGCCTCTCCTTTCACGCTGATGGACGAGATAGACGCGCCCCTCGACGACGCCAATCTCCTGGCGCTCCTCGAGATAGTGAAAACGATCAGCAGAAAAACGCAGGTCATCCTGATTACCCACAACAGGATCACCATGGAATCGTCCAACACCATTTACGGCATTACCATGGAAGACGCCGGGGTCTCCAAAACGATCTCAGTAAGGCTGTAGAAAAAACGTCTTCTCCCGCCCGCCAACCCTCTTGATTGTTCGCTCTGATCGGGCTAAACTCTTCGTCCATGAAGATCGCCTGTTGCATTGCAGAGGCACGCCTATGCCGGTGACTTGCGTCATCTACGACTGCGACGGCGTAATGTTCGATTCCCTCGAGGCAAACCGCCGGCTTTACAACCGCATCGCCCATTCCATGGGCAGACCGCCCCTGTCGGAAGAGGAGACTCCGCTATTGCCACATGAACACGATGGGGGAGAGTATCCGTCACCTCTTCAGGGAGGACCTAAGGCTCGAAGCCGAAGCCCTCAGGTTCCTGAAGGAACAGATCGATTTCAAGGATTTCATCCCTTATCTCATCATGGAGCCCCATCTGCTGGGGACCCTTTCCTCCTTAAGAGAAAGGCGGATCATGACTGCGATAAGCACGAACAGGACGACGTCCATGCCCCATATCGTGGAGAGGTTCCGCTTGCAGCCCTACTTCGACATGGTGGTAACCGCCCTGGACGTGACCCGGCCCAAACCGGACCCGGAATCGGTCGTGCTGATACTTTCGAGACTGCGCGGGAGGCCGGAAGATACGCTCTATGTAGGGGACTCGGAGATAGACCTCGGCGCCGCGCTGTCCTCGGGCGTGACGTTCGTGGCGTACAAGAACCGGGCGATCTCAACGGGGATTTTCATAGACGACCATCGCCAGATCCTCAGGTTTCTCTCGAATGGGGGACCTCCTCAGGGACCGCGCCCCGTTTGAAGGCGCGCCTGAAGACATAGCCGACAGGACCCGACAGCGCGTAAGCTATGGCGAAGACAAAGAGCATTATCGCCGGCTCGATCAGCACAATGACAAAGAGCAGGATGCCGACGACGACAGCCTCGAAATGCCTGGACCGGAAGGCGGCCGACTCTTTGAAGCTGCTGTACCTCACGTTGCTCACCATGAGGAACGCGAGGGCGTACATGAGGATGGGCACGAAGATCTTTTTCACTTCGAGCGGCAGGTTAAGCTCCCCGAAGAAGAGCACGCTGGCGGCTATGGCAGCCGCTGCGGCAGGAATGGGAAGACCGAGAAACTGCTTCTTCTGCACCGTATCCGCCTGCACGTTGAAGCGCGCCAGGCGGAGCGCTCCGCAGGCGACATAGAGAAAGGCTGCGAGCCACCCGAACCGGCCGTAGCCCTTTAACGCCCACATATACGCCAGGAGCCCGGGGGCAACGCCGAAGGCGATCACGTCCGCCAGGGAATCGTACTCCATGCCGAACCTACTGGTTGAGCCGGTCATGCGGGCGACCCTGCCGTCGAGCGAGTCGAAGATGCAAGAGGCGAAGACGGCAATGCCGGCATGGACGAACCTGTTGTCCAGAGTGACCACCATCGCGTAGAACCCGGCGAAGAGGCTCATCGACGTGAGGAAGTTCGGAAGGAGGTATACGCTTCTGCGCTTTCTCTTTCTCATGGCTTCTCCTCTTTCTTCGCGAGCGCCGTCAACCCGCTCTTCACCCTCTGATTCACTTCAACCATAGGGCGGTAGGAAGTGGGCATATAGACATCCACCCTGGAGCCAAAGGCGATCATGCCGACCCGCTCGCCCTTTTCCACGACATCATGCTCTCTTACATAGCATATGATGCGCCGCGCAATAAAGCCAGCAATCTGGACGAGGAGGAACCTTTCATCGTTTCGCCTGACGACGATATAGTTCCTCTCGTTCTCTTCATCTACCCCTTTCTTAAAGGCAACCTTGAACCGGCCGTCCCTGTGCTCGACCTTCTCCACCCGCCCTTCGCAGGGCGATCTGTTGACGTGCACATCGGAGAGGGACATGAAGACGCTTATCCTCCGGACTCTTTCGCGGAGGAACTCGCTCTCGAAAACATCTTCCACGGCTATCACCCGGCCGTCGGCGGCAGAGAGGATCTCCTCCCTGCCGCTTCCGCCGGGCCTCGCAGGGTTCCTGAAGAAGAACAGAAAAAAAAAGGCTAAAAGGAGCATGAGGGCCGCGAGCGCCCAGGCACCCAGGAAGCAAAAAAGAAAGGATAAAACAAGAGACGGCAGAATAAAAAACAACCCTTCCTTCGCAACCGGAAGTTTTCTCAATCCTTTCTCCCTATCCAGCCCATCATGGCGCGGAGCTTCTTGCCGACCGTCTCGATCGGGTGTTCGCTATCCCTCCTCTTTACGGCATTATAGAAGGGCCTCCCCGCCATGTTCTCGAGGATCCACTCCTTCGCGAACTGGCCCGACTGGATCTCTCCCAGTATACGCTTCATTTCACGCCTTGTCTCTTCCGTGATGATCCGTTTGCCCCTCGACATATCGCCGTACTCGGCGGTATCGCTGATCGAGCTGCGCATATTCGCAATGCCGCCCTCGTAAATGAAATCGACTATCAGCTTAATCTCGTGACAGCATTCAAAATAGGCTGCCTCTGGCTGGTAGCCGGCCTCCACCAGGGTGTCGAACCCGGCCCTTATCAGCTCCGTAATGCCGCCGCAGAGCACCACCTGTTCCCCGAACAGGTCCGTTTCCGTTTCTTCCGCAAAAGTCGTTTCGAGCATGCCTGCCCTCGCGCCGCCGATTCCCTTCGCATAAGCCAAGGCCGTAGCGAGGGCGCGACCGGAATAATCCTGATGCACGGCGATCAGCACGGGTACGCCGGCACCCCTCTCGAACTCCCGCCGGACCTGACGGCCGGGTCCCTTTGGGGCGACCATGATCACGTCGACGTCGGCCGGCGGCACGATCTGTTTGAAGTGGATGTTGAATCCGTGAGAGCAGAGAAGGGTTTTCCCCGGGTGAGCTTTTCTTTGATGACGTTCCTGTAAAGGGAAGCCTGGGTCTCGTCGGGGACAAGGATCTGAATCACGTCGGCCTGAGCGGAGGCTTCGGCGGCGGAGACCGGGGTGAAGCCGTGCTCGACTGCCATTTTGAAGTTCGACGTGCCTTCGAGCTCGGCGACAACGACCCGAACGCCGCTATCTCGCAAATTCTGCGCCTGTGCGTGCCCCTGGCTCCCGTACCCGATGATCCGCTACCGTCTTGCTCTTGAGGGCGTCCAGGTCAGCGTCGCTTTCGTAGTAGATCTTCGCCATTGGTTTCTCCTTTCGATTGTTTATTCTCCCTCGCCGTCTTCTCGCTCCTCATCATGGCCACGGACCCCGTCCTCACCAGCTCTTTGATGCCCAGGGGCCTCACCAGGTTCAGGAAGGCTTGCACCTTTTCTTCGTTGCCGGTTATTTCCACCACGTAGGACCTTGGCGACACGTCTACCACCCTTCCTCTGAATATCTCCGTCATCCTCAGGACTTCCTCCCTCGTCTTCTCTTCGGCGTTGATCTTGACGAGCACCATTTCCCGTGAGACGTAGTCCGCGTCCTGAAAATCGGTCACTTTTATGACGTTCACCAGCTTGTTGAGCTGCTTGAGGATCTGTTCGAGGATGCTGTCGCTCCCTGAGGTGACGATAGTCATCGTGGAGACCTCGGCATCGAGGGTCTCCGCCACGCAGAGGCTCTCTATGTTGAAGCCCCTGCCGCTGAAAAGCCCCGCCACCCGGGCGAGGACGCCGAACTCGTTTTCGACGAGGACAGAAATAATGTGTCTCAAGACTCCCCCTATACAAGCAGCATGTCGCGCAAGCCCGAGCCTGCCGGAACAAAGGGATAGACGCCCTCCTCCGGGTTCACGTGGGCGTCGATGAGCGTGGGCGTGCCGTTGGCGAAGGCCTTTTTCAGCACCTTGTCCACCTCGCTCTCGTGCTCTATCTCGTACCCCACCGCGCCGTAAGCCTCGGCGAGCTTCACGAAGTTCGGCATGCATTCCAGTTTGGAGATGGCGTACCGTTTTTCGTAAAAAAGCTCCTGCCACTGCCGCACCATGCCCAGGCACCCGTTGTTCAGAATGACGACCTTCACGGGCAGTCCGTACTGGACGGCCGTCGCCAGCTCCTGGATATTCATCTGTATGCTGCCGTCGCCCGCGATGTCTATCACCAGCATATTGGGATAGGCCACCTGGGCCCCTATGCTTGCGGGGAACCCGTACCCCATGGTCCCGAGCCCCCCGACGTGATGATGCGCCGGGGTTCAAGAAACTTGAAAAACTGGGCGGTCCACATCTGGTTCTGCCCGACCTCGGTGGCGATGATCGCCTTGCCCTCGGTCAGCTCCTGGATCCTCTCGATCACATATTGAGGCTTGAGCGTGCCGTTCCTCGTGTAGCTCACAGGGAACTCCGTTTTCCACTGCTCCGTCTGGCGGCGCCACTCCCCGGTCTCCTCTCGCCAGGCGCCGGCGAAGAGCTCTTTCTCCTCTTCCGCCGCCTGCAGCATCCTCCTGAGCACGTTTTTCGCATCGCCCACTATAGGTATGTCGACCTTTATATTCTTGCTTATAGAGGTCGGGTCGATGTCGACATGGACTATCCTGGCCCGAGGCGCGAACTCGTCGACCTTCCCGGTTGCCCTGTCGTCGAACCTGGCGCCGACGGCGATGACGATATCGGCGTTGGTGATGGCCATGTTCGCCGCATAGGTCCCGTGCATGCCGAGCATGCCCAGGAATTGGGGGTGATTGCCGGGGAAGCCGCCGAGGCCCATCAGCGTGCTCGTCACCGGGATCGACAGCCGCTCGGCGAAGGCCCTCAGCTCTTTTGCCGCGCCCGAGCTGATAATGCCGCCCCCCGTATAAAGCACCGGCCTCTTCGATGCATTGAGCAGTTTCATTGCACGCTTTATCTGACCCGGGTGGCCTGCATAGGTGGGTTGATATCCCCTTATATGCACCTTCTCGGGATACTTGAACTCGGCAAGCTGCGCGGAGACGTCCTTCGGCATATCGACGAGGACGGGTCCGGGCCGTCCGGACTTTGCGATATAGAAAGCTTCCTTGACGACGCGCGCAATCTCCGAGGCGTCCCTCAGGAGGTAATTGTGCTTCGTGCACGGTCTCGTAATGCCGACGATATCCGCCTCCTGGAAGGCGTCGTTGCCGATAAGGGCCGTATTCACCTGACCGGTGAATACGACGACGGGCACCGAGTCCATATAGGCGGTTGCAATGCCTGTCACCGTATTGGTGGCCCCCGGGCCGGACGTCGCAAGGGCCACGCCGACGCGCGCCGAGGTGCGCGCGTAACCGTCCGCGGCGTGGACGGCAGCCTGCTCGTGCCTTACCAGCACCTGTTTTATATCAGACTCATAGAGGGCGTCGGTGATGTTGAGGACGGCGCCCCCGGGATAGCAGAAAAGCGTGTCGACTCCTTCCATTTTTAACGACTCGACAAATATCTGCGCCCCGGTCTTCTTCATCTTGGATCCTTAGCTCTTTTCTTTAAGCCATTCCATGATGTCTTTATAGTAGAGCTTTTCTTTCTTCAGCACCTTCATCTCAAGCTCTTCATCTTCAGACAAAAAGGATTTCATGAGGAGCATCCTCAATCGCCTGTCGAGCGAAGTATGGAAGCCTTCTGCTTCTTTGTAGAGGTCCTCTTTGCTCTTTGAGCTTCCCATGCGTATGGCTATAGATCGTATAAAATTCACGCAAAAATGTCAAACATCTCCCGCGGCCCTTTAGTCGGGTGGAAGGGGGCGGTTCCTATTATTTTCGCGGCCTCCCGGCTTGGCAGACAGAAAAGGCGACAGGTTGACGCTGATCTGCCTGGCCGTTGCCTTCAGGCGCTCTATAACGGCGGGCAATTTTTCATCGGTCAACGAGCTTGCCAATCCCACCGCCCAGATGCCGGCAACAGCATAGCGGCCCGAATAGACGAGGGCGCCGACGGCCCGTACGCCCTTCATGTACTCTTCGAGATCGACCGCGTATCCCCTTGCCCGCGTCAACTCGATCTCCTCTAGGAACTGCTCTGCGTCGACAATGCTGTTCTCCGTATATCTACGCAGGCCTTTCTGCGAGAGGAGCTCCATCAGGTCCTTGTCGCTCATTGCCGAGAGGAAGATCTTGCCCATCACGCCTGCGAAGAGAGATATGCGGGCGCTCAAAGACGACGATATCTTAATTTCCTTCTGCGGCTCCAGTATGTCGATCAGCCTCACCGCTTCATCTTCCCTGATCCCAAGGAAAATAGTCTCATCCACGGTCTCCAGAAGCCGCTCCAGGTGCGGACGGGCAACGGCGGCGACATCGGTGGTCCTCAGTATCTTCTTTGACAGTTCAAAGAGCGTGCTCCCTGTGCTATACTTTTTGCTCGACGGGTCCTTCGCGAGAAAGCTCTCCTCTTCGAGCGACTTGAGTATCCCGAAGGTCGTGCTTTTGCTGATGGAGAGAGACCGGGCGATGTCCGTCACCCCCAGGGGACTATGCTCCTTGACGATGAGCTTTATGATCTCTACGGCCTTCTTAAGGATGGGCGCATTATACATAAATTCACTATACCGAATGGCGATCGGGTATGATGATACCGCCTAACTTTACATATGTCAAGACGAATATGGCTCTTACGCAGTCCTGACCGCATAGGCGGGCATGGTATAATGTTGCTGCCAGGTTTATAATAGTGAACGGTAACCGGTCGTGCATCCTATGTTAGGGGAAACGTCGACAATGACGCACTACAAGGTGAAATTCCTGCCCATCGAGAAAACCTTCCCCGTCGAGGAAAACGAGACGATCTTAGAGGAAGCCATGAGGTTGGGCATCCATATTAACGCAAGCTGCGGCGGGAACGGCGCGTGCGGCAAGTGCAGGATAAAGATACGCGAGGGGGAAACGAGCTCATCGACCCACCCCAAGATCGCCCAATGGGAATACGATGAGGGCGTGCGTCTCGCGTGCATGACCCGTCCCCATAGCGATCTGGTCGTCGAGATTCCTTTCGAGTCCCAGGTCGACAGGGCGGCGTTGAGAAAAAGGAAAGAGCCTTCCCACATCCTGGCGCCCATGGACGTGGATCGCCTGGTTCAGGGATGGTCGGTCGACCCCTCGGTCTTCAAGAAGTATGTCGAGCTTCCGCCGCCAACGCCTGAAGACAACATAAATGACCTTGCCAGGCTGACCAGGGAACTGAAAAAGACACACCTGATGGACAACGTCTCGGTGGATTTCAGAATGCTCATGAAACTCGCGGCGACATTGAGGAAGGCGGACTGGAGGATCACGGTCACCACCGTGCTCACGAGGAAGGGGTACACGCTGATCAACGTCGAGCCGGGCAACACCGAGGAGCAGAATTATTCGATCGTGATCGACATCGGGACCACAACGGTCTGCGGCCAGCTCCTGGATCTCGCTCACTGCCACGTTTATCGGCGCATGGAGGGCGCCGGCAACGGGACGCAGGCCTGCACCCTGGCCGAGACGGCCGACTACAACGCACAGATAAGTTACGGCGAGGACGTGATATCGAGGATCGTCTTCGCTCAGAAGCCCGGAGGGCTGAAAAGGCTCCAGGAAGTCGTTGTTTCCACCATAAACGGCGTCATCAGGGACCTCCTCGAGATGAGCGGCATAGACGCAGGCCTCATATCCCATCTCGTGTTCGCGGGCAATACCACCATGACCCATCTTGTCCTCGGCCTCGACCCCAAATATATCATGCTGAGCCCCTACACGCCCACCTCAAATTTTATCCCCCCGGTTCGGGCAATCAACATCGGTCTGAATGTGAAGGACCATGTCTTCACGTACATCTTCCCCGGCGTCGCCTCTTACGTCGGCGGCGATGTCGTGGCGGGCGTGCTCGGCGCCGGCGTTTTTCAACGGGACGAGGTCGCGCTCTTCATCGACGTGGGGACGAACGGCGAGATCGTCATCGGCAATAAGGACTGGCTGACCTGCACCTCCTGCTCCGCGGGCCCCGCCTTCGAAGGGGGCGGGATCAAATTCGGAATGAGGGCGGGCAAGGGCGCCATCGAGCAGGTGAAGATCAACCCGTCGACCTACGAGCCGATGATTTTGACCATAGGAAGGTCGAAGCCCACGGGCATATGCGGGTCGGGGCTGATAGACTGCGTCGCGGAGCTCTTTGAAGCGGGCGCCATCGATCAGAACGCCAAGTTCAAGATCGACCTGCCGACGACGAGGGTGAGACCGGGGGAAAGCGGCTGGGAATACGTGGTCTGCTATGCGGCCGAGAGCCAGATCGGGAGGGACATAGTCCTGACCGAGGTCGACCTCGACAACCTGATGCGGGCGAAAGCGGCCATCTACGCGGGCTGCAAGACGCTCCTCGACAGCGTGGGGCTTAGCTTCGAGGACGTGGAGCGGGTGATCATCGCCGGCGGCTTCGGCCACTCCATAGACCTGGAAAAGGCCCAGATGATCGGGCTCCTGCCGGACGTGCCGGTCGACAGGTTTCTGTTTGTCGGCAACGGCTCCCTGCTGGGCGCCAGGCTGCTCTCTTTCTCGCGCGAACTCCTGAAGGAGACGGAGCGGATCGCAAAAATGATGACGAACATAGAGCTGTCGAATAATCCTGCATTCATGGATGAATTTATCGCGGCCCTCTTTATCCCTCACACCGACGAGAGCGCTTTTCCGAGGGTAATGGAACAAGTGCGAAACAGAAAGGCGCCGGAGGAGGCCCATGTCTGAGGTTTTTGCCTTTGCCGGCAAAGGCGGGGTGGGAAAGACGACCATCAGCGGAATGCTTATCCGCTACCTGATAGAGAAGGGCAAAATAGGCCCCATACTCGCAGTCGACGCCGACCCGAACGCGAACCTGAACGAAGTACTGGGCGTCGGAACGTACGCGACCATAGGCGACGCGCGGGAGATGATGAAAGAGGCCGTTCCGGCCGGGACGACGAAGGAGACCTGGATGGAGCTGAAGGTCCACGAATCCCTGGTGGAGAGCAAGGGCTTCGACCTCCTCGTGATGGGCAGGCCGGAAGGGCAAGGCTGCTACTGCGCCGCCAATTCCCTCGTAAAAAAGCACATAGAGCTGCTCCGGGAAAACTACGCCTGCGTGGTCGTCGACAACGAAGCGGGCATGGAGCATATGAGCAGGCTCGTGACGCAGGACGTAGACCATCTGTTTGTGATCTCCGACGCCACCTCGCGAGGCCTCATGACCGCGGGGAGGATACTCGAGCTTGCGACCGAGCTGAAGCTGCGCATCGGCAACGCCCGGGTGATCGTGAACCGGGTCCGGCCGGCACAGGACGAAGGGCTGGCCCGGCTTGCGGCGCAGCGGGGCGTCGAGGTTTACGGCATAGTTCATGACGACCCGGCTCTTTTCGACATGGACGCGGGAGGCGAAAGCATCTTTTCCCTGAACGGGGGCGGGGCGCTGCTGGAGGCCTACGCGATCTTTGACAAAGAGCTGAAACAATAGAGGGGCGGCCGGGTTAATTTCGCGTCTTTCGCCTGTCTCATCGGCGCCTCCCCGTCCTCATGTACACCAACAGTACACTCCGGCGGGGCGACCCCTCGATCACGGCGAAATCCATCGAAATTTCCTCCGGCCGCGAGATATGCCTCACACGGCTCACTTGCGAAGTCGCACATTGGCTCGGACGTGCACTTTCCAACCTTGCCACTACAAAGCGAGACCATATGTTCAACGGTTGACGGATAAAGAAATGAAGGGGCCAAGCAGGTGAAAATGCTACAATGAAAGACCTGACCCCATTGCTTTCATTGCTCGTTTGACCCCATTGCTCGTTCCGATATAGAATTTGCCACATGCTGCCGGCCGGCTTGTCCGGCTACGGGGGTTTTTCAAGCCGCGTGCGCCGAAGGCGGAAGCGGCGCGGGGAGGACGCGGATCCCCGCAAGGAAATCCGCGCCGGCGCTTTCCTTATGCGGCCGGTTGCTCTTTCTCCTGCGGTTTACGCAGGGTCAAACGGCCACTTACGGGGAAGGCTTGAAGGAGTTGCGAGGGTCGGTATTGTCTTAAAGAAAAAATGCGATTGGCCGATGACAATACTCATCGTCTCTGGACTTATAGTCTGTGTGCTTGCGATATTCTTAGGTTATGGCTGAATCAGCGGATCGGCGTCGCCTTGGTAAGACGATTCGGGAACTGCGGCTTGCAAAGGGGTGGACGCAAGAGGAGCTGGCGGAACGGGCTGGGCTGCACCCAACGTATGTTGGCGGGGTTGAGCGCGGTCAGAGAAACGTGGGGTTTGACAACCTTCTAAAGCTCGCAAGGGCGCTGCAGGAGCATCCTTCCGCTCTTTTTTCGGAGTTTTCGAAGTGAGGCCGGAGCGGCGGTTTGTTGGAAAGTCGGCCCGATTTTGGGCGCACGCAAAGTTTATCTCTGAACAAGTCGGGTATAGTAAGGGGGCATGCCTTCGGCCTCATTCTATCGGCGAAGCGGAAGGTATACTGGGGCAACAAGGGTTTACGGGTGAACACAATTTATTAGTGGAAGTAGTAGATTATTTGAACTGGCGAGCGGATGCCTTGAATAATCGGGTAGCTGGTTTATTTATGAACCGGGATGAAGCGGCGCGGGAATTTGAAAAAGTCTATGAAAAGACGAAGCCAAAGAAGCCGCTGGCGATGAATAAACAAAAAGGAGAAAAACGTCATCCGGCTTACCTCGCAAGCATGGTGGCAATGATCGCGGAAAGCGTTGTCGGCCCTGCAGGGTTCATTGATGATGCGCGAAAGCTGTCAATTGTAACGTCTAACCATACCTTGGAAGGAATATTCTCCCGTCGTTTCGACGGGGCGTTGCCAGACACCGAGAACCCGAGAGCGGTTTGGGAGATCAAGGAGTATTATGGGACTACGACTTTCGGGAGTCGCGTGGCTGACGGCGTGTATGAGACGCTACTTGACGGGTATGAGATTGAGGGCGTGCGGTCGCGCATGCGTCGGGATATCGCGCATTTTCTTTTTATTGATGATCGGTATACGTGGTGGGACTGTGGAAAATCCTATTTGTGTCGTATGGTTGATATGCTCCACACGCGCCACGTAGATGAGATTTTCTTTGGGCGAGAGGTGCTGAGCGACTGGGAACAAAGGCTGAGGGCCTTATAAGAGAGACAATTGGCCGGCACGGTCTTCGTGTGAAAGCAAGAGACGGTCTTTCACGTGCTCGTCCTCAACGGTCAGGCCGTCCCGCCAAAACCGTTTAAGCATAGAACCGCCTAAAGCAACATAGCTTTCAAGCTCGAACAGGCCTTTAGGCGGGGCAATGGCGACGATCCTATCGCCGGACTTTTTCACCCCATCAATGGACAATGCGACAAACGCACCGCTGGCTTTCGCGGCGGCCAAGTCTTTGAATAGACGCTTGAGGGTAAAATCCTGTGCGCCGTAAATGATTTTCTGGCTGTCGACATAGGGGGGGTCGCAGTACACAATATCGCCGTGCTGGGCGAGGCTTAGGATGGCGGAATAGTCGCCGAGAACAAACTCCGTATTGCGGACCGCGTGGTTCCAGACTGTCGCCCGGAGGGCGAATTCGTATGGCGATATGGGTTTGTGTGGGCCTATAGGAGTGCTGAGATAACCATCACGGCGAAACCGGATTACCCCGCCGTAACAGGTGCGCGATATAAAGAGGAAGTCGTGGGGGTTGGGATTCTCGTTGAATCGGGCCTTAACTGCTTCGTATGTTCCAAGGGGATCGTGCTGGAAGTTCTGGTGATTCTCTGTGTATGAGTCGATGAGTTCTCGGGGCTTTTTCTGAACAAGCCGCCAAAACTCGATAAGTGGCTCAATAATATCACAGGCAAGAGCGCGGCGGGGGGATAGACAACCGAGAACGGCGGCGCTGCCAAGAAACGGCTCAAAATATGCCTCGTAGTCGGTTGGAAACTGGGAGCAAATGTGCTCCACAAACCTTGTCTTGTTCCCGATGTATTTTATGAGTGGGGGAAGCCTTTTCATGTGTGCTATCCTTTGTCCGTGGGTCCGTATTTCATCGCCATGGCTTTTCGAGCCTGGCGGGATTGGTGGCCGTGTATCCCCCAAGAGCGAATTTTTGTCATGGGGAACATAGGTTGAGTTCCATCGTCCTGGGCTTCCTCTTTCTTTCTAAGTCTTTCCTTCCCTGTGGTGTCATTAGGACAATAGCGTCATAACCAAGCTTCTTTGCTCGTAAATACATCTTGCGGTCAAGAGCTGTCCTCTTTTCGTACCAGTTGGTACGCGTAGCGGTTTCCATATCTTTCAATCCTAGTTTTGCAATTTCTTCGCTCGTGAATAGCTTCGCTAATATTTCCGTTTCTGAAAAGCCATAGACCGGATTCGTAATGTTCACGCGTTCTGACACATCATTTGGGCGGCCGTAAAACTCGGCTTGGGCAAAGGTCGAAGCGAAAAATTTGCCACGCTTTTTGTAAGCATCGCTGTCGCTGCCCGGAACGTGCCACCAAGAAGAATTATTTATTTTCGCAATCAACATCTCTTTTTCAGACATTTCCCGGAGGGGAGGCAGGGATCGGTTCAGGTCACTCATGGTGGTCTACCGGCATAACTTTTCGAATCTGGCCGGATTGGTGGCCGTGTGTGCCACCGTGTGCTGTATGCTCCGGTGCCCAAGATAGTCTTGAATGAGCCGCGTGTCTGCCCCCTGCTCCGCGAGCGTGAAACTCCAAGAATGCAAGCCCCCTTCCCATATGCCCGCTGCCGTTTTCATATACAATTTATAAAATCCCTTCAGGCATTGTAAAGAGAATATTTTTGGAGCTTCGGCCACTGACCGGAGAAACCTCTACAGGGCTTTTACAGAAAACGGCTTAGAAACGAGCAGACAAGGGGATCCCCCCCCCCCCCCTGGCCTGCCTTCCGGTCAAACAAGGGGGATTGCCGGGGAGTGACAAGCTCCCGTGTCTCCGTTTTCCGATATGGCGCCTTGGCCTACCTACTTCATTATTCATTCTGAATTCTTTAATATTTTTCTTAGGTGTGGTAGAAATTGTCTAAAGCGCGAAAACATGGAAAAGGGAACAGAATTTTCGAGCAAAGCACGGCCAGCATGCGGGAAGGAGCCGTCACGCTCCTTGACGTCATCGGATGGAAAAGCATATGGCAACGAAGAAGCGATGCTCTCTCTACCCTTAAGGAATTAATAGATGTATCACGGATTATAAAAAAAGTTCTGGTAAGCAAGGGTGGGAAGAAGCGGCGAAGAACGTCCCCTTCGCCTTCCCAACATCGTATCCTTAATCAAGCATGGCCGAGAGTGCTTCTATGACGCGTTTGATCGTCGCCTCGGCGTCAGCCTGAACGCTTTTGCCGTAGGTATACCTGATCTTGAGGAAACGACCTTTATAGACCGTCAAGTATAGAGAAGATACAAATTCTCCCAAATCTTTATCGACCCCGCTGAATGAAGCGAATTGGGCGGAGAGATTTGCAGGCGCCGGTTTCAAAGAGACGGTTCCCTCGGTTGTCTTTTGTCCTCTGAAGCGACCTTTCATGATCTCGTCCACACATGCATCGAAGTGCTCCTTGAAGCCGGGCGAGCCGAAACCGGGCGCCGACGGATAGTACAGGTAGATGGTTAGTATTATGTTGCGACCGTTGTAGCCTATCCCTACGTCTGATCCGGGGTGAGCCTCGTCAAACTCGGTCACTCCGACGTTGTTCAAGCCTGCCAACTGGTCGGGGAAAACAAGGCCTGTTGCAGGGTGCCTGTAGGGTGCTGCCGATAAATCACAGGCCCACACCATAAGGACCAGAAAGACCGCCAACCATACACAGCCGACTCTTTTCATAATGCCTCCTTCAATCATTGGGACACCCGGCGTTCTCCAAAAGCTCGGGGGAGCCAATGGGATCGCCCATTAGAGGGCGCCCTGTCAAGAGATAATTCTCCCCCGCTGCAAAAACCCGTCGGTCTTGCAGGGAGCCTACCGCACAAAGCCTGTTGTCTCGCGCCATCCGTCCCCATATCCGCACCCGTCGTTTCGCGTGTTCGGACTAGGCTGATCTTAAAACCAGTCTGCACCAGTCACCCATCGGGATCAAGACCCCATGCTTTAAGAGTCCCTGTCTTCTTAAAAAGACCCAGAAAATCGTCGGTTCCCTGCCGCGTCCAGTCGGTTCAGATCTTGTGGGTGCAAGCCACCCCTTGTTTTTGGCTCGCGGCAAGGGTGGAAGCCGGCTCGGATGGCGGGGAAGGCGCCTAATCAGGTCTCGTGGTTATAAGCCAACCTCTAAACGTAGTTTCCTTCCCCTTATCTTTCATCCGAAGAATCAATTAGTCGACTACGTCCTGACCTTTGTCGTCTTGATGCGATCACAGTCAGGCACATGTCTCAGGATCAACCGCAGCCTTCCTCTTCCGCCTGGTCTTTTCCGGTTGCAACATTGCGCTGCCCGCAGAAAACGTATACACTGACTTCATGTGGGGATCGCGCGAAGGAGTATGTTAAATTCACGACAAGGAGCCTCCCATGGTCGAAGTAAGCGAAGAGGCAATGAAGAGAATCAAACAGTTTCTGGAGGAACAAGAAGAGGCCCGGCCGATCAGAATCTTGATGACGGAAGGTGGGTGGAGGGGACCATACCTTGTCATGGCGCTCGATCAGCAAAAAGAAAATGATCACGTATTCACGGAAGGAGGGGTGACGTTTCTCATCGAAAACAAACTTCTTGATAAGGCAAAGTCCGTGAGAATCGATTATGTTCGCTCCCCTATGGGTTCGGGTTACACCCTGAGGTCTGAACTTTTCAAGGATATCGTCGAGGGATGTGAGACTGATATTTGCCAGACTTGTTACCCTCACGGTTAGTAACGACGGGGGGAGGGAAAAGGGCCGTTCTTAGGAAAGCAAATCACTTCCCTTTCTTGCGGACGGTGGGGACGGCTTTC
>CAVTDX010000125.1:0-13601 GCA_963733345.1 uncultured delta proteobacterium
CACTTTGAACCAACGTCCCCTAAGTGCCGTACATAGACTATCGATGAGCCAATGGAGGGGTAGGACCCTCTACAAGGGGGCGCCGGAAGAGGGAGGACCCTTCGTGAATTGTCCTTGCCTGCTCCTTTTGAATGCTCTATACTGTGTCTGTGAATCGGAAACGTAGAGAAGAATTAGGGAAAGTCTTCTTCAATGCGGCTAAGCATCTTCTAACCACGACCGCGGTCGGCTTGCTTCTGATAAGTAATCGCAGGGTGATTGCCATCCCGATCGTCTGTGCTGCATCCTTTACCCTAATTCTGATAGCCCATCAAACGACGTAAGGAGGTCTGCTATGCGCGCCATGAAAAAGATAATTGAAGACGCGGAATCTCTCCCCGTTGAAGAAAGGGTTATAGTCATCGATTCGCTGCTGCGGACCATAAACCCAACGCTCGCCGATGTGGAAGTCGAGTGGATGAACGCTGCCAGGCGCCGCCTTGCCGAGTTACGATCGGGCACAGTGAAGGCCGTGCCGGGCAGCGATGTTTTCGCCAGGATTAGTCATCGCTTTGAAAAATAACCTTCTCATTTCATCCCGAAGCAGAGGAGGAGTTCCGTGGAGCAATTGAATATTATGAGGATCGTGAAGCCGGCCTCGGTTACGATTTCTCCGTAGAGGTTTTCACTGCAATCCAGAATGTTGTTGCTCATCCCCATGCTTGGCGGTCATAGAGGAAGACATTCATCGCTGCCTCGTTAACAGGTTTCCGTATTGTGTGCTCTATGCCGTCGAAGATGCAGGTATTT
This sequence comes from uncultured delta proteobacterium, assembly GCA_963733345.1. Classification (GTDB taxonomy): domain Bacteria; phylum Desulfobacterota; class Syntrophorhabdia; order Syntrophorhabdales; family WCHB1-27; genus BOG-1155. The sequence continues at coordinate 790 of CAVTDX010000125.1, forward strand.
TCATACTTGCGGTCATGCATCTCCGCAGGCATCCCAACTATTGGAAAGACAGGCGATAAATAAGATGTTTGTATACGTTTGTGCAAGTCCTGTGTAGTTCCTGTGTAATCGCGCCAAGACAATTACACCAAAAGGGAGAACGAGAAAAAAAGTGCTTGCATCTTGGAATCGTGATATCAGATTAATTTCAAATAGATAGGAAGTTTAGAGAATTTGCCGGAACGGGTATAATTAGTCTTCCTGATCCTGGCGCCGCGTGTTCGAGTCACGCCGGGAGCATTTGCGCGAGCCGAGGACCGAGGCGTGTCCCCCCTCCAATCTTGATGTCGGAGGTCACGCGGCGAGCCCGGCGCCAAAGATCGCGATTTCGAACATGCCGCCGGCCGTCCCGCCTATGAAGAGAAGTGGGCTATCGCTGCCTGACCCAGCGCAATCCCCCCGTCGTTGCAGGGCACCCGCCGGTGGGTCGCGCAGGATAAGCCGGAGGCCTCTAGGAGCGCGGCGGCGAGGTCCGTAAGCAGCTTGTTCTGAAAACAGCCGCCGCTCAGGACGACGGTCCTGATGCCGGTTTCTTCCGCAAGCAGGAGCGAGACGTCCCTGATAATGGCTGCCGCCGTATGGTGGAACCGCAAGGCGATCTCCGGCGCGCCCACCCCGCTGGCCGCGTCGGCGGCGGCGCCGCCCAAAATGGCGGCAAGCTTTACCTGGTAGGCGCCGTCCGCCTTTTCCAGAGAGAAGGGGTAAGGCGCATCGCTTCTGCCTTCGGCAGCCGCCATCTCCAGGGCGATGGCAGCCTGTCCCTCGAAGGTAATGGTTCTTTGGAGACCCAAGAGAGCGGCGACCGCGTCAAAGAGACGACCGAAGGAGGAGGTGAGGGGCGTATTGATCCTATTCGCAATGGCCGCGGCGATGATCTCCCTTTCTTCCGCCGGTATAGCGGAAAGAGAGGGGAGGTCAGGCATGTCGATCCCGAGGGCATGGAGGTAGGCGAAGGCGAGGCGATAGGGCCGCCTTATCGACGCCTCCCCGCCGGGAAGGGGCATCCTCTCCAGATGGGCCGCCCTCTCGAAGCCCCCATAGCCGCTGATAAGGAACTCGCCTCCCCAGACCGTCCCGTCCGGGCCAAAGCCCGATCCGTCAAAGGCGACGCCGATGACCGGACCGGCCAAGCCGTGCTCGGCCATGCACGAGGCGACGTGGGCATGGTGGTGCTGTACGCCGACGAGAGGCAGTAAGCCTCCGAACTGCCTGGCGTAGCGCGTCGAGAGGTAGTCGGGATGGAGGTCGTGGGCGACGATCTCGGGGACGACGCGGAAAAGCCGCTTGTAGAGGTCGATGGTTGCAACGAAGTGATCGAGAGTGTCCAGGTTTTCGAGGTCGCCGATGTGCTGGCTGAGGAAGGCGAACTCATCGCGGGTGAGGCAGAACGCGTTCTTCTCCTCGGCGCCGACGGCGAGAATGGGTCTTGTCCTGAAGGGGAGCTTCACCGGGTCCGGGGCATAGCTCCTCGCCCTCCTGATCGCTTCGGGCGCGCGGTCCCGCACGCGGGAGACGCTGTCGTCGTACCGGGAGTGGATGTCCCTGTTGTGGACGAGGAAATAATCGGCGAGTCCCCCGAGCCTGAGGCGCGCCTCCTCGTTGTCCTTCGCGATCGGCTCCTCCGACAGATTGCCGCTCGTCATAACTAGGGGCCTTCCGAAATCGGCCAGCAGGAGGTGGTGGATCGGCGTATAGGGGAGCATGACGCCCAGATAGCGGTTATGCGGGGCCACGAGCGGGGAGGCGGAAGAGCCGTCCTTGCGGCGCAGGAGCACGATGGGCGCTTCCGGGCCGCGAAGAAGACGCGATTCCTCCTCGTCCGCCGAACACTGCCTTCTCACCTCTTCCATGTCCCGCATCATCAGCGCAAAGGGCTTGTCCGGTCTCCTCTTCCTCTCTCTTAAAGTCCGGACCGCGTCCGTATTCGCCGCATCGCAGGCAAGCTGAAAACCGCCCAGGCCCTTGAGCGCCACTATCGCGCCCTGCTCGAGCAGGGCCGCGGTCTCGCTGATCGGGTCGCCGCACGGCCGCATCGGCCCAAGGCCGTCCTCCAGCCATACTTTCGGGCCGCATACGGGGCAGGCGTTCGGCTGCGCGTGGAACCGGCGGTTCAGGGGGTCGGCATATTCGGCCTGGCACCGGTCGCACATGCGGAAGGGCGCCATTGTCGTGTTCGGCCTGTCGTAGGGTATGTCCGTGATGATCGTGAACCTGGGACCGCAGTTGGTGCAGTTGGTAAAGGGGTAGCGATATCTCCTGTCCCGGGGGTCTAAAAGCTCACGGAGGCAGTCGCCGCACGTGGCGATGTCGGGCGAGATGAGTTGATAGCCTGCGTCCGGACGGCTCTCCCTTATCTCGAAGGCGAGATAGCCGGCGGCCTTCCCCTCGGCTGCCTCGAACCCCTCTATGCGCGCCCTGGGCGGCGCCTCGTGGATTACGCGCGCCGTGAACGCGTCGATCTCGGAGGCGTCCCCCTCGACCTCTATCTCGACTGCGCTGCTCGTATTGATGACCCAGCCCTTGAGGCCGTGTTCCCTGGCAAGCCTGTAGATGAACGGGCGGAAGCCGACTCCCTGGACGACGCCATGAACGGTGAGATGTTTCAGGACCTGATGCTCTTCAGCCAGTCTATCCAATCTCCGAGCCCCTCGCCCGTGCGGCACGAGATCTGGAAGACAGGGGCTTCCCGATTGACCGCGGCTACGCCTTCCAGGAAGCGGGACACATTGAAATCGATGTAGGGCAGGACGTCCATCTTGTTGAGCACGACCGCCTGGACGGTGCTGAACATGCCGGGATACTTGAAGGGCTTGTCGTCCCCCTCTGGCGCCGACGCGACGAGGACCCGCGCCTTCTCCCCCAGGACGAACTCGGCCGGGCAGACAAGGTTCCCGACGTTCTCGATGAACAGGTACTTCGCTTTGTTCAGAGACAAGCGCTCAAGGGATGTCTTGATCATGGACGCATCGAGATGGCACGCCCCTCCCGTATTGATCTGGACGACCGGGACCTGTTTCTCGGCCACTTTTTCCGCATCGAGCGTGGAGGCGATGTCCCCCTCCACAACGGCCAGGGGCTCGCCCAGCCTCTCTATGGTCCTCAGTATGAGGCTCGTCTTGCCCGCGCCCGGAGAGGCCATGACATTGACGGCGATGATGCCCCGCGTCTCGAAGAAAAGCTTGTTCTCCGCGGCTATCTGCTCGTTTGCGTCCAGGATGTTCTTCACCACATTGATCTTCATCGTCTAATCCTCCACTTCTATGCTTTCCAGATAAAACTCTCTTCCGGCCGTCACTTCCCCGCCCCGTTTTCCGCACGAGGGGCAAAGGCCCTCCATCTCCAGACCATGGGTCCGAGAGCAGCCGGCGCACCTTATCGCCGCCGCCACTTTCTTCACGCAGATGCGCGCTCCTTCCGCCGCGGTGTCCTTCGACATCACGTCGAAGCAGAACCTGATCGACTCCTCCACCACGGCCGAAAGCTCCCCGATCACCAGATTGATCTCCGTGATCCGGCGGCTTTCCGCTTCACGGAGGGCGATATCTATGATGTTTTGCGTGAGGGCCAGCTCGTGCATGGGTTTATAGTATACCACAGGAAGGGCCCGAAAACAGGGGCGGATGCGCTTGCGCCCTCGCGTCCTTTTGCGGCCTCGGCGCTCAACTGCTCGTCGCCCTCTCGCCCTCTCGCCTGCGGTCCCGCAGATATTCGACGACGCCGGGAAGCAGGGAGATCAATATGATGGCGAAGATGACCAGGGTGAAGTTCTGCTTTACGACCGGTATGTTGCCGAAGAAATATCCGCCCAACGTGAAGATGAGCACCCAGCCTATGCTGCCTCCGATGCTGTAAAGAATGAATCGCCTGTAAGCCATTGCGCCTACCCCGGCGACAAAGGGCGCGAAGGTGCGGACAATCGGCACGAACCGCGCGATGATCACGGTTTTTCCGCCGTACTTCAGGTAAAAAGCGTGCGTCCTCTCCAGGTGCTTTTTGTTGAGCAGCCTTGATTCCCGGCTCGAAAAGACCCTGGGTCCGGCGAGGCGACCGATCCAGTAGTTTGACGAATCTCCCGCCATGGCTGCAAGGGGCAGAGAGCAGGCAAGCCACCCGAGGTCGAGGTCCCCCAGGGTGGCAAAGGCGCCCGCGGCAAAAAGCAGAGAATCCCCGGGGAAAAAAGGGGTTACGACGAGACCCGTCTCGCAAAAGAGGACGGCGAACAGCAAAATATGGGTCCAGAAGCCGTAGTGCTGTATGACCAGGCCGAGGTGAGCGTCAAAATGGACGATTATATCGAATGCATATTTGATCAGCTCCATGAGATTTGCGCCTTGCTCCTACTAGCGCCGATTGAGCCTTAAGAAAACGCCAGCTCAGGGGGCGTCCTTCAGGTTCCTCCTGTTATCCACGGCGCTCTTGATCGTAAGGGGATCGGTATAGACGATGTCCCCTCCGATGGGTACGCCCGAGGCAATGCGCGTGATCTTCACGTTGAGCGATCTGGTCGTCTCAACGATGTAGTGGGCGGTGGTATTGCCTTCTATAGTGGGGTTCGTGGCTATAATAAGCTCTTTGACGCCTTCCCTCGCGATGCGCTCCCTCATCTCCGGGAGCTTGATCTCGTCCGGCCCTATCCCTTCTATGGGGTCGATGACCCCGTGAAGTATGTGATAGCGGTAGACGCCGGGAAACGCCGACTCGATCACCATCAGATGGGAGGGTTCTTCAACGACGCAGAGCGTCTCGCGGCTGCGCCTTTCGTCCCGGCATATGCGGCAGGGGTCGATATCCGTGATGTTGAAACAGGCGCTGCAGAGTCTCACCTTCTCCTTCACCTCGGCAATGCTGCGGCTCAGATCGGCGACATAGGCGGAACGCGCATTGAGAAGGAAAAAAGCGAGTCTCGTCGCGCTCTTCTTTCCTATGCCGGGCAGTTTCGAGAGGCGTTCTATGAGTCTTTCTATCGGTTCCGGGTAAAGCATCTACATCCCGAATGGAAGCTGCATGCCGCCAGTGATCTTTGCGACTCTTCCTTCCACATGTCCTTGGATTTGCCCAAGCCTTCATTGACCGCCGCAACGATAAGGTCTTCCAGCATCTCCTTGTCCTGCTCCTTCCATATCTCTTCGGAGATGGTCAGGGAGATCAGGTCCTGCTTTCCGTTGACGACGCACGAGACCATGCCGCCCCCCGATTGTCCTTCGACCGTCTTCGACTCCATCTCCTCCTGCAGTTGCTGGAACCGCTCCTGCATCTTTTTGGCCTGATTCAGGATCTGCCCGAAACCCTTCGCCATTGTGTCCTCCTGATAAATCCGGAGGGGGGACACCCCTCCGAAAGACAAGGGGCGAGAGGAGTGTCCCCCCAACCTTAATTAAGCCTTAAATAACAGCTCCGCCTCCCTCACGTAGTCGTCGAGAGTGTCTATTTTTGCCCCCGAGGCGTCCGCAAATCCGACGGTCATCTCACGGCCGAAAAACGCCGATGCGTGCTTTGCCAGCTCGCCTGTCATGGCGGCGTCGCTCTTTACAAAAGTCGAATCCGCGTCCAGGGAGACGACTATCCTGTCCTCCTCGGCCCGCATATCGAGGGCTGCGAAAATGCCGAAAAGCATCTTGCTCTTCCCCTTAAGATAGGCCGCGAACCCGCCTGCCGCAGCCGGGCGCTCCGGCGCCGGCCCCGGCGCGGGCGCCGTCGGCGTCCCGGGAATATCCCCAGCCGGCGCCGTCCGGGGCTTAGACTGCAACGAGACAGGTGCAGCCCTCTCCGTGTACGCCTCTTTTCCGGCGGCTGTTTCGAGCATCTTTTCCACGTCCCTGAGCCGGGAGAGATTATAGAGGTTGATAAAGAGGACCTCCAGGGAGACTTTGGGGAAGACGCCGCGGACCAGGTCCTCCGCTCTGAGCATGTGATGGACCATATTCTGTATCTCGTAGTATTCGACCTGCTTCAGGAGTCCCGCAGTCTTCTCGTATTCCCCGTCGTCCATGAAGACGAAGGGGGGCTTGCCGTTCCAGACTTTTATCATCAGCATGTCTCTGAGGAACGAGAGGAGCCCCTTGTATATCTGATAGACATCGTTTCCCTCTTCGAGGGAGCGGGCGATCAGCTCGAGGCCTCCCTTGGCGTCCTTCTCGACGATGCACTTGGCGATGCCGAAGGCCGCCTCCCTCTGGATCACACCGATCACGTCGATTACGTCTTTTTCCGAGATGCGCTTGCCGCTGTAAGCGATCACCTGGTCGAGCAGCGATTCGGCGTCGCGCAGGCTGCCGTCCGCCTCGCGGACCAGGTAATTGAGCATCGCTTCATCGTATTCGATCTGCTCGTCGAGACAGATGCGGCGCAACTGCTCCACGATCTGCGACTCGGATATCCTCTTGAAATCGAAGCGCTGGCAGCGCGACATGATGGTGTAGGGGATCTTCTGAGGTTCCGTGGTGGCGAGAATGAAGATATTGTGGCCGGGGGGTTCCTCGAGGGTCTTCAAAAGCGCGTTGAAGGCCGGCTCGGTGAGCATGTGCGCCTCGTCGATGATATAGACCTTGTATCTCCCCTGCATCGGGAGGTAGCGCACCGTCTCCCGCAGCTCCCGTATCTCGTCGATGCCCCTGTTGGAGGCCGCATCGATCTCGATGACGTCCACAAACCCGCCCAGGTCTATGGCCTTGCAAGTCTGGCAATCGTTGCACGGTTCTTCCCTCACGCCCTCGAGGCAGTTGACCGCCTTTGCGAAAATGCGCGCGATGGAAGTCTTGCCGACCCCCCTCGGCCCGGAAAAGAGGTAAGCATGGGCGATCCTGCCCCGCCTTATGGAGTTCTTCAACGTGGCGACCACGTGGGCCTGTCCTACCACGTCTTCAAACCTACCGGGTCTCCATCGTAGTGCAATGACTCTATAACTCATGCGATTGCCTTTCGCGCCCTAAAGCCTTACGGCCCGGTCAGGCGCACCCTCCCGCAGGACTACTGGTTTTAGCCCGGCATCCGCGCCCTCGCCATACCCCGGCTCGCGTACCTTCACGCCCCCTTGCCAAAGGCAACCCTGCCTCTCATTAAAAATAAGGCCAGGCGACCTGCGGCACACGGAGAAGCTACTACCGCTGCTTCCTTCCGGACCTGACGGGGTTTATAACCTTCGCGTTGCGCAGGGCCCGGCCACTTTAAATCCGCACGATGAAAAAACGAAGCGCGCTTTCGGGAGACGCCCGCATGGCCGTTTTTTTTAACTCTCGTCTACCTTGCCTTATCCAGTATCCTTATTTTTCCATGGACCCCCGGCATTTGTCGAGCGAGCTCGAAGTATGGAATATTTATACTTCATCGCGAAATTCCCGTCAAACCATTTTTTTTGCCCCTCCCGCGGGACAAATGATCGAACCTCCTCTTTACGCAGAGCGTCTCGCCTCCGCTCGAGGCGGTTCAGAAAATACACGACGACCTGGTCGATTTCAGAGGCAGAGGCTTAAAACTGAGCAGGACCGAGGAAAAACTGGCGGAGAGAGAGGGATTTGAACCCTCGGCGCCAGTTTTGGCCGGCGCACACGATTTCCAGTCGTGCTCCTTCAGCCGCTCGGACATCTCTCCCGTCTAGTTGAATATACCACATAGGGGAGAGGCTGCACAAGGCCGGGCCGGCACGATGAGGCGCCTTTCCCGGCGCACTTGCCCATCGCGATGTCGAGCTTCCGGCATTGTCTTGAAGAAGTTGTGCGCGGCCTAAGAGATTGCGGTGACGAACGTCAGCGTCCGTAAGCCGCTCGCTATTGCTGGCTCCTCGCCCTGACTGTCGCCTTCTGAATGGCCTCCTGGAGTTTGTCCGGGGTAAAAGGCTTGACTATATAGTTGTCCACGCCTCCCTTGATCGCCTCGATCACGCTTGCCTTCTGCGCCTCGGCCGTGACCATGACAAAGGGGATTTTCTTGAGGGACTCATCTTCTTTGCACACCTTCAGGAACTCGAGGCCGGTCATCTCCGGCATGATCCAGTCGCTGACTATCAACTCGAAATCCCCTTCTTTTCTCAAGACCTCCAATGCCCGCTTCCCGTTATCCGCCTCCGCCACGTTAGTGATGTCTATCTGTCTCAGCACGTTCTTCACGATCTTTCGCATTGTCGCGAAATCATCAACCACGAGTGTCTTCATGAGATTCTCCTCTCGCGCCGCTGGCTTTTTTTGAGCCGGATAAGACGACCGGGGCCCTTTTGTCGGTCTTTCCCGAAAGCACGCCTTCGCCGGACGGGCGCTTTCGCGTCTTTGACCGTTCCCACTCCCTCTTTCTTTATTCGGCGCCTTACGCCATTACTTAATGTTCCCTTCGCCTTGCGGTGAGATTTTTTTTGACGGGTCCCGACCGACTATGAGACTCATCCCAAAAACACCTGCGGCCCTTTATTTTAGGGCCTTTTCGATGGCAGCAATCTATATTGCAAATAATTGCAATTACTCCTAACATGTGATAGTTTGAAGCATAGTTCTTGCAAATGCGCAAGACTGTATCCATCGTATTTTGCGGCGAAGGGTCTACGCCGCCTGCATAAGCAGCGCTATTGCGGATGAGTAATTGCGGCACGCTTTATGCTCATGAGATCAGCAAGAAAAGAATGGGAAACCAAAAAAAGGTCGCCGGGAAGGGCGCGATCGATCCGCACAAACCAAGATACACCATTTTAAGGAGGCCTGCAGATGAGAAGTCCTATTCCTGCGCCATACAGCCCCTCCGGGGCGGGTCCGCGTCCCTCGCTTATGTACGAGGTGAGGAAGGTCCTCAAGTACGAATCGGAGCTTAATCCGGCCTTCGGCAAGGATGTGGCCGCCAAGGCCCACGGGGAGAACCTGTTTTCCTGCATCCAGTGCGGCACCTGTGCGGGCACATGCCCGGTGAGCCACTACATGGACTACACCCCGCGCAGGATCATCGCCATGGTCCGCGAGGGGTTCGAAGCCGAGGTCCTGGGAAGCTCCACCATCTGGCTGTGCGCCTCCTGCTACCAGTGCACGGTCGACTGTCCTAAGCAGATCAAGCTGACCGACATCATGTACGCCCTCAAACAGATGGCCCTCGCCAGGGGCCTTTATCCGAAGAAGTTCCCCATTCCTATCATGGCCGAAGAGTTCTACAAAGGAGTCGCCAAGAAGGGCAGGAACTCGGAAGGCTCGCTGATGATCAACCTGGCCCGGAGGACGAGCCTCTTCAATCTCTTCAAGAACGCCCGCCTTGGCATGAAGCTCTTCACGACGGGCAGGATGGCCCTGAGAGAGGAGGGGATCGAGAACAAGGAACAGCTCCGCGCGCTCCTGCGGGGCGTAGAAAAGGCTGAGGAGGAAGCGAGATGAAATATCTCTACTATCCGGGTTGTTCCCTGAAGAGCACCGGCAAGCCCTACGAAGAGTCCTTGAAAGCTGTTTTCTCCAGCCTCGATGTCGGTCTCGAGGAACTGCACGACTGGAACTGCTGCGGCGCCACGGCCTATATGTCCGTAGACGAGGTCAAGTCCTTCGCCCTTTCCGCGCGGAACCTGGCCCTCGCGGAAAAGCAGGGCGAGCCCGCCGAAAACGGGTTCGTGCAGCTCGTCGTTCCCTGCTCCGCGTGCTATGCCCTCTTGCTGAAGACCCAGCACTACCTCGCGGAAAAGGAAGACATACGCAAAAAGGTGGAGCGGGGACTCAAGGAAGCCTCCCTCGCCTATGAGGGCAAGGTGCAGGTCCGCCATCCCCTCGACGTGATGGTAAACGACATCGGCGTCGAGAAGATCAAGGCAGCCGTCAAGTCCCCCCTGGACGCGAATGTTGCCTGCTACTACGGCTGCCAGATTTTGCGGCCTTATGCGACCTTTGACGACCAAGCAAGCCCCACGACCCTCGAATCGCTCATGAAGGCCCTCGGGGCAACCCCTGTAGAATGGGCCATGAAAACGAAATGCTGCGGCGGGACCTTCGTTGCCACCATGAGGGAGGTCGGCTTGCGTCTCAATTACCTCATCCTGAAGGAGGCGGCAAAGAAAGGGGCCGCCGTCGTAGCCACCACCTGCGGTTTGTGCCAGTTTGCACTGGAGTGCTACCAGCCGGACCTGAACGCGAGTTTCCAGGGAGACATTAACCTGCCGGTCGCCTATTTCACGCAGCTCGCCGGTCTGGCCCTGGGCATATCCGAGAAAGAACTAGGCATGCAACGGCTTTTTGTGCCTTACAAGAAGGCTCATATAGGAGGTTAGCGAATGGCAGCGAATGGGATACCAAGAGTTGGGGTCTACGTATGCGACTGCGGCACGAACATCGCTGCCACGGTCGACGCGGCAAAGGTTGTGGAATTTTCCTCCGGCCTGCCCGGCGTCGTGGTCGCCCGGGAATATAAATACGTCTGCTCCGAGCCGGGCCAGCAGTTAATCCAGCAGGACATCAAGGAACAGAAGCTTGAGCGGGTCGTCGTCGCTTCCTGCTCGCCCAGGATGCACGAGCCGACCTTCCAGAACGCCGTGTCGAAGGCGGGGCTCAACCCCTTCTATTTCGCCATGGTCAACATCAGGGAGCATGTCTCCTGGGTGGTCAGGGATAAGGAGCAGGCAACGGAGAAAGCGAAGAGACTCGTCCGGGCCGCCGTGGCGAGGTCGCTCCTCCAGGAGGAGCTCTTCTCCCGCACGGAGCCGGTCACGCCCGCGGCCCTCGTGGTGGGCGGCGGCATCGCCGGCATCCAATCGGCCCTCAACATCGCCGACGCGGGGTACAGGGTCTACCTGGTCGAGAGGGGCCCTCCATCGGGGGGCACATGGCCCAGTTGGACAAGACGTTCCCTACCCTCGACTGTAGTACCTGAATACTCGGGCCGAAGATGATGGATGCCGGTCGGCATCCCAACATCACCCTTCTCACGAACAGCGAGGTGGCGGCGGTCTCTGGTTATGTGGGCAATTACAAAGTGACCGTGAAGAAAAAACCCCGGTATATCAAAGAGGAGCTCTGCGTCGGCTGCCTCCAGTGCGTCGACGCTTGCACCTACAAGGAAGCGAGGTTCCCCGACGAGTTTCAGATGGGCCTGGGCAAGCGCAAGCCCATCTACCTGCCCTTCGCTCAGGCTACGCCGCAGGTGGTGCTCATCGACCCCAATCGGTGCATCCAGTTGAAAACAGGGAAGTGCAAGAAGACCTGCGCCGACGCCTGCGACCGGAAGGCCATCGATTTCGAGCAGAAGGAAGAGACCGTCCAGGTCGACGTGGGGGCCATCATCGTCAGCACGGGCTTCGAGACCTTCGACGCATCCCGACTGCCCCAGTACGGCTACGGCAAATACCCAAACGTCTACACCGGACTCGAAGTGGAGCGCCTCACCTCCGCCTCCGGCCCTACCGGCGGGGAGGTGGTCCTGCGCGACGGGACCCATCCGAAGAGCGTCGGCATCGTCCACTGCGTCGGCTCCAGGGACGAGAGGACGAACAGGTGGTGCTCCCGGGTCTGCTGCATGTACTCCCTCAAGCTCGCCCACATGGTGAAAGACCACACGGGCGCCAACGTCTATAACTTCTATATCGATATGCGGACCCCGGGCAAGAGCTACGAGGAGTTCTACGACAAGCTCCTCTCCGAAGGGGTCCACTTCATCCGCGGCCGCGTGGCCGAGGTGACGGACTGGGCCATAAAGCCGGAGGAAGAGGGCAAGCTGGTGATCAGGGTGGAAGATACGCTCGCTGGGGTGGTGAGAAGGATCCCCGTCGACATGGTCATCCTCTCGACCGGCCTCGAGCCTCGAGCCGACGCGGCGTCGGTGGCGTCCATGTTCGGCATAAGCCGGACCGCCGACGGCTTCTTCGCAGAGGCCCATCCCAAGCTGAGACCTGTGGAGACGAACACGGACGGCGTCTATCTGGCGGGATGCGCCCAGGGGCCCAGGGACGTACCCGATACGGTCGCCCATGCAGGGGCAGCCGCGTCCATGGCCATCGGCCTCCTGAACAGGGCGCAGGTCACAATATCGCCCACGGTGGCAGCCGTGGACGAGAAGCTCTGCTCTGCCTGCAAGACATGCCTGTCCGTCTGTCCCTATCAGGCCATCACCTATAATGCGGACAAGAATGTCGCCACGGTCAACGACGCCCTCTGCAAGGGCTGCGGCACCTGCGTGGCTGCCTGCCCGGCGGCGGCGATCACGGGCCGCCATTTTTCCGACGAGCAGATTGTTGCCCAGATAGAAGGGCTTTTATTGAGCGCCTGAAGGAGCACGCCTATGAACTTTGAGCCAAAAATCATTGCCTTCCTCTGCAACTGGTGCACCTACACCGCCGCCGATGCGGCTGGCGTGGCCCGCATGGAGCAGCCTGCCAACGTGGATGTGATCCGAGTCATGTGCACGGGCAGGATAGAGCCCATGTTCGTCCTCAAGGCCTTTGCCGAAGGGGCGGACGGGGTCATCGTCTCCGGCTGCCATCCGCCGGGAGACTGCCACTACACGAACGGCAACTTCAAGACTTTCCGCCGCATGCCCCTCCTGGAGAAGGTCCTCTCACAGTTCGGCATTGAGGAGAAAAGGTTCCACTGGGGTTGGATATCGGGCGCCGAGGCGCCTAAGTGGGCGGCGCTGGCGCGCACGTTTACCGAACAGGTACGCAGTCTGGGACCGCTCGACTGGAAGGCCCAGCTCGCGAGCAAGGAGGATTGATATGGCGGAAAAACTGAAGCTTGCCCTCTACTGGGCCGCGTCGTGCGGGGGCTGCGAGATTGCGGTCGTGGAACTGCGCGAGAAGATCCTCATCGTCGACCAGGTGGCGGACATCCTCTTCT
>CAVTDX010000126.1:0-41284 GCA_963733345.1 uncultured delta proteobacterium
CTTTACTAAAGGGCGTCCCTATGGCCCTATGATCTTTTTCGCGGCCGGAGGAAATTTCGATGGATTTCGCCGTGATCGAGGGGTCGCGAGCCGGAGCATACTACTGTATGTGAGGACTCGCGGCGCCGATGAGACAGGCGAAAGGCGCGAAATTAACCCGGGTGCCAGCAGGCCGCTTGACCCGCCCCCCTATTTCGGCTATAATTAAGGGCTTTTAAGGAGGTCCGATTTGAGAAACCGGTACTGCGGGGCCCTATCCGCCGGCGATGCGGGCACGAGCGTGGAACTGGCCGGATGGGTGTACAGACGACGCGACCACGGAGGTCTCATCTTCATCGACCTTAGGGACGTGAGCGGCGTCGTGCAGGTGGTCTTCTCTCCCGAGATCGCCCCTGCCGCCCACTCCGAAGCTCATGATCTCAAGCAGGAGTATGTAATCCGCGTTGAAGGCAAGGTTTCCCGGAGGCCCGAAGGCACGGAGAATCCGAATATCCAGACAGGCGAGATCGAGGTGTACGTTTCTTCTCTCACGCTGCTCAACACATGCAAGCCCCTGCCTTTCCAGCTCGACGAGGAAGAAGAGCCGAGCGAGTTCCTCAGATTGAAATACCGGTACCTGGACATGCGCCGGCCTAAAGTGCGGGAGACGTTCATAGCGCGGAGCGCGGCGACGCAGGCAGTGCGGAACTACCTCTCGTCGCAGGGCTTTTTCGAGATCGAGACGCCTTTTCTCGGAAAGAGCACACCCGAGGGAGCGCGCGATTTCCTCGTCCCGAGCAGATTGAATCTCGGCCAGTTCTACGCCCTTCCCCAATCGCCCCAGCTTTTCAAGCAGATACTGATGGTGGCGGGCTTCGAGAAATACTTCCAGTTGGCGCGTTGCTTCAGGGATGAAGACCTCAGGGCGGACCGGCAGCCTGAGTTCACCCAGATCGATCTGGAAATGAGCTTTGTGGACGCAGAAGACGTCATCGCTATCAGCGAAGGTCTCATGGGCGTCCTCTACGAGTCGATAAAGAAAACGCCCCTTGCCGTTCCTTTCAGGCGCATGTGTTACAACGAGGCGATGGAGCGCTACGGGACGGATAAGCCGGACTTGCGATTCGAGTTGCCCATGGAAGAGCTTACCCCGCTCTTCCGGTCGACTCAATTCGCCGTCTTCAAAAAGGCAGCGGACGATGGAGGGGCCATAAAAGGGATTGTGCTGAGATCCAAGTCCCTTTCCAGGAAGGACCTCGACACGGCCGTCGACACGGCAAAGGGTCTCGGCGCGGGCGGCCTGATCTGGATGCGCAAGGATGAGGGGAAGCTCGTCTCGCCCATTGTGAAATACTTGAAGGAAGAAGAGACCGCGGCCCTGGATAGGCAGTGCGGCCTCGCAAACGGAGACGTGCTCTTCGTCATGGCCGATGCGCGCGCTTCGGTGCGCGACATCATGGGGAGGTTCCGCCTCTACCTGGGAGAAAAATACGACCTCCTGAGGAAAGGAGAAGACTCTTTCCTCTGGGTCGTCAATTTCCCTCTTTTCGAGTACAGCGCTGAAGAGAAGAGATATGTTGCCCGCCATCACCCGTTCACGTCGCCGAAAGGCAGCATCAGGGACTTCGGCGGCGACTACGAGTCGATGCTGGCATTGGCGTATGACCTCGTGCTGAACGGGGTGGAGATAGGCGGGGGCAGCATAAGGATACACAAGAAAGACGAGCAGATGGAGATGTTCAACCTCCTCGGCATCAATGAGGAAGACGCGGTCGATCAATTCGGCTTTCTCCTGGAAGCGCTTGAGATGGGCGCCCCTCCCCACGGCGGCATCGCCTTCGGCATCGACCGCATTTTGATGATGCTCCTAGCCCTCGACAGCATCAGGGACGTCATGGCCTTCCCTAAGACCCAGAAGGGCGCGTGTCTGCTGTCCGGCGCCCCTGCTGCGGTCAGGCAGAAGCAACTCAACGAGCTGAGGTTGAGGGTGACAAAGGCAGACGACGAATAGGGGAAAGAATTGGCGAAAAAACGAAAAGGCTTTATATTCAAGAATACGCCGGGGCGCGCGAGGTTCCCTCTTATCGATCCGGAAGAACCGGAGCTTTTTCGGAACGTCTTCCCCTATACCGACATGGCGAGAGTCAGCTTCGACCATAAGATAGAGTCGATCGATCCGCCGGACGAGATCTTTATCACGGATACGACGTTCAGGGACGGCCAGCAGTCGAGACCTCCTTTCTCTGTGAAGCAAATTGAGGATATTTTCAATTTTCTTCACAGGTTGAGCGGGCCGAACGGGGTGATCCGCCAATCCGAGTTTTTCCTCTATAGCGAGAAGGACAAGGAAGCGGTCTCTAAATGCCTCGAAAAAGGATACCGCTATCCGGAAATTACGGGATGGATACGGGCGAGCAAGGACGACTTGCAGCTTGTTAAGGACTTCGGCCTGAAAGAAACGGGCATGCTTACCAGCAGCTCCGATTATCACATCTTCTATAAGCTCAAGAAAACGAGGGGGGAGGCGTTCAAGGCTTATGTGAAAGTCGTGGAGGCGGCCTTAGAGGCCGGCATCGCGCCGAGGTGCCACTTCGAAGACGTCACCAGGGCGGACATATACGGGTTTTGCGTCCCTTTTGCGCAGGCCCTCATGTCTTTGTCGGAAGAGGCGAAGATACCCATAAAGATACGGTTGTGCGATACCCTCGGCCTCGGCGTCACTTACCCCGGGGCCGCCCTGCCCCGTTCCGTGGGAAAGATCGTAAGGGCGATGATCGATGACGCGGGCGTGCCTTCCGACTACCTGGAGTGGCACGGACATAACGATTTCTATAGAGGCGTAGTCGGCGCGGTGAGCGCGTGGCTCTATGGGTGTTCGTTCGTCAATGGCGCCCTTCTGGGCATTGGCGAAAGAACAGGGAACACCCCGATAGAAGCGCTGATTATGGAGTATATCTCGCTGGTCGGCGACGACAACGGCGTCGACACGAAGGCGATCACGGAGATGAAGAATTATTTCGAGAAGGAGGTAGGTCTCCACATACCCCGGAACCAGCCCTTTGTCGGTTCCGATTTCAATACGACGTCCGCCGGCGTCCACATCGACGGGCTCTCCAAAAACCAGGAGATATACACGGCCTTCGATACAAAGAGGATACTCGACAGGCCCATTACGATAAACATCACAGACAAATCAGGCCTCGCGGGCATAGCCCACTGGATCAACTCCCACTTTGCCCTAATCGGACAGGAGGCAATCGAGAAAACCCATCCGGGCGTCGGGAGGATCAACAAGCGCATCCTCAAAGCTTACGACGAGGGCCGGGTGACCGCCATGTCGGATGAGGAGATGGAGCATATGGTCCGCCGGTATATCCCTGAAGTCTTCCCGTCCGAATTCGACATGCTGAAGAAGAGGGCTTATGACATGGCTGCCCACCTGATTGAGCGCTACATTGCGGAGGAGGGCGTCAAGAGCATGGCGCCCGAGCGCCAGGAAAAGGTGCTCAAGGAGCTGGTGGCCGAGTACCCTTACATACAGTTCGCCTATGTAGTCAACGCGGAAGGGGTCAAGATCACCAGAAACATTACTCAAGCGATCGACAAGGCAAAATACGCCAAGATAGACCTTCATGAGGACTTTTCGGACAGAGATTGGTTCATCCGGCCGCTCTCGAAGCGGCAAGATATCGGTGACGGACCTTTATTCGTCAAGGATAACCGGCGCCCTATGCATAACCGTTTCGGGACCGATACAGGACGAGGGCGGAGAGATCGTGGCGGTCCTGGGCCTCGACGTGAAGTTCGAGGACCTGACCAGGGCCGAGGAGTAAAAAAATGTTGGGGGGACACTCCTCTCGCCTCTTGTCCTTCGGAGGGGCGTCCCCCTCCAATCTTGATGAGGTACGCCCATGATGGACGACATAAAATCGAGAACAGACGCGCTTATCGACCGCATGCAGGCCCTCCGAGGTTATCTTTGACGCCCCTGCCCTGAAAAGCCGCATCGGCGAGTACGATCAAGACCTTAGCGCAAAAAGACTTCTGGGAAGATCAGGAAAAGGCGCAGAAGCTGCTCCGGGAACGGGCCGGCCTGCAGGACGCAATGCAGCGCTGGGAAAGCAAGGAAAAGGAGCTGGAGGAGATCCTCATCCTGAGCGAGATCGCAAAGGAGGCTGAAGACCCCGAAGACCTCGGCGAGTTGGAGCGCCGGGTCGAGAAGCTCGACCGGGACCTCGGCAGCTTCGAGATAGAACGGATGCTCGCCGAGGAGAACGACCGGGAAAACGCCATAATTTACATAAATGCCGGGGCCGGAGGGACGGAGGCCCAGGACTGGGCGGAGATGCTCCTGCGCATGTACCTCAAGTGGGCGGAGAGGAAGGGGTTCGAGTCGCAGGTCGTCGACCTCCTGCCGGGAGAAGAGGCAGGCATCAAGAACGTCGCATTCCTTATCAAGGGCGCGTACGCTTACGGCTGCCTGAAGTGCGAGAACGGGATCCATCGCCTCGTGCGCATCTCGCCATTCGACGCGAATGCCAGGAGACACACCTCGTTTGCGTCGGTCTATGCCTATCCGGAGATCCCGGAGAACATTCACGTCGACATCAGGGACGAGGACTTGAAGATCGATACCTTCCGGGCGAGCGGACCCGGCGGGCAGCATGTCAACAGGACGGAGTCTGCCATACGGATCACCCATCTGCCCACCGGCATCGTCGTCCAGTGCCAGAACGAGCGGTCGCAGCACAAGAACAGGGCGATTGCCATGGCCATTCTGAAAGCGAGGGTCTACGCGCTGGAGAAAAAAAAGCAGGACGAGAAGATGGACCAGTTGAACAAGGAAAAAAAGGAGATTTCATGGGGAAGCCAAATCCGCTCGTACACGCTCCACCCTTACAAGCTCATTAAAGACCACCGCACGAAACTGGAGGCGCACAACGCTGAAAGCGTGCTTGACGGGGACCTGGATCAGTTTATCAAGGCATGCCTTTTGTACTTGACTTTCGAGAAGAAAAGCGGTTAAGTATTGGATATGGAAGAGCTATTTGGCGACAACAAGCTCGGAGAATTAGAAGAGAAAATCGATGTCCTCCTCAGCGCGTACGCAGGGCTGCGGGACGATAAGGAGGGCCTTGCGGCCAGGATCGGGTCCCTGGAAGCAGAGAACAGGGGGCTTCGGGAGCAGACGCTGAAGGCCGAGGGCGAAAAGGACCTGATCATGCAGAAAGTGAAGGGCATTCTTGAAAAGATCCGGAAGATAGAAGCGTAGCTTTGGGCAGAGTGGAAGTTACCATACTGAATCAGTCATTTACTTTTGTAGGCGACGATGAGGAGAGAATCAGGAAGGTCGCACAGTTTGTCGATCGCGAAATAAAGGCCGCTTCTGCGGATTTTGGGATCGTCAATACGCTGAATACGATTATCATGGCCATGATGAAGCTTGCCGATGCTTACTTGGATATGAAAGAAAGGTTCGAGAAAGTCGAGGACAATACTCTGAGGCTTTTGAGAAAGGTTGAAAATATAGAGATTCCCTGCGGTGTGCGTGATAAATGGTAAACTTAGAGCCAACACCTCTTTGTTGGGGGCCTTCTCTTATTGCAGGCTGCATGCTCGCCGAAGTGCGAGACGCGCGACGCAACAAAAAGGCGCCCACTTATCTTGAGAGGTTCGAGATTTACTGTTCACACGGCATCGCGGGGTACTTTTCTTAGGGGCGCACGACGGGGAAGCAGCAGCTCAATATAAATAATTTTCTGATTTTTCGGAGGTTTAGACATAGTTTGTCGTCCGTGACTTAGAAAATTCTACCCTTGTGCTGCCCCTCTCAGGTTCTACTGAAGGGGGGACCTTGAATATAATAATTTCTCTCACACTCTGCATTGCGGGTATCGTTGCAGGATGCCTGGCGGCGCGGTACGTTCAAAAAAAGAAGACCGGCGAATACCAGGCGATAGGGCGCAAGATCCTTGAGGACGCAAAGAAGGAGGCCGACGTCGCCAAGCGGGAAGCGGCGATCCAGGCCAAGGACATCGTCATCCAGGCAAGGAACGAGCTGGAGCAGGAGGCAAAGAGCAGAAAGGCCGAGTTCCAGAACACGGAGAGGCGATTGTCCCAGAAAGAGGCGAACCTTGATAAAAAAATGGAGACCCTCGACAAGAAGGAAGACGAGCTCGACAAGAAGGAAAAACAGGTCGGCAGCCGCGAGACATACCTCGAAAGCAGGATAAGCGAGGCCGAGCAGACGCTGAAGCGGCAGCGGGAGAAGCTCGAAGAGATAGCCGGGGTGACGGCCGACGACGCGAAAAGAATGCTCATGCAAGCGATGGAGGATGAGGCGCGCTACGAGGGGACGAGGATTGCCAGGAAGATAGAGGAAGAAGCGCGGGAAAAGGCGGACAAGAAGGCGAAAGAGATTCTTGCCGTGGCCATCCAGCGTTATGCCGGCGAATACGTGGCGGAAGACGCCGTTTCCGTCGTCTCCCTGCCTAACGAAGAGATGAAGGGGCGCATCATAGGAAGGGAGGGGCGGAACATACGCGCCCTGGAAGCGGCGACCGGCGTCGACATCATCATAGACGACACGCCCGAGGCTGTGATCCTCTCCTGCTTCAACCCTATAAGGAGGGAGGTTGCCCGCATCGCCATCGAGAGGCTCGTCAGCGACGGGAGGATACATCCGGCGCGCATAGAGGAGATCGTTACGAAGGTGGCCGAAGAGCTGGAAGAGAAGCTGAAAACCACCGGAGAGCAGGCGGTCTTCGATGCGGGCGTCCACAACGTCCATCCCGAGCTGGTGAAGCTCCTCGGCAGGCTTAAATTCCGCAGCAGCTATTCCCAGAACGTCTACCAGCATTCGCTCGAAGTGGCGTTCATCAGCGGCATCCTGGCCGCCGAGTTGAAGCTCAACGTGCAGGAGGCGAGGCGCGCCGGCTTGCTCCATGACATCGGCAAGGCCGTCGACCATGAAGTGGAGGGCTCCCATTCCGCGATCGGCGCCGACCTTGCGAAGAAATACGGGGAGAGCGAAGATATTATCCACGCGGTGCTGGCGCACCACGAAGAGGCGCCCGTACTCAACCTCCTCGACGTGATCGTCCAGGCGGCGGACGCCCTTTCGGGGGCGAGGCCGGGCGCACGCAGGGAAATGCTCGAATCGTACATCAAGAGGCTCGATGAGCTGGAGCGCATAGCTTCGAGCTTCCACGGCGTTGAGAAGTCGTACGCCATCCAGGCCGGCAGGGAGATCAGGATCGTTGTAAGCAGCGAAAAGATGAACGACGACGCCATCTTCCTATTGTCCAAGGACATCGCCAAGAAGGTGGAGGCAGAGCTTTCATACCCCGGCCAAATCAAGATCGTGGTAATACGGGAGACAAGAGCGGTAGAATATGCCCGATGACATCATTACCGTTCTCTTCCTCGGCGACGTTGTCGGAAAGCCGGGCAGGCAGGCAGCAGCCGCCTTTCTGAAGGAAAACCGCGCAGACTTCAAGGTCATCAACGGCGAGAACCTGGCCGGCGGACTCGGCATTACGCCGGCCCTGGCCATGGAGATGCTCGAGGCGGGCGCCGACGCGATCACAACCGGCAACCACGTGTGGAAGAAGAAGGAGATCATCCCCTATCTCATGGCGGAGCAGCGCGTTGTCAGACCGTTGAACTACCCGCCTGGCGCGCCGGGGTTCGGCTCTACGGTTGTGCGGAAGAACGGCAAGAGCCTCTGCGTCGCAAACATCGAGGGCCGGACGTTCATGCAGAGCCTCGATTGCCCTTTCCGTTCCATGGAAGAGTTCCTTGCGACAAGCGGCGATCAAACGCCTATCGTCGTCGACTTCCATGCCGAGGCGACATCGGAGAAGATCGCCATGGGCTGGTTTTTAGACGGGAAAGTTGCCTGCCTGGTGGGCACCCACACCCATGTGCAGACCGCCGACGACACGATACTGCCCCAGGGAACAGGCTATATTACCGACCTGGGCATGACCGGGCCCTCAAATTCGGTCATAGGCATGGACAAATCGGCGGTGCTTGAGAGGTTCATGACCCAGTTGCCCCAAAAATACGAGGTGGCAAAAGACGACCTCCTGGTGCAGGGCGTGCTGATCTCCGTGGATGCGAGGACGAGGCGCTGCCTGCATATAGAACGGATCAGGGAAAGGGTCGCTTAGACGATGGATATCGAAAGAGAGATGGAGATCATCGAACGCGGGACCGTCGACGTGATCAGCGCCGATGAGGTGAGAAAGAAGCTGGCGGACGCGAAAGCTTCGAGGCGCCCCTTGAGGATAAAGCTGGGCATGGACCCTACCGCGCCGGACCTGCACCTCGGCCACACGGTGGTCCTGCAAAAGCTGAAGCAGTTTCAGGATCTCGGCCACACGGCAATCTTTCTCATAGGCGATTTTACCGGCATGATAGGCGACCCCACGGGCAGGATAGAGACGAGGCCGGTCCTGACAAGGGAACAGATCCTTGAGAACGCGGAGACGTACAAGAGACAGGCGTTCAAAATCCTCGATCCCGAAAAGACCGAGATACGGTTCAACAGCGAGTGGATGGAAGCAATGAACGCGGGCGACATGATCAGGCTCTGCGCCCGGTACACCGTCGCGCGCATGCTTGAGCGCGAGGATTTCAGAAACCGTTACCAAAGCAATCTGCCAATAAGCGTCCACGAATTTCTCTATCCCCTCGTGCAGGGGTACGACTCGGTAGCGCTTCTGGCCGATGTGGAGCTTGGGGGCCACGACCAGATCTTCAACCTCCTCGTGGGGAGGGAAATACAGAAAGCGTACGGCCAGCCGCCCCAGGCAGTCGTTACCGTACCTCTTGTAGAGGGCACGGACGGCGTGAATAAGATGAGCAAGAGCTACGGCAACTACGTGGGCATAGACGAGCCGCCCGACGTCATATTCGGCAAGCTTATGGCAATTTCGGACGACCTCATGCTGAGATACTACGAGCTCCTCAGCGATATATCCCTCGAAGAGCTGCGCGAGCTGAAGGCCGGCATCAAGAGGGAAAGCGTCCATCCCATGCAGGCGAAGATGCGGCTGGCCCGGGAAATCGTCCGGCGCTTCCATGGGCCGGCCGCGGGCGCGCAGGCTGAGGACGACTGGAACAAAGTGCACCGTCAGAGGGAGATACCGGAGGGGACGGAAAAAATCTACCGTAAGAAAGCAGCCGAGCCTGTCTGGCTGCCCGGACTCCTCAAGGAGATCGGCATGGTCCCCTCCACTTCAGAGGGGAAGCGCGTCATCGAGCAGGGGGGCGTCTACGTTGCGGAAGACGACCACCTCGTGAAGGTGGCGGCGGAATCCCTTTTGATCGAAAGCCCGCAGCTCACTTTCAAGGTGGGCAAGAAGAAGTTCAAGACAGTCATTTTTGAAGACTGATGTTGACATTCCGCCTTTTTTTGTATTTACTGTTACTCTATTCCCCGGTAGCTCAACCGGCAGTAGCGGCTGGCTGTTAACCAGTAGGTTGCAGGTTCGAGTCCTGCCCGGGGAGCTTTTCTTTTATTAATGGTTTCAGGGGGGCCGAGATTTTCCGGCCCCCCTGTTTTTCTGTCTCCGGAATGTCTCCGGACCCTCCCCTGGAGGCATCCGGCTTTTGGGGGCAGGCCGGCATCGACAAGGTTTTCTTGACTATACATTATATACAGTATATATAGTCTGTCCAGGAAACGTATAGACGCAATTAAGTGCGGATGACTTTTCAATGGCGAGCGGACTGCCGGGTCGGCTGTATAGAGATAATTGCGGGCGGTATACGGCAGAGCTGTTTATCGGCAGACTTCAAAGAGCGAAAGTTGTCGTTTGGTTCGGTTCGATACGAAAAGAGAGAGTCCGATGGGTTTGACCATTACCGAAAAAATACTTGCCAATCATTGTCGGGAAAGGGTCGTGAGGCCTGGAGATCTTATCTTCGCAAAAATAGACCTCGTCCTATCGGTCGACGTAGGAACGGGGCCGGTCATCGAGATCTTTGAGAAGATGGGGGCTTCGAAGGTGTTCGATCCGGAGAAGGTCGTGTTTGTAAATGACCATTTCGTGCCTGCGAAGGATATCGCGTCGGCAGAACTCTCCCGGGCAATGCGCCTTTTCGCGAGGCAGCAAAAACTTACCCATTTTTTCGAGGTGGGCGCGTCAGGGCTATGCCACCTCCTTCTCATGGAACAGGGCCTTGTGCTGCCCGGCCAGGTGCTCGTCGGCGGAGATTCGCACACATGCACCTCAGGCGCAGTCGGCGCCTTTGCCGCAGGGGTCGGAAACAGCGATCTTGCCGCATCGATGGCCCTCGGAGAAAACTGGTTTCGCGTTCCTGAAACCATTCGCGTCGTCTTCAAAGGGAAGCTCCCTGAATACCTGTGCGGGAAAGACCTCATTCTCCTGGTCCTGAGAGAAATCGGCATAGAGGGGGCAAGATACAAAACGCTCGAATTCGCAGGGGAAGTGATCGAGGCGCTGCCTATGTCCGACCGGGTTACTATATGCAACATGGCCGCAGAGACAGGGGCAAAGAATGCGATCATCGAGCCTGATCGGATCACTCGTGATTTTCTGAAAGGGCAAGGCGTTCATACAGACGGCATGGACATTCCCCTATCCGACAGCGATGCGATTTATTCCGCTGTGCTGGAGATTTCCGTAAACGACGTCGAACCCCTCGTCGCCGCCCCCTATTTGCCGAGCAACGTAAAGACGGTTAGCGAAGTAAGGGACATCCACGTCGATCAGGTCTTTATCGGCTCCTGTACAAATGGATCTTTGGAAGACTTTCGGCGCGCTGCCCGGATACTCAAGGGGAGAAGGGTCCATGAAGCGGTAAGGCTCATCGTTATCCCCGGCACCCCGAAGATCTTCTCCCAGATGATGGCCGAAGGCATAGCCCAGTATCCTCATCGACGCGGGAGCGGCAATCGGCCCTTGCACCTGCGGTCCCTGTTCCGGCGGTCACATGGGGGTGTTAGCCGCCGATGAGGTGGCGCTTGCGACTACGAATCGCAACTTTGTGGGCCGGATGGGCCATACGCGCAGTCAGGTCTACCTGGCCAGTCCGGCCGTTGCAGCAGCCACGGCGGTCCTCGGCCGCATCGCCGATCCCAGGGAGATTGCATGATACGGGGACATGTTATTAAATACGGCGACAATGTGGATACGGATGTCATTCTTCCCGGCCGTTATCTTACCTGCTTAGATCCCGAGCATCTCGCTAGCCACTGCATGGAGGACCTGGACCCTCGCTTTCTCAGCAAGAAAGGGCCGGGAGACATCATTGTAGCCGGCAACAACTTCGGCTGCGGAAGCTCACGGGAGTTCGCCGCCGTCGCAATAAAGGCCGCGGGCATTTCCTGCATTATCGCACGGTCTTTCGCGCGCATCTTCTATAGGAACGCAATCAACGTCGGCCTCATGATCCTCGAATGCCCCGGAGCGGCGGAGTCGCTCAAAGAGGGGGATGAGATCGAAGTAGATCCCGATCAAGGTCTGATTCGTAAGGTCAGGGGGGGAGAGAGCTACGAGGCGGCGCCCTTCCCCGTTCTGGTGCGGAGGATCATTGACGATGGAGGTCTGGTCGATTTTGTAAAGAGGCGGTTGAAAGAGAAAGGATGAGGTAAACCATGATGCCGCTGTTCATTGACGGACGCTAAGGGAAAGTTTGCCTTCATTGCAAGAACCTCCCTGAAATGGTGGTTGTCGTCCGTCGCACTATTTTGCGCCTGAGTATTTCTTCTCCAAAGTCTTCCACTCTTCGAGGCCCACAGCCGCAAATATTTCATGGGGGCCTATAGGGTGCAAGGCATCCCAACCGATCCCCTCCTCCTTGAGCGTGCGTAAGGCTTCTCTCATGGAAAAGATGGCAGCCGCCATGCAGATGCCTGGATAGATCGATATTCTGTACCCGATCTGCCGCAGTTCCTCTATTGCAACAGGCGGGGTCTTTGTCGCCGGACCTGCCATGTTGACCACGCAGGGAGCCTTGACCCGAAGCGGTATCTCCCGCACCTCTTCGATCGACTCGAGTCCCTCGACAAAAGCCATATCGGCCCCGGCTTCGACGTAGAGATTCGCCCTCTCTATCGCCTCTTCGAGACCGAGCACCGCCCTGGCATCCGTGCGTGCTATGATAACAAAATCATCATTTTTCCTGCTGTCAACCGCAGCCTTTATCTTCTCAACGAAAGCGCTTGCGGGAATAACATCCTTCCCCTGCAGGTAACCACAGCGTTTTGGAAACACCTGATCCTCTATGTGAATCGCTGCCACTCCGGCCCGCTCATATTCTCTTGTCGTTCGCACGACATTCAGGGCATTTCCGTACCCTGTATCGGCGTCCGCTATGACCGGAAGACCCGAGCAGTCCGCTATACGCGCGGCGTTTTCAACCATCTCGGTCATGGTGACGAGCCCCAGGTCCGGCTGCCCTATTCTCGAGGCGGAAGTTCCTCCCCCCGTCATATAAACGACCTCAAATCCGAGACCGGCAACCAGGCGGGCAGATATCCCGTCGTAGGCTCCCGGCGCGATCAGAATTTTTCCGGGGGTTTCCAGATAACCCCTGAGCACCTTGGCGGATGTCACGTCTGATACCTCCTTAAATCGATTAGAATGCGCCGGGCAACACCCCTTTTGTTGCTTCACCGTTGCTCGTAGTACCTCCTCAGCGCGGCCATGATCCCGGCGCCGATAACATCCACGACGGTGGTTCCCGCGTCGATCGCAATGGCAGCCCCTGTCATGAACGATGAATCGTCGCTCGCAAGGAAGGCGCATATGCCGCTAATTTCCGCCGGTTCTGCGAAGCGCTGCAGCGGCGTCATTTTAGCTAACATCTCGAAGAAGCCGGCCTTGTCCATACCGATGGTTTTTGCGATGTCGCCCAAATCATTCTCCGACATGGGGGTTTTGACGACTCCGGGACAAACCGCGTTTACCCTTATCTTCTGAGGCCCATAGTCGAGAGCAGCCTGTTGCGTCAGCATGATGAGCGCGGCTTTCGAGGTACAGTAAGCGGAGTGATTGGCCAAAGCACGAATGCCGGCACCGGAGGCGATGTTAATGATGGAGCCTCCCCCGTTCTTTATCATGGGCGGTATAGCCTCCTGCATGAGCACGAAAGGGCCGATGAGGTTCACGTCGATGCCCTTCCTCCATACGGCGCGGTCCGTGTCGACAAGAGACCCTGCTGCGTTTATGGCTGCATTGTTAACAAGAACATCGATCCTCCCGCCGAAGTCTATCGTGGTCTTCACCATGCGCGCCGCGTCCTCATCCTTCGACACATCTCCCGCGCACGTCGCAACTGTCCCCGACGGCAGGGTTCGGGCCATCCCGTCAAGCCCTTCTTGACGTCGGCCGCTGATGCACACCCTGGCCCCGTCATGGACGAATCGTTCGGCGATCGCCGCTCCAATGCCGCCGCCTCCTCCGGTGATGAGCGCCACTTTTCCTTGCAGTTGCATGTTGTCCTCCTTAAACATTTTAATCTCCGGCAGCATAGCCGATGCTCTTTGCTTTCTTTCGTCCTGACGTCGCCGACCTCACAAGCCGAGGGAGACTAGCCAGCCCGCCCGGCATCAAGTAGACGACGATCAGGAGTATGCCGGCGGATATGTAGGGAGAATACATTTTCAGGCTTCGAAAATACTCAGGGATCAGAACAAGGATGGCAGTGCCTATGATAGGACCGGCAAAGCTGTTTATGCCTCCTACGAGAACATACATGACGAGCCACAGTGTTGCGGATAAGTCAAAGCTTGAGGGGGAGAGAACCAAATTGTAATGGGTGTAGGCAGCGCCGGCAAGACCGGCAAAGAAGGACCCGACGCCTACGGCGAGTATTCTGTACCAGCCTTCGTTGATGCCCACGCTTGACGCCACGAGATGAGACTGGGCGATGGCTTTCAGGCTCATGCCGATGCGGCTAAACTCAAATCTGTGAAGAGCAAGGATGGAAGCCAGGCCTAGGGCAAGGAAAAAGTAGTAGTAAGGCACCCGGCTGCCGATGAATAATGGGCTAACGCCGGCGAGGCCGGCGTATCCCCCCGTCCAGACTCCGCCGGCGGAAACTACCTGCATGACTCCTACCCCCAAGAAAAGGCTGCCCATGGCATAGTACAGAGATCTCAACCTGGAAAAGGGGTACCCAAAGAGCATACCGATGCCGGCCGAGGCCAGAGCCGCCAACGGCATCGCAAGCCATGGCGACCATCCAAGCCATTTGGCGGCCATGCCGGAAAGATAGGCCCCGATCCCCATGAAAGCCCCGTGGGCAAGGGGAAACTGGCCGGAGATAGCTATAGTGCGAAGGCTCACCGCGACAATGACGTATATGAAGGTCAGGATCAGAACGTGCAACGTATACGACGAGCTTACCAATAGGGGGAGTAAGGCAAGAATGACGACCACGGCCCCATAAAGCGCCCGCATAGACCATCTATTCCTGCCCGCTTCAGCCGCGGAGGCGGGTCCCGATGGCGGGTTATCGCCCATCGCGACCTCGTGGCCGAAGAAACCTTGCGGCCGCAGTAGAAGAATGACCATGAACATGGCGACCGCAATGGCATCGCTCGCAGCGCCCGGCAGCAGGACCGGGAGCACGCCGTAAAGTATGCCAAGGATCAGCCCCACGATGAAAATCCCTCCGAAGCTTCCCGCCCCGGCTAACATAACTATCATCAGGACTTTTACCAGTGTGGATTGTCCCATGAAAGGGCTCAGGTTGTATAAGACGCCCATAAGGCAGCCGGCTATAGCCGCAAGGGCAAAGCCCAGGGCGCAGGCCATAGCCGAAATGCGATTGATGCTGATGCCTTGCAGGGAGGCGCCTTCCATGTTCTGGCTGATTGCCTGCATTTGTTGGCCCCATCTGGTGCGATTGACGAGCACGGTCGTAAGGACCAGGATAAGGGTGCCGACTGCAAACGTTATGACCCTGTCCCAGTTGACCGAAAAGAACCCAGCCTCGGCAACGCCCTCAGCGAAGGTTGGTATCGCCATCATCTTGGTGCCGATGATGATATTGACGGTAGTGGTCAGCATCACCGTGACGGCGACGCATATCATCACAAGGCGGTTGAAATCCCCGACAAAAGGCCGGAAGCAGACCCTTTCAAGAAATGTCCCGAGGAGGGCGACGATGGTCGTGGTCAGCAGCATGGCGATCCAATAATTGATGCCGAGTCCTACTATCAGAGAATACGCGACGTAGCCGGCAACCATGTATATAGCGCCGTGGGCCAAATTGAGTATCCCCAGCATGTTGAAAAGAAAGGCAAAACCCAGCGACGCGAGTATGTACACGGACGCCAGTATCAACGCATTGATGGAAGTCTGAATAACCAATTCCATCTATCGCCTATAGACCGTCTCGTTGCATCGGCCTGCCCCGCGTGAAGTTCGATTTTTAACGTAGAGAACAGATAGCAGGATCGAGTTTGCGCGAAAGCGCCTCTTCATTTGCGACGCTTCGACCGACCCATCTCGGGCGGACCAGGCGGAGGCAAGCGGCCTCACCCGGCCCGCCCGAGATATCAGCTTGGCTCGCTTATGGAATACGACCTACGTCCACCCAACCGCCTTCGACAACCTTTCCGTTTACCAGTTTCGTATAAGGCTGGGGATGACTCAGGGCATGATGCTTGAGCCCATACGTTTCGTCTCCGCCGAAGGTGCAGGCGCCGTATACGCCATCGAGCTTGTCCATCGTCTCCCATTTAGCCTTTACTACTGCCGGGTCAAAACTGTTGGCTGCCTGGATGACTTGTGCGAGCACCCATAACCCATTCGCGGTGAAAACCAGAACCGGCATCTTCTTGCCGGCCCTATCGAATAGCTCGTCCATTAGGGGCGGATTGCCCTTCGCATGTGGGGCTATGGCCATACTGATGATGTTATTTGCCGCTGCCTTGCCGGAAATTGCCGCGATATCCTCGATGCCGCTGGCGGCGCTGCAGATTATGGGCTTCTTGTTGCCTAAGGACCGCAATCCTTTTGCGATGCCTCCCGTAGCCGGCGGAGAACCGTTCACGACCACTATGGCATCCGCATCTTTGACTGCGTTAATCTTGGCCGCTATAGGGTTAAAATCTTCCATCTCGTTGGGAAACGCGATTACATTGCCGGCTTGCGTCAGTCCGAGCCCATCCGCCGTCTTCTTAGCTTTAGGCATCAAGTGAGGCAGAGCGCCGTCATCCGGGGCAACCATGACTACTTTCTTGGCACTCGGGAACTCTTTTTTCATCGCCTTCAGCGCGCCTATCAAAACCCCTATGCTCGAATTGTAGCCAATAAATCCATAGGGCGTACTGGCATCCAGCTCGCCTGGCATCATAACGACGAAGCTGGCTACATGGAAAACTTTATTCGGCTCAAACACGGGCGAGGTAGCCGGGTTGTAGAACGCGGCAGGGCCAAGGACAAACTTGACTTTGTCGTCAAAGACCAGTTTGTTGGCGGCAGCCGTATTACCGTCCAGTGTGGATTTGCCGTCTTCACCCACCAACTCAATTTTGTAATTCTGCCCCTGAACGGCGACCCCTCCTTTCTCATTTATCATCTGAGCGGCAACCTTAAGATATCTGTCCTCGCTGGCGTCCATTACTGGAGTACCAGCCACTCAACTCCAACACATAACCAATCCTCAGCGTTTTTGCCGGGCCTGCCTTTTGTTGCGCCGTACCCTGCACAGGCAACAGCATGGCGGCCAGAACCAAACTGGCGCAAACGATCGGAGTCAACGTTCTCCGTGACCAGGCGCCGGTACATTCTTTGTTTCCCATGCTTCTCATGCTCGTTCCTCCTCCCTCTTTGTTTTTGCCGAACATCTCTGATTTTTCTCCTTTTTCACGCGACCATCCTATTTCCAAACCCGTATTTCGATGGACATCCCCTCCCCCCTTAGCGAAGCAGGCTTCCTATAAAGTCTATGGAGCGCGAAACGCCAAGGGCCCGCTGAGAAACTATATACAGTACATAATATATATAGTCAATACAATTCTTTTGATGTGAAGTCGTCAGTCATGAGGGCCCGGATGGACCCGTTGAGGATGAGGTATTCTTGTTACTGATGGAATGACGCGGGGGCGGCTGCGAAATGTTCCACGACGTGCGGGTGGGCGTCCCTCATTTGCTTTTATTGTTCGACGCCTTCCGACGACCCGGGATCCTTTGTTCGGACTTTTTGAAATGTCCGCAGGGCTTGACGAATATGTTCTCTTACAACGGCTTCAACGGCGCTTTCATCCCGTTCTTTCATCTTCTCCATCATCTTCTTGTGACCCCGATGAGAATCCTTGAGATGGGATCTCGTTCTGTCGATAATTTTTCTGTAGCGATAGAAATAGTCGGTCAGGTTCTGAAGCAGCTTTAGGAGATGCTCACTCCTGCTTGCACTATAGAGCTTGGCATGAAACTCGGTATTTGATTCGATAAACGTCTCATAGTCATTCTCCCGTAAAGCTTTTTCCGACTTTGCCAGGATGTCGTCCATCTCCTTGATCTCCGCCTCCGTGGCTCTTTGTGTAGCCAGGACGGCGGCGTATCCTTCCAGGACGCCTCGTATGCCGAAGACCTCCTCTACGGCATCCATCGTCAGTTCTTTCACCTGATAACCGCCATAGGGAAGTTTCTCGATAATGTTTTCTTGCTCTAGTTTTCTGAGAGCATCACGTATAGGCGTCCGGCTCGTTGCGTAATTCTTGGTCAAATTGTCTTCCTGAAGCCTCTCTTCGGCAGAAATCGCCCCTCTTTGGATTTTGTGTTTGAGATCCTCATAAATAATCTCGCTCAAACGTTTTCTTGCAAAGTTCGTCTGAGCCCCGATGTCGGAAACAGGGTCATTCACGTTCTATTCCTTTGACAAAATAATGCTTCCGATGTAAGCGAGCACGGTCGGTCGTCTGAACGTGCATATAATATATAATGTACTTCACCGGGTCAACAAGGGCCGCGAAATGTGCGCCCGGCGCTAGACGTCAAAGGTGCGTCGATTCTAAGCATATCTTCTCGGCGATTACTCAGTAAAGATGCTCCCCTTTTTCGAAGAAGGCCCGGAAACCTTCCCTGTCCGAGGATGCAGCCGCAATCCTCTCCACGCCTTCCTTCAATGACTCCATATCGGTGGCGATGGACAGGCGCAGATAGTGCAGGCCTTCCGTTCCTATCCGGCCGAAGGATTTACGATCGAGAGTAGCCACCTGGTACCGGAAGAGCAGAAACATCTGAAAGAGGGTAGAGGGACTCGTTTTGTCACGAACCTCCGCAGGGAGTTCCCGAAGAGCTTCCATTATTCCGATATCTTCGCAGACGCGTCCCACGTTCGGGAAAACATAGAATGCCCCCTTGGGCTTCTGACACAGAATCCCCTCGATCCCGTTGAGCCGGTTCACGACCAGATCCCTTCGCGCCTCGAACGTCTCCACCATCTGCCGTTTGACCTCTCGACTCAGAGGCGATTCGAGCGCCAGGCGTGCGCCCTCCTGATTATAGGGGGGAACGCACGAGAAATAGTTAATGTTGAGAGTCTTGAAAACCTCGGCTTCCTCGGCCGTAGGGAACAGTGCCCACCCGAGGCGACCGCCCGTCCAGGAAAAGCTTTTTGAACATCCGCCTACAAGGATGGTAAACCTGTCCATCCCGGGGCAAGAGGCGATACTGTGGTGCGCGCAGCCGTCGAAAAGGATGTCTTCGTACACTTCGTCGGAATAGACGCGAATCTCCTCCCGGCATTTCTTTTGGATCACATCGGCGATCTCCTGAAGCTGCCCTGGAGAAGCGACGCCTCCCGTGGGATTGGAGGGAAAGTTGAGAATGATCAACTTGGTCTTTTTGTTCAGAAGGGGCGCTATGGTCGCGCCCGAAAGGGCAAACCCGTCCTCCTCCCTCAAGTGAACCGGAACCGGACTGGCGCCGACATAGGGAATGAAGGATTCATAGATGGGAAAACCAGGGCTGGGATAGACGATCTGATCGCCGGGGCCGCAATAGACTTGTTGGGACAGGCCTATGGGAGGCTTCGCACCCGGAAAGACGACGACCCGGTCGGGAGTCGCCGGAATTCCTCGGGTCTCGCTGAAATGGCGCGCGACGGCGGACCGAAGGGAAAGCAGCCCCTGGGGATCGCAGTAATGAGTATTATCGAGGTCGAGCTGCCTTTTCACCTCGTCCTTAATGAACTTGGGCAAGGGGAAATCGGGCTCCCCGAGGTTGCATTTCACGACCTTTTTCCCCTGTTTCTCGATGGCCGCTATATGGGGTCCTATCTTGAAAGCGTTCTCCGTGCCGATCAGGCCGATATTTTTCGCGAGCAAAGCCATGAGTCCCTCCCCTTCGCGGTAAAACCCCTCATTTAAGATTGCTTCCGGGAACAGCCCTTGATTCGGTCTCACGGGCCGCTCGCATAATGATTGACGCGACGATGCCGATCTTGCGGCATCAAAACGAGGTATTATAACACAAGGGGTTGCGGATGTCCTAAAGGAACTCCGTTCCTGGACGGAGAAGGCCGCCCATCGAGCGCAGGGGGAAAAATTTTGCGTGAAAACATGCTCCCACGTGTGCAATAATATGCAATCTTCGAGCGAAGAGCATCGGAATGGATGACGATAAAAATCGCCCGGCCCCTGCGGCGGGCCTGCAAAAGCGCTCCCAAAGCCGGATCGTCTGGCGCGACCCCGAGGCGCGGACGCTCAGGGCCGATCTGACGGAGGCCAGTCTGGGCCGGGAGGAGATAAGCCTCACCTTCGGCTCCGGTAAGCCGTCGGCCCAAGACCCCAAGGAGGTGACGGCCGTCCTCCTTGCCCGCGTCGTCATGACGCCGTTCATGGCCAAAAGACTCGCGATCGCCCTGGAGGAGAAGCTGCGGCGGCAAGAGGCGGCCTATGGCCCCATCTGGCCGGACTCAAACAGAGGGAAGCCCCCGGGGGCAGAGAAGACCTCCCCCGAGAGGGACCTCCTCCTCCGGCTCGTTAACAGCCTTCAGATAAATCTCGGCGCCGAGCGCTCTTTCAAGGTCTTCCGGAATATCATCCTCGCCAACCGCTTCCTGCTGTCCACACGCAAGGATGCGGCGCCTAAAGAAAAGGTCCTCGACATCTGTCGCAGACTCGGTCTGCCCGACCCTTTTTGGGCGCCCCTCCTGCAGAACCTGCCCGACACAAGGTTTGTCCATTTCGGGTTCGAGGAGAACGAAAAAGGATCGGTCTACAAAGTCTACCTTGAGCTCAATTTCAAGGGCCGCCACTACCCGTTCCTCGTCTACCTCGGCTTCAAGTGGGACCCAAAGGATGCGGCCAGGCGCGCCCTAGCCAGGTATACCTGCTACCCTTCCTTTACGCTAAAGGACATCGTCGAAAAGGTGTCCCTTGCCTTCTCGGGACCGGACGCCGGCGAGGCCGTCGAGATCACAAAGGGCATCGTCGATGCGGCCTCGCGCGTCGCCCCCGGCATCCTTTACGTCGACGTGACAGAGGACGGAAACCCGAGAAGGTCCTTCGACATAAACACGTACGATGCCGCTCTCACACTCGGGGCGATCCGCCCACTGCTCATGAGAATGGCAGACCACTACCGGCTTCCTCCGGAACAATGCCGCACCTTCATCGAAACGATAAAAACCAAGAGGCTGGGCCACCTGTCGGGAGGCATCGACAGGGAGGGACGCGATTTTTTTACCGTCCATTTCAGCGTGGAGGACCGTTGATTCGGAGTGAACGAGGCCCGGAGAGCCTGACGGCCGCAGGCAAAGCCGGGCCCGGCCGGATCGGCGGCTCGAGAATCGACCTCGCACTGTACACGGTCATTCCTCTCTGGTACGGGTGCAACAACAATTGCGTCATATGCATGCTCGCCCCGGTAAAAGGAAAGCTCCAGGCAGTAGATTTTGATCTTTTCAAAAAACTCGTCATAGATATCGCGGCTAGTGGCGCCTGCAGGCGTCTGATCCTTTCAGGGGGGGAGGTTACGACCTTTGCCGACCTCGAAAGATACGTCGGGTTCGCAGCCGGTCTCGGCTGCTTCGACATGATACAGATACAGACAAACGGCAGAAGGCTCAGCGATGCCGGCTACCTCCGCAGGCTGATCGAAGCCGGCGTCAACGAGTTTTTTATCAGCGTTCACGGCCCGAGGGAAGCGCACGACGCAATCTCCCGCGTGCCCGGCTCGTACGACCAGACAATGGAGGGCATAGACAACCTCCAGGAGCATCCGGTAAACGTGCTCACCAATACGGTGCTCACCAGCCTCAATTACGCCGGCCTGCCCTCTTTCCTCTCCGGTATGGCGAACAACGCGAGCGAGATGCAAGTCTGGAACTTCTTCCCCATGGAGGAAAGGGACGCAAGAGACCTGATAGTCCCAGTGAAGGACCTGATGCGTCTTGTCGGGGACGTGCTGCCGGCCCTGAGATCGGCGCGAAAACCGCTCGTGCTCAAGGCATTCCCGGAATGCCTGCCCGTTTGCGACCCGGTCTTCCTGGACAGCGACTTCCCCGTAGCCCTTATCCCTGATTTCTTCTGGAAGTGCCTGGAGAGAAGCGGCTTCGGCGCCTGCGTCTACAAGGATGCCTGCCGGGCAAAGAAGTGCTGGGGCCTCTCAGGCCCCTACGCCGCAAAATATGGAGACGAGAGGGACATCCTGTCGCCCGTCCTTTGAGGATGAGAAAACGGGCGGCAAAAAAGGGCATTGCGTGCGCATGTGCGATGAAGCCATGAAAGAGACCAGGTTCAGCCCGGAGTATACGACGGAGGAGGACGCATTTTTCAATTACGCCCTGTGGCCGTATGAGCCGGCCGTTCCCTTCGCCCGCAAGCTCAGGTCGATAAACCTGCTCCTGCATTCGTTTAAAGTCGCTCACGTCGGCGACCGCCTGTTCCGGCTTGTCCGGCTCATACGGCAGGCGGTAGGCGCATCGAAGACGGTCTGGGGCGTAAAGCGGACGGGCGACGGGCTTAAATGGGAGTCTCATTTTTATGACTACGGGAGAAGCAGGAGACGGACGTCGATGTCGCTCGTCCTCGATGCGATCAGGCCCTTAGTCCCGAGCAGGCTTAAGCCGAACGAGAACCTTCTCTATTTCATGTTCTCGATGGACATCGACGACGCCCTCGTCGCGGGCGAAAGAGACCTCGAAGAGCTGCACATGTACATCGGCAATCCGGGCAGCGCAGTCTCGTCCGGCATATGTTATTCCCTGACCCCTGAAGGACGCAGGCTCGAAAACTTCTACTTCTTTTTCGACGCCCGCAGGCAGCTCGACGAGGTCTTCGCGAAGGCAGCCTGCTCGGCCCACGTCGACATGACCAGGATCGGGGTCGAAGGCATCGTCCGGCCGGAGCTCGCCGATTGCAGGACGATCTGCGTCGCCAACAAGCAGGGCAACGACTGCATCTATTTCGCGGGCATCAGGGTGGATGCGTTCATCTCTTTTTTGAGGCAGTTCGGCTATCCCGAAGAGACCGTCTCCTTCGTCGAAAACAACAGGTCCATGTTGGACCACCTGGAGTACGACGTGGGGTTCGACTACAGGATGGAGGGAAGCGACCTCGTGATCCTGAAAAGCGGCTACTATGGAATATTCTGAGGAAACGGACTATCTCCGGGTAGACGCCTTCATGAAGGGCGCAGTAGAGGCAGGAGCGCTGGCCGCCGCCTTCGAAACCGGCCTCATCGACCATCTCCTCGCAAGCGGGCCGGCAACGCAGGCGGAAATCGAGAAGCGTTTCGGCATCGATGCGGCCGGCGCCTCGCTTCTGCTCGGCCTTCTCCGCTCGAACAATGTCGCCGAGGAGCTGCTCGGCAGGAGCGCGCTCACCGCACCGTTCGTCGAGGCCCTCCGGTACCGAGACCTTCTGGAGGCGAAGCTGCAATTCGCCCGTCTCGTCCTTTCCGATTTTACGGACCTCTTCACCGCGCTTATTGCCGATCCCGGCCGGTTCCTGCGCAGCTCCCGCACCTTCGACCTGTTCTCGTATGGCCGCGCCTTCGAATATACGCCCGAGAACTACGAGCAGACGTCGCGATGGGCGGCCATCACTACCGCCCTGACCCGCTACGAGGCCGCATCGGCAATCAGCCGGTACGATTTCGGCCGGCACAGGCAAATGCTCGACATCGGGGGGAACAGCGGCGAGTTCGCCCTCCAGGTTTGCAGAAGACACGGGCGCCTGAGGGCTAGCGTCCTCGATCTGCCCCTAGTGTGCGATATAGGCGGGGAGCACCTCTGCGCCCGAGCCGGAGGCGAAAAGGATAAGCTTCATCAAGCGGAATGCCTTTGCCGACCCGCTGCCGGAGACCTTCGACCTCATATCCTTTAAATCGATGCTCCACGACTGGCCGGAAAAAGATTCCCTGCTGCTTTTGGAGAGAGCAGCCCGGGTCTTGGCCCCCGGCGGCGCCCTTTTGATCTTTGAAAGGGGACCGATCCCTATAGGCCCCAAAACGCCGCCCTATTCCCTGATCCCGATCCTCCTTTTCTTCAGGCACTTCCGCGACCCTTCATTCTATGAAAAA
The DNA here is from genome assembly GCA_963733345.1 of uncultured delta proteobacterium. Lineage (GTDB taxonomy): Bacteria > Desulfobacterota > Syntrophorhabdia > Syntrophorhabdales > WCHB1-27 > BOG-1155. The sequence goes on from CAVTDX010000126.1 coordinate 23,499, forward strand.
CATCTTCTCGGCCTCGGCCTCTACGACGTGCGCGTGACGGAGATAATGCTCGACTCCCCCTTTTATCTCGTGACGGCGCAGAAAGGCGGTAAATAAGCCCACTTCTATCGCCTCTCGGCCGAGAGGCGATAGAAGATTTCCTGTGATAAGGGCCACTATCTACGACCTCATTTGCTTATCTACGGTCGTCCCTCAAGCCTACGTCAGTTGCTTCCCGAACTATTCGCTTTGAATTGCGTTCTGTTTGTGCAATAGTAGAGATGGTAAGCCGTAATCTTTGGGACCAGGATAGAAGGCGCAAGAGATGAGATTGGGGGGGGATAAATGAATCCATTGGAGTTAATTCGGGGTGTTCGGCTGATTACCGATGTGTGTCTGGAAGTTGCTCCCGGCGAGACAGTCCTGTGTATCGCCGACAGGCAGGAGAACCTGGAGATCCTTTCTCTTCTAGCGGCTGAATGCAATGCGAGGAGCGCACAAGCCGCTGTTGTCCTGATTGAGCCGAGGAAACATCACCATCATGAGCCGCCCGCGCCGGTGGCCTGTGCAATGGAAAAAGCCGATACCGTCGTGGTTATGACCTTCGGAAGCCTGGTCCATACCCAGGCTAGGAAGCGGGCCAACGCAGCAGGCGCCAGGATCGCGCTCATGGGGGAGGTTACGAAGGACTTCCTCATGGACTTTGATCTTACCCGGGAAGAACTGCTCAACGTCAGAAGCCAGACAGAAGCGATCGTCAAGCGACTTACCAGGGCCGACTCGGCTCGTCTCATTACCAAAGCAGGAACGGACCTTTCCATGTCGCTCCGGGGAAGGAAGGCTGTCGGTCTCGTTCCCTTCGGCGAAAAAGGGACTTTTTTCGGTGTCCCCGGCTATGCCGAGGCCGCGTGTGCGCCGATTGAGGACTCGGCAAAGGGCGTTGCTCTCATCGACGGCGCCACGTTGGGGACCTCGGACTTTGAAGCCCTTGTCCAGGAGCCGTTTGAGATCAAATTGGAGAAGGGCCGGATTGTGTCCATATCGGGAGGGAGGGACGCCAGGAGGCTGGATGGGCTTCTGGCTACGCTCGAAGATCAGGCCCGCGTCCTCTCTGAGCTGGGCGTCAACAGCAACTTCATGGTCCCGAAGAAGCTAAGAGGATCGAGGCTCGATATGGCCGTAGGAGGCCACATCCACCTGGGGTTCGGTCGCAATGACCACATCGGCGGCGAGCTGAAGGCGGAGAATCATCTGGACCTGTTGGCAACGTGGGCCACGCTTCTCCTCGATGGAGAGACGATCGTGGAAAACGGCGTGCTGAAAATATAGGTCGAGAACAGCATGGAACGACTGCCGAGTAAAATGGGCTGGGAGATCGTCGAGGAAGAATGGCCGGATTACAAAGGGAAGTGTTTCAAGAACCGGCCAAGGAACCTCGTCGAGATGCTCTCCGGCACGGTCAGGAAATATCCGGACAGCGAAGGCTTCATTTGTGATGACGAGCGTCTGACCTTCGCTCAGTTTGACCGGATCACGAATGGGATAGCGGCGGGGCTTCGCCGCTTTGGCGTCGGGCCCGGGGACCGGGTTTCTCTGCTCCTGAGCATCAGCAACGATTTCATGCTCTGTTTTTTTGCGGTGATAAAGCTGAATGCCATTGCTGTCCCCCTTAACACGAGGTTTAAAGGAGAGGAACTGGCGTACGAGATAAACGACTCGGAGAGCAAGGTGGTTATCGCGGGCGAGGAGTATTGGGAGCGGTTCAACCCTGCCCGGAGCAGGCTGAAGACGGTGGAGAAGATATTTTTTAACGGCGCCGACTGTCCGTCCGGCGCTGTCCCTTTCAGGGAGTTGCGCGAGTATCCGGCGGAACAATTGATCGAGGCCGTGCCGCAGGAAACGGATAGCACTGCTATCATGTATACCTCAGGCACGACCGGCAAGCCAAAGGGCGCCATCCTCCATCACCGGGGCATGATAGCGTCGGCCATGCATGCGTCCGATTTCTTCCAGTTCGGGCAAGGGGACAAGATGATCTGCTGCGTTCCTCTCTTCCACATAACGGGCCTCGCGGTGACGGCCCTTTCCGCAATCTTCAGCGGCATCCCCTGCGTCTATTTGCGCACTTTCAAAGTGAAGAGCTTCCTTGAGACCATGGCCGCGGAGAAGGTAACGGCCTTTATCAGCGTCATTAACATCCTCTGGCTAATGGTCAATCATGCTGATTTTGGCAACTACGACTTTTCTTCTTTCAGGTGTGCCGGCGTCGGAGGTTCGCCTGCAACGGAAGAGATGATCAGCGGATAAGGGCAAGGCTTCCTCGCCTGAACGTCAGCGTCGGGTACGGCTTGACCGAGAGCCACGGTTTTGAGACCTCGACGCCTTACGAAGACGCCGTCAGAAAGATCAGCGCGGTGGGCAAGCTCGTTCCCCTCCTCGACGCAAAGATCGTCGACGACAACGGCGGGGAGTTGCCGGTCGGGAGCGTGGGCGAGATCATTCTCCGGAGCCTCATGACCACCAAGGGATACTGGAAAAATCACGAGGCGACAAAGGCCGCGATTGTTGACGGCTGGCTGCATACGGGAGATATCGGCAAGCTGGACGATGAGGGTTTCTTATATATTCTGGATAGGAAGAAGGACATGATCAATCGGGGCGGGGAGAAGATCTACTGCATAGAGGTCGAGAATGTGATCATGAACTGTCCCAAGGTGCTCGAAGTTGCGGTGGTTGGCGTGCCGGACAGGGTCTTGGGCGAGCAGGTGAAAGCCTGCGTTGCCCTGAAGCCGGGCCAGTCGGCTGAAGAAGAGGAGATAAAGGATTACTGTATCGCGGCGCTGGCCGATTACAAGGCGCCGAAGTACGTGGAGTTCGTCGAGAGCCTTCCAAGAAACCCGGCCGGCAAGGTGATCAAGGCCGACCTGAGGTACGTACCGGAAAGGCGGTAGTCAACATCCGGGAGGGGACATTCTGACGGAAAGCGTGAAATATTTGTTGTAACCTTGCGGTATTCCTCTGATAATAGAGGACAGGACGATGACAGTGAAAGGCTGACAGACTGGTCCGAAGAATGAGAATGCACCGAAGGAAACAACACGTCCCCGCCGCCCGCACTAATTACGCGTAAGGAGGTGTTGTACGAAGATAAGAGCCGCAGTTTGCAGGGAAATAGGCAAGCCGTTGACCATCGAGGAGATTGAACTTGCCCCGCGACCTCGCGGTCCTTGAGAACACCTTGTATATTGACCCCATGATCGTCTTTAATGCTCCTAAAGCTATAGGATGCGCCCCGGAGGGTGAATCTGTAGTTCACCTTATGCGTGTTGAATTTGTATAAGAGGCGATAAGGGGCATGCCGGCGCCGGTTCTATCAAGAACGAGAATCAACTGAACAGATCTAGGTGGTCAGGGAAATGTTCCGACACGTACTCTCTGACGATAGGCAGGAGTTGCGTCTGTCGTTCCTTTAGCGGCTTTGGCTGCATCACGGTTTCCCTTTCCGCTGGGCTAAGAACGCCATACTTGACCATGCGGTCGACTGTTGCATCGTCCGGAACAATTTCGTAGCTGTTGTGCCAGAGTTTTTTCACGAGCTCCGGGTAGTGTAGTCCACCGCCAAATCCTTCCAAAAGCACGGTGCCCGAAAGATAAGGAAGGAAAGAGATTGCTGGAATCTTCTTATCGCCTTCCGCCAGATAGGTATCCAAAACTGAGTAAGGGTTGTATTTGACGGCCCTCGTTAAATCACCGAAACGCGTCAAGATTCTCGTTCGCTCAGATTCCATGAGCAGGTCAAAAAAATCTTTGGGGTCGCGACCAAATTCGCTCAGTTTCCTATCCCATAACTCTTTAAGAATACTGAGAATCTCCGAGCGGCGTATCTTTCGCGGATCTCCAAGAAGGTCAACGAAGATCTCCTTCTTTGAGGAACAATACTCGCCGATTACGGCAGCACTTTCGAAAGACAACTGAGAACAGGTGGGTGAGTGTTTGAAGAGGATGTGCCCTTTGAGCATATCCGATCGCCAGAAAGACAGTTTGATGAATTCTCTGCTGAACCGTCCTGCCAAAAATTGATGTAGTGCCATTGACTGTGCCCTACCTTTTTTTGGTACACCCTGAGAACAAACAACCTCTCTCTTGTCCATTTTGTCACAGTCGAAAGCGGATCACAAGAAGAAAAAGTCGACCTGGGACGAATATAGACGAGCCTTTTCGTCGCTTTTAGACGGTCAGCGGGTTATTAAAGCGTGCCAGGGCGCTTTAACAAGTTCGTAAATCGCCTATTCCCAGATCATAATTTGCTTTTCGAAATCAATGTTGAATTTTAACCCGCGCAATAGATCCATGCCCAAGAGTCCGTCATGTCTTACGGGAGGACCTTTATGCTGAACGATAAGAATGTCAGCTTCCTTTTTTGTATGAGGACCGACCGTTACAGAAGTTAACCTTAACTGCCGGGCCTCGATAACGGCCCCCCCAACAACCTGCGCTCGCACCTTTCTTCCTTCGGTCGGATCTATGTTTAATCGATCTGCGATCTCAGTGCTGATTGTCGTTCGTGAACTACCCGTGTCCAGCAAGAGTTGAACGTCCGCCTGATTGCCTCGATATACCAGTGTTGCCGGGACCAATACGGAGTTCCCGACCACCGTAACCTTTGTTGAAACGCCGCCGTATATGACAGACTGCCCAACGAGCCGCCAGTTCTCTTCCTTAGACCCTTCTGATGCCGCCCTCGATTCAGAGACAGTTTGAGCGACGCAACAAACCGTCACAATCGCATAAAAAAGCAAGCCACAGAGTTTTCTCAATCCCACCTCCCGATGCGTCTGTCCATTTTCTCACGATAGACATTAGATCACAAGAAGAAAATGTCGAACATAGACGAATATAGAACTATATTCTTTTTAGGCGCAGCTCTTCATATGTTCTTGCAGCCGTTTATCAACAAGGAGGGAGAAATGCTGAAAAAGTGCCTGATCTGTTATCTCGTCATCGCCCTGTTCCTCATGGGCATCGCCCCTCGCCTCGACGCCGGTTTCGTCCCATCGGAGACGCCCAACCTCTCCCCTGGAACGAGGGTCGTAGACATAGATAAGATCCGTATCGTCCTCGAGAACAAACTCGTGAGCCAGAGGCTCCGCAACCTGGGTTTTACCCCGGAAGAGGCGACGGCGCGGATGTCGGCTATGTCGGACGACCAGATCCACAGCTTTGCACAGAAACTCGATCAGGCGAAGGTTGGCGGAGAAGTGGGCGTTGTCATCGCCGTCCTCGTCATCGTAGTCCTTGTTCTTCTGATCGTCCGCCTGGCCGGAGGTCGCCATGGGGGCCGGTGGTAATTCTTTACGTCTGTAAGACCTTGAAGTCCGGGCTTTGACTTACGACCTTCACGGCGCCGGCCGCGACTCTTGTAGCCCTATTATTGCAGGAGGCGCGCCAGAATCCTCCACCAAGCTCCTCGACCCCACATAGAGCGCCGATCGCTGGTGGTGGCGCTCAGGAACAATTTCTAGAATGGGCGCTCCCTTTTCGTTTACCGCCGCACCCCCCGCTTCGTGACATATGAATGCAACAACCGCCGCCTCGTACATGAGGCGAAGCTTCCCTTCGGGACGGTTCTTCTTTGGATTCGGATGGTTTACAATGGCGGGATACATGAACATGCCGCCGTTTCCCAGCGTCCTGTGGAAATCAGCGGCTAAAGCGCCAAGATATCGGAAAGCATATTTCTCCTCGTTCTCCGCGATCCATTTTTGCACCTTTTCCGCAAAGGTGCGCCGATTGGCCTCGTTAAAGGATAATTCCCAGTCCTTGGGGTCTTCGGGAAGGGCCATACGGGTAGGTCTTACAAACGTATTGGTCTCATCCACGTGGAAGCGCCAGGCCCCTGCGTCTTTGAGCCCGATGGTAAATGTCCCGGTGGGGATCACAAACATGCCTGCGGCGATATAATCTTTTCCGGCCCTCAGGCGCCCGTCCTCGGGGCCCGTAAGGTTGCGCCTAGCGACGCCGAAAAGAAAGCCGACCGGAAGCCCATGTGAGACATTGGATGATCCATCCAGAGGGTCGAAATAGACGAAATAACGCCCCCCTTCGGGATTCATGGGTATGATCTCATCCGATTCTTCGCTTACCGCATGGATTACCCTGCCGGAAGTCTTTAGGTAATGGATGGTGATCTCATTGGCAATCTGATCCATCTGCATGATGTCCTCGCCCTGCACATTCACGGCGCCCGTAAGACCAAGGTTCCCCTTGAGGGCCCCGTCAGGTAGTAGTGCTGGATATGTTGTGCGGCGCTGATTAACGCGTCCATAAGGATGAGAAAGTCGTGGGTGCGGTGATGCTTCTCTTGATGCTGGAGAAGAAAATTCATGAAAGTTTGTTCAAATGCGACGCCTGAATGCTTCCTGCCCCCTTCCATTGCACCTCCTCCTTTCCTGTCCCGAAGGCGCCGTGGGCCTTCGAAAAGCAGATATCCTGGATCGTTGTCAGCCCCTCTCGCGTTAGCGAAAAAGGGCGCACGATTTTACCAGGTCGCATATTAATTATTGTATTACTCGGAAAGAAAAAAGCGGGGTCATCGAAAAAATTTTTTACGAAGTATGTTGTCATATTAGAACAAATGTTCTATATTGCTACTCATGGGGTCCCCCTACGATCCAGAACCGATAGAAGTCGTAGCCCCAGGGGGCGCACCGAAGGCCGTGAAGTTCAGGAAGAGACTCTTGCAAGTGAAAGAGGTTCTAAATATCTGGCGGATAGACGACGAATGGTGGCGAGAACCAATCTCCCGGCTCTACTACCAACTGGAGTTCACCAGCGGGTCAAGGTTTACTGTCTTTCACGATCTGATCACGGGCCAGTGGTACCGTCAGAACTGGGTGTAGTTCTGCAGGATCGATTATGGTTCATTCTTTTCGCTCGCTTGTGCCCTGTGAATTGAGATTCTACCCCTGCGGCTATTCAATCAATCACAATAAGTGAAATCACCGACCCTTTGGCAGGTGATCGATATCGTCGGTTGAACAGCAGGGACGAGATTGGGCACAGCCGTCTGAGGGGTGGAGACCAAGGACGTCTCGATCTTGTTCGCAGGCTGCCATGTTCCTAAACCCTGGAGCAATGTCCCGTAGGCCTGCGTGCGAGCGTTGTTGTGCTGCTGAAGGTCCATGGCCTGCTGCTGACGGGATTCCGCTTGCTGCTGCATCGCTCTTAACAGTCCTTCCTGGCTCACTCGCAGTACCAGTTCCTCTATTGCAACATTGCCTTCGGCTTCTGTCAATTTACCCTTGTCTTCAAGCTCTGCTACGGCCATACGGTATGCGCACAAAAGCTGTATCAAGTCCATATTAGGGTCTCCGGCTTCCTGATGGGCCTCCAGTATCACGGGGTTTGAGCACCGGACTGACTCGACATAGCTTTTCAGATCACCATTCAATCTTTTCTGTCTACATTCCGTGGTTGCAAGTTTTATCTGTTCCTCTAAAAGCGCACGCCCGTCGACGACGCGGAACTGGTATTCGATTGAAGCAAAGTGACCAATGTGCATCGGCTCCTCTTTCAAGGAGATAGGGATAGCAACCTTCCCCTGACTCGCCGCGAATTCGTTAGCCTCGCGGATCACGTTGGTCTTCATTTGGGATGGGTTGCCGAATAAAACCCCCTTGTCCGTGCGAGCCAGCAAGTACGTGTCCGGGGACAGCTTCACGATTCCGGGATTCGAGCATCCGGCGACGACGACCATAAAGCAGATTACGCCTAGGATTATTGCCGATCTCGCACGCATGTAGAGCACCCCCTCTTTTTACTGCCCTCTCTGATATAATGATAACAAACGTGTACAATAATCGTGTTGACAAGCGCTATGCCGAACAGAAGTAAGCATCCCTATAGTCGAAGAAGCATCGGATTGCCTGGTTGCCTCTTATAGTATTTCTACTGGCAACCAGGCTGTCTGGCGGGAGACCCTTGGCTTTCCGTCCCACCCTCGCGGATGGTTTGGCTTGATCAGTTTCTATTATGTTATACTGTGTCTAACGTCATGTCAATAGGCTTTTTAAAAAAGCTATTCTTTTCAGGTTTCACAAAGAGCAGCGATCAAGGACCGCATAATGCTTTTACGCAACAGGCCCTTTATTCACTGCTTCTTGCGTTTCTATCCGCTGTCCCGTGCAACCGTGGGGAGAGGGCACGAGAGCCCGCTTATGGGCGTAGAGGGCATTAAGACCTCATAAGGGACAATTACAGGGCCTCTCCCTTTGAATCATGCAGCCTGGATAGAGGTTTCTTTTTTTCAGCACGGAAATCCTTTCTCTGCTGTTCTTGGGGGTGCGTCCCAAAGGTCATGAGAATATACAACGTTGCTTCCCCGGCGTGATTTGTTTTGTAGAAAGTAAGGCGAGCGAGGCCGCGGGAGCGCGAAGCAACAAATAATGAACATTAGGGAACAATGTCCCCAACATCTCCCTAACTACATCTTATCCCAGTCGATATCCGCTTTGTCGGAGGGCAGCGGTATGATGAAAACCGGCTTCCGAGTGCGTTCAAGGACCTTGACAGCCGTGCTGCCAAAGAAGGTCTGCTTCAAAAACCCTTTTCCGTGTGTCCCGAGCACGATTACATCGCAGCCTTCCTCGTTTGCCGTCTCCAATATCTCTTCTACTGGGTTGCCCAGGGGAACAAGTACTTTCGATACCAGTTCAGAGCATGAAGAGCCCACGTAAGCATCCATTCTCTTGCAGAATTCTTCGACCCATTTCTTAATTTCGTCGAGTTCCGCCTCCTGCTTCCGCTTTTCAACTTCTTTTAGGTATTGGGCGTTGGTCCCTCCTGAGTAAACGTAGGCTGCGATCGGGATGGGATCGACAGAATGAAGGATGATGATCTTTGCATCATGTTTTCTTGCCATGTCAACGGCGTAGAGAAAGGCATACGACGAGTTTTTGCTGAAGTCCGTAGCATAAAGAATTTTTTTGATCTTGGGAATCATGGAATTCCTCCTTTCCCGCTATCGTTGCACTACTGTGATTATAGAACAGATCCAGCCCGGAATCCATAGAAAGAGCAAGACAGATAGGGTCGGACGGCGCACTCTCCGTGGCTATTGGAAACAAGTTGCGTTCGTCTTCGGCTTCCCGAGATGTTGTTTTCGGAAATAGTGGTGCATACATTATAGTTAAAGCATATCGCGAGGAGGGAATATGAAAAGGGGTCCTGGAATCAACATCTGCGTTGGGCTTTCGGCTTTGCTGCTTGTTTCAGCGGCACTATTCCCACACACAGTCCAGGCGGCAACCAAACCGGAGATCAATGCCAGTGTGGGCGTCGCTCTTGAGAGGTTCGCAACAGGCGTAAGGGGCGGCGAAGATTTCCTTAAGGCCGCAAAAGGCGTGCTTGTCATCGCGAGGATCAAGCAGGCCGGTTTCGTCGTAGGAGGCAAGTACGGCAACGGCGCTCTCAGGATCGGCGGAAAGAGCGTCGGTTACTATAACCTTGCTGCAGGCTCGGTGGGGCTCCAAATCGGCGCTCAGGAATTCAATGTTCTCCTCTGCTTCATGGACGAGAAAGCTCTCAAAAAGTTCAGGGCAAGCGAGGGTTGGCAGGTCGGCGTCGACGGCCAGGTCACCCTCGTCGATGTGGGAGCAGGCGGCTCGGTAGACACGACTAAGCTCAAGGAACCTATCGTCGGTTTTGTCTTCGGCCAGAAAGGACTCATGGCCGGGGTGTCGCTGGAGGGATTGAAGTTTACCAAAATTAATCCAAAATAGGGGGTCAGGGGGGGTCAACATTCCTTGACGGCCTGCTGCCCAAACCGTGATCTCTCTCCTAAGATATAAGGAAATTAGAATATAAATGTTCACACATGTATACAATGTTCTGGCGTTTCGTCGGGGGTATGATAAGCTGTATGAGCGTTCAGGAAAAGGAGATACGGCCCATGATGGGCTACCATCCACCCCCTAATGACCCCAGACAGTCAAGGGCTGATAATCATCTAAGGGCGCCGCCTTCGCATAGCATGTGCTATGTTGAGGGTATCAAACCAATCTCATAAGGAGGCGCCCTATGACAGTATACGTGGGAGTAGATTTGCATTCAAACAATAACTTCGTCGGGATCGTTAATCAAGCAAATGAAGTGCTGTTCAACAGGAGGCTCGCCAACGATATGGAGATGGTCCTTTCCGTATTAGAGCCGTTTCGAAACGACGTGGCAGGGATCGCCGTGGAGTCAACCTACAATTGGTATTGGTTCGTGGACGGTCTCATGGACAACGGCTACAAGGTACACCTGGCAAATCCCGCAGCCATCCAGCAGTATGAGGGACTGAAGAACATAGACGACAAGAGAAGCGCCTTCTGGCTGGCAAACATGCTGCGGTTGGGCATCCTCCCCACAGGATACATCTATCCCAAAGAAGAGAGGCCGATCCGGGATCTCTTACGGAAGCGCCTCCAACTGGTGCGCCACCGGTCTTCTCATATCCTGAGCATCAAGAACATCATGAGCCGGAGCCTCGGACTACCGATGAAAAGCGATGAGGTCAAGAAACTCACGGAGAACGAGGTAAAAAAGCTCTTCCCTGAGGAACACCTCTTTCTCTCCGTGAATGAGAGCGTCACGATCATGCATGAGCTTACGAAAGGAATTAATCGTATTGAGAAGGCTGTCCTCGCGAAGGCAAAGCTCAGGAAGGAGTTCCGTGGTCTCCTTACGCTGCCCGGCATCGGCGACATCCTGGGTCTCACCATTATGCTGGAGGCAGGAGATATAAGGAGATTCCCTCAGGTAGGGGACTACTCTTCATATTGCCGGTGTGTGAAGAGCACCCGGAGCTCGAACGGAAAAAGCAAGGGCGAAGGGAACAGGAAAAACGGCAACAAGTACCTCTCCTGGGCTTACGTGGAAGCAGCGAACATCGCGAAGCGATACTATCCGATAGTAAACCGGTACCATCAGAAAAAGCTGTCGCAGACCAATAAGGCAGTAGCAATAAAGGCGATCAGCAATAAACTGGCGCGGGCGTCATATTACATCTTACGGGATCAGGTTATCTATGACGAGAAGAAACTGTTTGGCGGGAGAGCGGAACCGGTAGCGGGGTTGGTCAGTAACCGGAAGGGCTGATTGGAAGGCTTTCCCGCCTTCACAAAATGAGCGCCGGGTACCCCTGGCGAACCTGATCTGCCCATGCCGCGAGCCTGACAAGGGTTGGTTAATAACCACAGGTGCTGAGATGCACATTTGGACACGGTATGGAACCGACGATTTTCTGGGTCGTAAGACACGAAGTCTGTAATGACTTCTAATCCCGATGGGTGACTGGAACAGATCAGAGATGATCTGCAACCACAGATACGAGAAAAAGCGGGTGCGGACAAAGGGAACAGAGGGAGCGTTGGCGTTGTGTGTGTTACCCTGCAAAAAATCCAAACTTTTTTGTTGTGGAGGAGAATTATCTCTTGACAGGGTGCCCTCTAATGGGTGACCCCATGACCCCAGACGAAGAAAGGACAGAGGGGCGAAGGGCCAGAGGACTCATTCCGAGACCTTGTACCCCTTGGGATGGCTCTCGGTATCGGCGCGGTGCGCTGCAAGGTCAGAGGCGACATGGTCGATTTTGCCGCCCAGACCGCCCAGATCGCTGCGGACGCCTCTTATCTCCTCCTTCAATTCTCGCCGGACCGTCTCTATTCTCTGATCCACCGTCTCTATTTTCTGATCCATCGTCTCTATTTTCTGATCCATCGTCTCTATTTTCTGATCCATCGTCTCTATTGTCTGGTCCACCGTCTCTATTCTCTGATCCACCGTCTCTATTTTCTGATCCACCGTCTCTATTTTCTGATGCAGCGCATCTATCTTGAAGTTTGTCTCGTCCCTGTTTTCTCTGACTTCTTTTGTGAGGTTGTCGAGTCCTTGCAGAAGGGCATCATGTCCTTCGAGCACAAGGTCAAACTTCTCGCGGATGTCTTCCAAAAGGACTTCCAGATGCTCTTTTTCCATACTACCCCCCCCTGCGATTACTCCATATTATTCCAAGCAAACGGTTAGTGTCAAGGGAGGCCGATGGAGAAGGGAAGACCGATGACGCCAGGCTCGCCTCAGACTCCGGGCCGCATCATCCCCCTGATCAGTGCCACCTGGCCCGTGTGCTGTGCCTCCTCGATGAGAAGGTGCCCCACGATCCACGTTCCTGTGATAGTTCCCCCCCTGGGATGTTGAAATGTCCGAGCCAGATCCTGGTCTGTCGCCTGGTCGAGGTACTGTCGTGTGAGAATGCGGACGGCGTCAAAATAGGCCATGAGCTCGGTGAGCGGGATATCCGGCATTGCCCGAACTTCCTCCATCGTGTGGCCCGCGCCGACGCTCTCGGTATCCATGCCGAAACGGCCGGCCCATCCATCGGCAACCCACACCTCGGCGCTCCCGCGCAGGCGGCCGTTCACCCAGACGTCTTCGACACGCGCCATATGCCATACGATCCAGGCGATATGGTTGGTATGCAGTGTCGGCTGCCACCGCGCCTCGGCAGGCGTTAGGCCGTCGATTGCCTTTCGCAGCGCTTCAAGGTACTCCTCAAGCGCACTCCTGATACTCTCTTTGAACAGGTCCATGTCTTTTCCTCCTTCGACGAGCGATCTCCAGTGTTCTTTCGACTATTCCGACACTCTTTAGCTTTATGGGAGTTTTCCCTGGTTTCTATAGGTAAGGTTTCAGCCAACCAAAGCCGTCTTCGGTCTTCGCCAGCGGTTTGTACTCGCATCCGATGAACCCCGGGTATCCTGCTTCGTCAATGAATCGGAAGAGGTTAACAAAATTGATCTCCCCCGTTCCCGGTTCATGGCGTCCGGGGTTGTCGGCGGCCTGTATGTGGCCGATGGCGCCGATGTTCCTGCGCACCGTCTCGGCAAGATTGCCCTCCATCACCTGCATGTGGTAGATGTCGTACTGGTAAAAGAGATTGGCATGACCCACCTCTTTCATGAGAGAGAGAACCTGGGACGTGCTCGTCAGATAGAAGCCGGGGATGTCGCGCGTGTTGAGGGTCTCGACCAGGAGCATGATCTTCTCTGCTTCAAGCGCCTCTGCCGCGAAGCGCAAATTGCAAAGAATGGTCTCCCGCGCCCTGTCGGACGGCACATGTTTGGGGGTCAAGCCTACCAGGCAGTTCACACGGTTGCAGTTCAGGGTCTTTGCATAGGCGATGGCCTGTCCCACCCCCTCCTGGAATTCAGCTACCCTGTCGGGTAGAAGGGCAATTCCCCTCTCCCCTGCCTCCCAGTCGCCGGCAGGAAGATTCAAGAGCACCTGCGTCAGGCCATGGGTGTGGAGTTTCTCGGCAAGTTGCTCCTTCTCGTACGGATAGGGAAACATATACTCCACTGCTTTGAACCCTGCGCGGGAGGCTCGCTCGAACCTCTCCATGAAGTCGCACTCTCCGAAGAGGGTGGTCAGGTTTGCGCAAAATCGCGGCATATCCATCCTCCTTATATTAGCTGTTTCTTCTGTCCCCGGATCGCCTTCCAGACGGCCTCCGAGTGTCTATCGGCGCCTTGCCTCTAAGAATGTTTTGACGTTTTGAGTATAGGTTGAATACTTTCACTGATTCCCCCTCCTACCCTGTTCCTCGCTCTGTGCGTATAGGCTTACCACTTCCGCTCGCGCATTTCAACCACAACCTTAAAGCTAAAAAGGAGCAAACTCTCTGTACAACGGATGAACCATTTCGCGGCGATTCAATGCCCGACCGGGCGCGCAGGCGGCCGTGCGCCGCGACTCAGAAGATGTCGGAGGGATAGTTCGACAGATGGGTCATGAGCCTAAGGATCGGAAAGATTTGACCCCCCCCGGCCCCACGGCTGGAAGAACGCTTCATTTCCCGGCCTTAGCGCAGGACCGCCTCTACGGCCTCCGCCATGCCGTTCTTATCTATCGGCTTGAGAAAAACGCTGTTGATGTGGAGAGCTTCGGCCCTCTCCTGCGTCCGCTCGACATCGAGGCCGGCGGTGATGATAATGACGGGCATGCCATTACGAATGCGCCTGATCTGCTCCGCCATCTCCGTGCCTCTCATGTGCGGCATTATCTCGTCAGTCATAAGGAGGTCGAACCCGTAAGGGTCTTCCTTGAAGAGGTCGAAAGCCTCACGCGGGTTTTGGCTCGGCGCTACGCGGTAGCCCATGCGTCTGAGCCTTTCAGTCTGTATCTCAAGAACTACTAGGTCGTCGTCCACCAGAAGTATGCGACCTTTCTCGCGTCCTGGCTTTCCCACTCCTGTCATCCCTCCGGGCATAGCTATCCTCCTCTGAGAAAGGCGATATCGTCACCTGATTATCGCATCGCGATATCCGGTGCGTTTTTTCCCATTCCTCGATCCCCGCCCCCTTCTTACGTACGCCGTCGCTACTATTCGGCCTCCGTAGAGACAGGTCGCGCCCTTATCCCCTGGAAATCCGGCGGCTCGGCTATCTGGCTGAAGATGACGACAGAGGAGATTCTATCTGAGACCCGTTTGCTTTCCGTCCCACCCTCACGGGTGGTTTGGCTTTTTCAGATTTGATTAATTATAACTACAATGTAAAACAATGTCAAGAAAAATCGTTTTTCTTGCAATAACGCATAGATACCGGTAATGAATGAGAGGCAGAATTGGTTAGACGAGCGCCGAGAGGGATGAGAGAAAATGAGAATTCAATCGGCGTCCCTCAAGTCCCCCGGTTCCACATCATGACCTGACGTCAAGACGATGCCGCCGCACGATATGTGGTGCGGTGAGGAGGCAACAGAATATGACAACGCCATCGGCATCGGAAGCAAGGAGGAGATTCTATAACCTGGTTGATGAAGTTAAGGAGACGCACCACTCGCCTCCTCGTAATAGCCGACAATCGCCAGCATCATTGACGCCGGCGTCGCCATTGGCGCCAGAGCGATACTCAGGCCGACTTCGGGCCGCAGGCCTGAGATTCCTTCTCTTTCACCCTGTCCCACAGGTCAACCACAAAGCGGAGCGCCTCCTCCTTATCTCTGTCAAGCACTATGGTCCTCAGAATCTGTATCTCTTTGTCATCGAAGGTGACGGTCTTCATGGATCCTCCTCTTCCCGGGGCGAACCTCCGCGGGTTTTTCTTTAGATATCTTGACCTCGTTCCGGACAGTATTATTGTGATGCCGGCCGGCCTAACGTCAATACCTTTGTTCGGCTATTCGGAGAGAATCTTGAGCATTTGTTCATAAGCACCCTGCTCAACATCGGACATGTATCTGACGATATCGAAGTCCGTTAATATCCCGACGGGGCGTTTAGGCCCTGCATGCGGATCGATTATGAGCAAATGTTCGATCTTTCGCTTCTTCATCAGTTCGATCGCCTTTTCGACCGGCCACTGCGGATCGACTTCCATGCGGTAAGGCCGCATAATCTCTTGGGCTTGCGTCTGCTCCAGTTCCTTGCCATAGAGCCGAAGCAGGTCGAGCATTGAAACCGACCCCCATACCTCGCCGCTCTCATCGACGACAGCCACGGAACGGATCTCATTTGTCGCCATCATTTCTGCGACGACCTTTGCGCTATCATCAGGGTAGCAGTAAAGCACGCCTCTATGCATGAGATCACAGACCCTGGTCATACGTTCATCTCCTGGTTCTTTGCCATGTCACGGACAAGATCCTCCCCATGAAGGAGGCCGTAAACCACCTTGCTGTCCGGGCGGCCAGAGACAACAATCAGGTGTTCGATCCTCTTCTTTGCCATGAGCTCAGTTGCTTCGGAGAGAGGTGATCTGGGAGTGATGGTAACCGTATAGGGGAGAAGTATGTCTTTGGCCTCTGTACTATCAAGGCCCCTGCCGAATGCCCTGAGGATGCTCCGGGCGGAAATAATGCCCAAGACCTCATGCTTCTGGTTGACTACCACGCAGTAGCGAATGCGATTCACCACCATGATCTGGGCAACCTCGCGCACGGATGCTTCCTCGCTGCACGTTATGGCGCCCCGCTTCATCAGACGCAAGACTGTCTCTTCCACATCGCACCTCACACCGTTTTACCTATAAACAAGTTTTATGCGGCTCTCTCCTGAAGTCAAGGACGAGACCAGAAAAAAACAGTTTTTCAGTTTTGTGGCTGAAAGTGAACGGCCTGTTGCCCGAACGGGCTTTGTAACCGGGAATCATACATCCCTCGCCATTACAGGAAGGCCAGATCCGTAAGACCGGCATCCGGCGCTTGTCTCGTGCAATAAAAAAGATAGACGTTGATGTAGGCCCTCACTGCCCTTCCCAAAGTTGCGAAAGGGGCTGTCCTCACTCCCTTCGTCGGTTTGATTGCGTGTCGGATCAATGTCTCAATGTTCTGAATGGCCGACACAAGGTACTCTTGAATAGCCCCTTTCCATAGCCCTCCGCCAACGGGCTCTGTCGAAGCTGAAGCGAGTGCTTCGGGCAAAGGAGCGCTCCATAAGCTGCCGGCGCGTTGTGAGGTCTCTTTTTGCTGCACGGGTCTCGGTGAGCGCAAGCATACGGTCAATCTCTTCCTGGCGGACATGGCGCTGTACCGTTCGCCGTCCTTTTGCCCTGGTGCACTGAGACCGCAAAGCGCATGCAGCGCAGTCTCCCTTTGCCCCCGCGTATTCGACGTTCTGTTTGTCTTCATGGATCGACCTTCTCTTCAGCGTCTTTCCTGCAGGACATGTAAAGGCGTCGTTCTCCTTATGATAGACAAACCGCTCTTCCGGGAATATCCCGTTTCGGGAACTCGTGCCGCTCGTTACGGCCTTAACGGTGGACATGTGGGGTTTTATGCCCTTGTCGCAGCACAGCAGAAGGTTTTCTTTCGTGCCGTACTTGCTGTCGGCTACAACAATCTTCACCGTCGAATCGGCATTCTTTTTCATGTTCTTCGATGAGAGAACCCATTTCATGTCCGTCGTCAATCGCGCCGGGAGTGACTTTCACCGCCGTGATTACTTCACGGAGTTCATCGATCGCCCGGTCCGATTTTGTACCGGAGCTTTGCCTTGCCTCCCGCATGGCGGATGATCGAGGCGTCAGGATCAGTGCGGGGGAAGACAAAGCGATTGTTCACTGCGGCCTGTCCTTCGGGAATCGTCCAGTCTCTTCTCCAGTTCCCGATAGCCTTCTTTGAGGTATTTTTTCAGAGAATGAGCATCAACAACCGAGTTGTTCGAAGCGTCGGCGTCGATGAGGCTTGAATCCATAAAAATCTTGCTCCCATCGACCAGCTTTGCTTCAACGCACTGCACCGCGATCCGCTCGAAGAACTGCTTGAAGACTTCCTCGCCCCATCTTTTTCTCGCCTTTGAAAGCACGCTGTGGTCAGGTATGGAGGATTCGATGGTGAAGCCAAGAAACCAGAGCCAGTCCAATCGCTCGGGGAGGGTCTCCATCAGTTCTCTTTCCGACCGGACATTGTAGAGTATGAGAAGAAGCATCAGCTTGAGGATGACCGGGGGCGGAATGGAGACGTTGCCCTTATCCCCGTAAGTCTTCCTGACTTCGTCGTAGATGAAGTCGAAGTCGATCAGTTCCTTGATGCGACGGAGAGGGTGGTCCTTCCGGACCCTCGTTTCTAACTGAACATTGAAGGAAAACAGGGGATCATTAGGCGGCGGACCGTAACCCATCATGGGCCGTATCTCCTTGTCTTGAGCGCTTGCAAAGTTTACCGTACTTTACGGGATAAGGCCACATAATTGTATGCAATAATGAACATAGCCCACGAATTTATTGCTCTTCTGCTTACGCTAAAATCATGATTTGGGCAACAGGCCG